>JAKAMO010000003.1 GCA_021812825.1 bacterium | reverse complement strand
AGGGCGGCGAGGTTCCTGACGGTCTTGGCTATGCCGCAGCGGTAGCCGGCGCGGAACAGGCCGTACTCGTCGAAGCTGGTCAGCACCGTGATGCCCCAGAGCTTCGGGCGCTTCTCGAGCTCCGCGCAGGCCTTCACCATCTCCGCGCCGCCGGAAAGATGCAGCGAGACGGAGTAGACGCCCATCGCGGCGGCGTTGCGCACGGCGCCTTTTACGGTGTTGGGGATGTCGTGGAACTTGAGGTCCAGGAAGACGCGCCCGCCGTGCTTGTGGACGAGGTCCACCGCCGCGGGCCCCTCCGCGGTGAACAGCACCGAACCTATCTTGAAGAACTTCACGCGCCCCTCGAGCTTCCGCAGAAGCGTCTCGGCGGACTTCAGCGTGTCCGTGTCCAGCGCGGCTATCAGTTCGGTCTTGTGCATAGGGGGAGCGGATTAATTATATAAAATCGCCCGCCTCCCCGCCGGCTAATCCCGGGAACCGGGGCGCCAGCCGCTGCGGCGGAGATGGTCGAGTATCTCCTTGACTATGAACGGCCCCTCGTAGACGAGGCCGGAGTAGACCTGCACCAGGTCCGCGCCCAGGCGCAGCTTCTCCCTAGCGCTCGGGCCGTCGAAAATGCCGCCGGATCCTATGATGGGGACGCGGCCCTTCACCAGCGCGGCGGTCTTGGCCAGCACCGCGCTGGAAAGCTCCCTGAGGGGGCGGCCGCTGAGGCCTCCCTCGTACGCCTTCCAGCGCTGCGGCACGGCCGCCCGGTCCACCGTGGTGTTGGTGGCTATCAGCCCGAACCCTTTCTCCACGGCCAGCGCCGCGGCGCGCTCGAGATCGGCGTCCTCCAGGTCGGGGGCTATCTTGACGAAGAAAGGCTTGGTCTTTTTGCAGCCGGCCGCGAAGTCGAGCATCGGCTCCACGAGCCGGCGCAGCTTCTCCCCGCGGTGCAGCGAACGCAGCTGCAGCGTGTTGGGCGAGCTGATGTTGACGGCGAAATAGTCGCCGAACTCGTACATCACCTTCAGCGTCTCCAGGTAGTTCCTGGGGGCGTCCTCGAGGGAGCAGTCGGCGTTCTTGCCCACGCTGATGCCCACCGGCACAGGAAGCGGCAGCAGCTTCTCCAGCGACTTGGCCGCGGCCCAGGCGCCGGAGTTATTGAAGCCCATGCGGTTGATTATGGCCCCGTCGTCGCGCAGCCTGAACAGGCGCGGCTTGGGATTGCCGGGCTGCGGCCGCAGCGTGACCGTGCCGAGCTCGAGGAAACCGAAACCGAGGCCGGCGAGGAAGCGGGCGGCCTCGCAGTTCTTGTCGAAGCCGGCCGCCAGGCCCACCGGGTTGCGGAACTTCAGCCCGGCCGCGCGCACCGGCATGTCGGCCGAGCGCGTCAGGAAGCGGAGCACGGAGTTGAACAGCTCGACGTGCTGCGTCGAGCGCGCGGTCCTGATAAGCGAGTCGTGGACCAGCTCCGGGTTGAGAGCGAAGAGTATGCGCCTTACAAGCTTCCGGTAGAGGAATCCCATAGCAGTCCTACAATTCTAGCAAATGACGGGAACCGTTCAGCGGGAAGAGAAGACGACATTCCCGGCGAGGACGGTCAGCGCCGGCCAGCCGCTCAGCCGCCGGCCCACGTAGGGGGAATTGGACGAGCGCGAGACGAACGAGGAAGGCACGCGCCTGACGGAGGAAGGGTCCAGCACCGTCACGTCCGCGTCGAAGCCGGCGGCCAGCCTGCCCTTGCGCGCGAGACCGAGCAGCCCGGCCGGGTTGAGCGACGTGAGCGCGGCCAGGCGCTTCTTCGGCAGCCCGTTGGCCCGCACGAGGACGGTCACGCACAGGGGCGCCAGCGTCTCGAGGCCGATTATGCCGAACGGCGCGCGGGCGAGCCCGCGGGCCTTCAGCGCGGCCTCGTGCGGGGCGTGGTCGGTGGCGATAACGTCAATGGTGCCGTCGAGAACGGCGCCCAGCACCGCGTCCCTGTCGGCGGGGGAGCGCAGCGGCGGCTTCATCTTGAAGGAGGCGTCGTCCTTCCTTATGTCCGAGTCGCTCAGCGTGAAATAATGAGGGCAGGTCTCGCCGGTCACCTTCCAGCCGCAGGCTTTGGCCGCCCGCAGCGCGGCAACGGAGGAGGCCAGGCTCAGGTGCTGCAGGTGTATGGGCCCTGCGGCGGAAGCGGCGAGGAGGTCGGCCAGCACCGCGTTCAGCTCGGCCGCCGGCGGTATGCCGGGCACGCCGAGCCGCCGCGAGGCGGGCCCCTCGTTTATCGCTCCGGCGCCGGTCCTGGAAAAGTCCTCCGAGTGGTTCAGCAGCGGCGTCCCGAGCGCGGCGGCGGAACGTATGAGCCCCGGCAGCAGCCGCGGCGGTATGGCGGAGCCGTCGTCGGTGAACGCCGCGGCGCCGGCCTTCTTCAGCGCCGCCAGGCGCGAAGGCGAACGCCCGGCACGGCCCGAGGTGGCCGCGGCGGAAAAATAGAGGTTGGCCGGCAGGCCGGCGGCCCTGGCCCTGTACCTGCGCAGCAGAGCCGGCGAGTCCATCGGCGGTGAGGTGTTAGGCATCAGCAAAGCCGAAGTAACGCCGCCGGCCGCTGCGGCCGCCGCGGCGCTGGCCAGCGTCTCGGCTGCCTCGGCCCCGGGCTCCCTGGCATGCACGTGCAGGTCCACGAAGCCCGGGAAGACCCAGAGGCCGGACGCGTCGAACTCCCGGCAGCCGGCGGGGGGGCGTATCCTGCCGCCGGCGCGGACTATGCCGGATCCGGAAAGCAGCAGGTCGCCCCGCCTCTCTCCGGAGACCGGGTCCACCAGCAGGCCGTTCTTTATCAGGAGACCGCTCATTTAACCGGGCTGGTCCGGGCGGGCAGGCCCGCGGCCGGAGAGCTCTCTATGGTGACCTGCCGGGGGCCGAAAGAGCTGTCGCTCTCCCGGTACGCGACCAGTTGCAGCCCCGCCAGCAGCAGCAGCGTAGCCCAGACGACGTGCAGCGCCCGCTTAGGGCTGAAGCCGTGGGCGGTCTTGGCCAGCACCGCCAGCAGCAGCGCTCCGCCGATGGCCGAATGCCTCGCCAGCACCTCGCGCCAGGCGGCCTCGTTCACGCGGCTGGCCATCATGAAGTACAGGCACGCGGCGAAAGCCAGCAGGCCGAGGAAGGTCGTCTGCCAGCCGCCGCCCTCACGGCCGACGGCCACCCTTGTCAGCAGGCTCAAGCCCGCGCCGGTGAAGAGGCAGGCGAAAGCGATGAACAGATAGAAGCCGCGCCGCAGGTTCAGCGCGGCGGAAAGCTGCTCCAGGCTGCCGCCGCCCGGGTAGGCCACCATCACGGCCAGCATGGCCACCCCGGATATGGCCAGCGCGAAGCCGGCGGCCAGCGCGGCCCCGCGGCCCTTGTTGTCCAGGGCGTAGGCCTCGGCGGCGCCGAGCAGTATCAGGGCCGCGCCCTGCAGCGAGTGTATCAGGTTGGAAGCGCGGGTGAAATCAGCGTAATCTATGGTCATTTCTTCTTGCCACGCCGGGTCGGCCCGGAAAGATAGAAATACAGACCGGAGACGCCGGTGCCGATGAACAGCAGCCAGAGCGGGCTGGAAAGGCCCGGCGCTCCGGAGACCGGAACCTCGGGAGCTGGGGCTGAAGCCGGCTCAGGAGCGGGTGTCTTCGCGGCCTCTTTCTCCGGCTTGGGCTCCGCCTGCCTCATGGCCGCGCGCGTTTTGCCGGCCGCGGACGTCGCTGGAGGCAATGGCTCCCGCAGCGAGGCGGCGACGAACGGGGAGGTCCGCTTGGAGCCCGCGGAACAGGCGTCGGCGCTCTTCGCGCAGCCGGGATCCGCGGCGCGCAGCGCGGGAGCGGCCAGCAGCAGGGCGAGGATAAGCGTAGTTTTCATGGCTTGTTGTAGGAGGAGAACTGGTCTTTGGTCTTGCGCGGACGCGGGGCGGGGTTTTCGGCCGGGTAGCCTACCGAGATGAGCACCTGTATGCGGCGCCCGGGACCTACGCCCAGGGCTTTGCCGGCCGCCTTAGCGTTGAACCAGCCCAGCCAGCAGGTCCCCAGCCCCTGCTCCGCGGCGGCCAGCACGAAATGCTCGGCGGAGATTCCGACGTCTACCAGACGGAAATTGGTGTCCTGCACCTGGTTGCCGAGCCAGGCTGTCAGCTTCCCGGTGTCCGAGACCACGGCGACCATTACGGGCGCCTTGGCGGCGAACTTGCAGGCGGCGTAGACCCCGCTGAAAGCGGCCGCGCAGAACTTCTCCTTCAGGACGGGCTCGTCTATCACGACGAAGCGGCAGGGCTGGGCGTTGCAGGCCGACGGGGCCAGCCTGGCGGCCTCCAGGCAGATGTCCAGCTTCGCCCTCTCCACGGGGGCGGGACTATAGCTGCGGATGCTGCGGCGCGCGGCCGCGAGCGCCAGGAAGGGGGAACGCTGCATTCCCATATTTTATAATATAGCGTGGCCTTATTGGCCGGGAGGCTAGCGCTATGAACGACTGGAAGGACAACGTGGATTTCGCGATGACCGTGTGCGACGCCGAGGGGAAGATAACGCTGATGAACGCCAAGGCCGCCGCCACCTTCGCCAAGAGCGGCGGCGCGGAGCTGGTGGGCAAAAGCCTGCTCGACTGCCACCCGGAACCTTCGAAGACGAAGCTTAAAGACCTGCTCTCCTCTCCGCGGCTCAACGCCTACACGATAGAGAAGAACGGCGTGAAGAAGCTTATCTACCAGGCGCCGGTGATGGAGGGAGGAAAGCTCGCCGGCATAGTGGAACTCTCGCTGCCGCTGCCCGCCGAAATGCCGCACTTCGTCCGAAAACCCTGATGCCGGCAACGCCGACCGGCGCAGTTTCCAGGATCAGAGCGCGCCGGAGCGCTGGAAGCGGCGGGCCAGGTCGGCGCCGGAGAGGAAGAACAGCGTAGGGCGCCCGTGCGGGCAGTGGAAACTGTCTTTCGTCCCGCGCAGGTCCTCCATCAGGCGCAGCGCCTCCTGCGGCTTCACGAAGTCGTGCGCCTTTATCGACTTCTTGCAGGCCATCGTGGCTATGATGTTTCGCTTCATGTCCTCGGCGGCCTTCTCGGGCTCGCCCAGCACCTCGGACAGGTAGCCCAAAAACTCCGCGAAGGCGGGCTGCGTGAAATAGAACAGCGCAGGGGCCGCGCGCAGCAGCGCCACCGCCGGGCCGCGCTGCTCCACCTCGAAGCCGGCACTCTTCAGCCAGTCCTTCCACTTGAGCACCGTCTCCATCTGGGAGCGGGAAAGCTCGGTCTCCAGCGGCACCAGCAGCGGCTGCACCTTGACCGAGCCCTTGTCGAACTCCCCCAGGTACTTCTCGAACAGCACGCGCTCCTGCGCGGCGTGCTGGTCCACCACCAGCAGGCCGGCGTCGGTCTCGAAGAGCAGGTAGCTCTTGGCCAGCTGGCCCAGGTAGGAGAGGTCGTGGGCGCGCCAGTCTGCCGCTGCGGGAGCGGCACCCGCCGCGGGTCCCGCGGGAACGGAAGAGGCCGCGTCGAACAGACCGCCGGTCTCCGCGGCCGCGGACGGGGCGGCGCCGGCCTCGCGGTAGGCCGGCACGTCGGGAGCGGAAAAAGGTTTCGCGCCGGCTTCGGGGGCCAGGGCCACGGCGGCGGTCTGCTTCGAAAGGAGCTCCTCGTAGACGCAGCCGGAGACGGTCTTGAAGATCTCGTTCTCCGACGAGAACTTCACGTCCCGCTTCTGCGGGTGGATGTTGGCGTCGAAAGCGCCCGGGTCCAGCTCCACGAACAGCGCGCAGGCTGGATGGCGGCCGGTCAGCATGTGGCCGTAGCCGCGGTAGAGGGCCTGCCGCAGCAGCGCCGAGGAGACGGGGCGGCGGTTGACGAAAAAGTGCTGGTTGACGCGCGTGGAGGCCAGCGCGTCCGGCCTGGACACCAGGCCGTAGACGGCCATGCCCGGGGTCTTGCTCTCCACGCGGGCCAGGCCGCCGTAGACGCCTTTGCCGAAGATGACCGCCGCGCGGTTCTTGAGGTTCTCCCACATGCCCCCGGGCAGGGAAGGCAGATCGAGGATCCCGGCGCCGTCTATAACCAGGCGGAAAGAGACGCCGGGGCTGGCCAGCGCGGCCTCTTCCACCGCGCGTATCAGGTGCGAGCGCTCCGCCGCGTCGCTCTTCATGAACTTGGCCCGGGCCGGCGTGTTGAAGAACAGGTCCGCGGCCTCTATCGTGGTGCCTTTCACCGGGGGGGCCGGCAGCTCGGCGATCACCTTCCCTCCCTCGCCCTCTATCGAATAGCCGGAATCCGCGCCGGCCTTGAAGGAGGTCAGCTTCAGCCTGGACACCGCGAAGACGGAATAAAGGGCCTCGCCGCGGAAGCCGAAAGTGGCCAGCGAGTAGAGGTCGTCGAAGGCGCCGAGCTTGCTGGTGGCGTGACGGCCCAGCGCCAGCCGCAGGTCCTCGCGGTCCATGCCGCGCCCGTCGTCGTGCACGCGGATCAGGCCGCGGCCGGCCTTTTTTATCTCGATATCCACGCGCGAGGCGCCTGCGTCCAGGGAGTTCTCTATCAGCTCCTTGAGCACCGAGGCGGGACGCTCGATGACCTCGCCGGCGGCGATCTTGGACACCACATCTTCGGGCAGCACTTTTATCTCTGGCATAGGAAGATTTTATCAATTCCGGCTCAGCCCAGCATCCGGTTGCCCATCATCACCAGGTTCACCATGGCGTGCATCATCACGTTGACCGGCAGCCGCCGCTCCTTCTCGTAGACCCAGCAGAAATACAGGCCTACCGGCAGCATCAGCGGGGCGGCCGCGCCGTGGAAGAGCGCGAAAAAGGCCGCCGAGCAGCCGGCGCTGTACCAGAAGCCGCGGGAGGCGCGCAGCGAGGCGAAGAGGACGCGCCTGAAGAACAGCTCCTCCGCCAGCGGCGACAGGACGCAGGCCGTCAGCAGCGACGGCAGCAGCCGCCACGGCGAGACCGCCGCCACCTTGCGCAGGATCACGCCCTCGCGCGCGGCCGGCGCGGAGACAGGCTGCAGCAGCGTTTTCATGCCGTGATCGCCCAGCAGCAGCCAGAGGCCGGACAGGACCACGGCGATGGCGGCGGCGAGCAGCACGTAGCCGCCGAAATATTTCAGGGCCTTGAGCAGGTCGTCCGGGAATTTCCGCTTCCAGTCCGCCAGCGCCGTCCGCCAGTCGGCGCCGAGGCGCGCCAGCAGCGCGGCGGAGGCGGCGGCGGTGCCCAGCATCGCCGGGGCTATGGACTCCAGGGGGGTGAAGCGCAGGCGCAGCAGCTCCTCCGCCAGGGCGGGCAGGGCGGAGAGCACGGCGTGCAGGAAGACTATGAAGGCGGAGAATGCCAGCAGGCGCACGCCGTCGCGGCACGTGGCCGCGCCGCCGAAAGGGTCGTTAGCCTCCATGCCCGGGGGTCCCGGCTCAGGGCCGCGGGGCGGGGGCCTGGCCGGCCTTGGCTATGTAATCCAGCGCGTAGGTATAGCCGCCGAGCTCGCCGGTGACGGCGGAGCCGACCACCGGCAGGCCGGCCGCCTCGAAGGCCGCGGCCTTGTCCTGCATGGCTTTCCTGGCGTCCTTGTCAAAGGTGAAGGTCTCCTGGGCCTGGTAGGTCTCCACGGCGGCGGACTGCACCACCCCGGAGTGCTGGTAGAAGTTCTGCACCAGGAAATCCACGCCGTAGGAATAATCGCCGCCGACCGGCCTGGACACGGAGGAGAGCGGCGGCACGCCGGCTTTCCGGAACAGCGGCTCGGCGGCCTTGCCGGCGGCCAGCGCGTTCTTCTCGAACGGGAAGGTCTCCCTGGCGTCGTAGCGGAGCACGGAGTACTGCGGCCTGGGGGCGGCTTTGCCGGTCTTGACCGCGTATTCCACCTGCACGGCATAATCCCCGTCGGGGCGGCTCACGGCCTTGCCGCGTATCGCGGGCACGCCGGCCTGCCTGAAAAGGGACAGGTAGTAGGCGATGTTCTTCTTGGCCTCGCTCTCGAAGGTGAACTTGCCGCCGGTGTACTCCCTGAACTTGACGTCGTATTCCGGAGCCCGCTGCAGCACGTCGGTCACCAGGTAGTCCACGGCGAAGGCGCCGTCGCCGCCGGAATCGTAGGTATAGGAGCCGACCACGGACAGCCTGGCCGCGCGGAAGGCGGCGGCGCAGTCGTTCATCGCGGCCGCGGCGCTCTGCGAGGGCCAGTATGAGGAACCGTTATCGTAGGTCGCCACCAGCACGGCCGGCGGCAGCGCGGCCCCGGCCTTGACCGTCGGGATGTAATCTATCGCGAAGCTGTAATCGCTGCCGGCGGGAACGACCCGGCCGCCCAGGGTGGCGATGCCGGCGGCGTTGAGGTCCCGTATGCGGGCTTCCATCGCGGGTTTCGCCTGGCTCTCGAAACTGAAGGTCTCGTCGGTAGTATAGGCCGCTATCTGGACGCCGGGAGGGATCACCGGCGGCTGGCCGTGCGGAACCGGCACCGCCGGCTGGGCGCCGTGCACGCTGCCGGCGGTATATGAGTTCAGGACGAAATCCTGCGAGAAGGACGGCGTCGCCAGGACAAAAAAGGATATTGCGGCGGCTACTGTGTTCAGCATTGTGCCTCCCTGTACCCTTAAATTATAATAATTACGCGCCGGCAGGTCATGGGCCAATAGGCCATGCCGCCGGTAGGCCGTATGGACAAGAACAGGAACTGGCTCGATTACTTCTACTACGCGGCGCCAGCCTGGTTGCTGCTGGAGACCTTTTTCTGGCCCAACTTCAGGGCCGGCGCCGTGACCGGCGGCTCCTTCTGGGGGAACCTGGCCTTCTACTCGGCCGAGGGCGGGCTGGGGGCCGCGCTCTATTTCCACCTGCCCTACGCCAGGCCGGCCGCGCTCCTGGAGAACGCGGCGCTGGTAGTGGTCTATATGAAGTTCATCCTGTTCGCGCCGTGGGACATAGCGGCGAACATCGCCGACCCGGGAGCGGGAGAGGCCGCCTCGGCCTACGCCGCCGCGCTGCCCGGCGCGCTGTACTCCTGCTGCCACGTGATGCTACGGCTGCGCTCGGAACTGGACCGCCGCGGCGGAAAGTTCAATCCTTGAGCCGCTTCTTCCAGTCGCTTATCACGGAGAGAGCCTGCAGCGGCGTCATGTTGTCGGCGTCGCACATCTTCAGCTCGTCGAGCACCGGATGGCCGGAGAAGATTGGCAGCAGCGGCGTCTGGTTCTCGTCCCTGGACTCCACCTGGATGTTCCCCTTCGTCTCCAGCGCGCGCAGGATCTCCCTGGCGCGCGCTATCGCGCTCTCCGGCAGGCCGGCCAGCTGGGCCACGTGGATGCCGTAGGACTTGTCGGCGGGTCCGTTCGAGATCTTATGCAGGAAGACGACCTCGGTCTTGCCGAGGGCGTTGGTCCATTCCTTCACGGCGATGTTGCAGTTCTTGATGCCGGCGAACTTCTCGGCCAGCTCGGTCAGCTCGAAATAATGGGTGGCGAACAGCACCTTGGGGCCGCCCTCCGGCTTGTAGAGGTGCTCCACCACCGCCCAGGCTATCGAGATGCCGTCGAACGTGGAGGTGCCGCGGCCGACCTCGTCGAGAAGTATCAGGCTCTTCGGGGTGGCCAGGCGCATGATGGCCGAGGTCTCGCGCATCTCCACCATGAACGTGGATTCGCCGCGCGCCATGCGGTCCTGCGCGCCTATCCGGGTCATGATGCGGTCCACCACGCCTATCTCGGCGGCGCGGGCCGGCACGAAAGAGCCGATCTGCGCCATGATCACCGCCACGGCGGCCTGGCGCAGGTAGACGCTCTTGCCGCTCATGTTGGGCCCGGTCAGTATGATCACGCGGGCGTCGGAATTCCCTATCTCCAGGTCGTTCGGGACGAAGGTCCCCGCGGGCAGGAAGCGCTCTACCGCCGGGTGGCGCCCCTCCTCTATCCTGAGGACGTCGCCGGAATTCACCCTGGGGCGGGAGAACTCGTAGCGCACCGCGCTCTCGGCCAGCGCGTAGAAGACGTCCAGCTCTGCCGCGCCGTTGGCGAAGGTCTTCAGCTCGCCGAGAGAGGCCTTCACCTTTTCCCGCAGGGCGCAGAAGAGATGCGTCTCCAGCTTGGACATCTTCTCCTCGGCGCCGAGGATCTTGTTCTCGAGGGTCTTCAGGTCCTCGGTTATGTAGCGCTCGGCGTTGACCAGCGTCTGCTTGCGCACGAAATAATGGGGTACCTTCTGCGACTGCGCCTTGGAGACCTCGATGTAGTAGCCGAAGACGCTGTTGTAGCCCACTTTCAGGGTGGGGATGCCTGTCTTCTCCTTCTCCCTCAGCTCGATGTCGGTCAGCAGTTTCTGGCTGTCGCGGCGGACCAGGCGCAGCTCGTCGAGATCGTCGCTGTAGGCCTCGCGTATGACTCCGCCGTCGGACAGCCGCGCGGGCGGGTTCTCCGCCAGCGCGCGCTCGAGCTCCGCCCGCAGGCCGTTAAGCGCGTGAGAGGCGGCGTCCAGGCGCGCGGCCAGTTCCGGAGCGCGCTCGAAGAAGCCGGCGGAGCTGAGCAGCAGCTTCAGGCGCGGCAGCTGCGTAAGGGCCTTGCGCACGGCGCCGAGGTCGCGCGGGGAGGCGGAAAGGTTTATCACCCGGCCAAGCAGGCGCTCGACGTCGGGCACCTGGGAGAGGATGTCGCCCAGCTGCTCGCGCGCCTCGCGGTTCTCGGCCAGGAAGGCGGTGAAGTCCTGGCGGGAATGTATCTCGCGCAGGTCCGTCAGCGGCTCCAGCAGCCAGCGGCGCAGCATCCGCGAGCCCATCGAAGTGCGGCACAGGTCCAGCACGCCCCAGAGCGTCTTGGAGTCGTCGCCGTCGGGAGAGGAGACAAGCTCCAGCGTCTTGATCGCGGACTCGTCGAGCTGCAGGCGGTTGGACGGCTCGTGGTAGGAAGGCGCGAACACCTCCTTCAGGCCCGGCTGGGTCTGGCGCACGTAGGAGACGGCCCGCAGGGCGGTCTGCATGGCCAGCTTGTGGTTCTGCCACACCGGCTGCGAGGCCCAGTCAGGAGTATGGGCGTCCTCGCCGTGGTACTCGGTCAGCGGCACGGAACCGAAGTCCAGCCCCCGCCTCCTTATCTCCTTGATAGTCTTCGGGCCGGCTATTATCTCGGCCGGAGCTGTCTTGGAGACGTACGAGAGCAGCTGGTACAGGTCCGGGTCGTTGAGGTTCTGCGTGGCCAGGAAATCCCCGGTGGAGGCGTCGAAGGACGCGAGGCCCCAGCCGACGATGTCCAGCTCCAGCGCCACCAGGTAGCGGCTGGTCCTCGGCTGCAGCAATTCGTCCTCCACCACGGTCCCCGGGGTTATCAGGCGCACGACCTCGCGCTTGAACAGCTTGGTCTTCTTCGCGTCGCCGGAGGGGGCGACCTGCTCGCAGATGGCCACCTTGTGGCCGGCCGCCAGCAGGCGGGCGATATAGTTGGTGGCCGAATGGTGCGGCACGCCGCACATCGGCACGCTCTGCCGGGCGGTGAGCGTCAGGCCCAGCTCGGAGCTGGCGGCCTTGGCATCGTCGAAGAAGAGCTCGTAGAAATCTCCCAGCCTGAAGAACAGCAGCGCGTGGGGATAGGACTTCTTCAGCGCCTGGTACTGCTGCATCAGCGGGGTTTCGGGTGTTTCAACCTGTGTCATATGGTCAGATAAGGAGGCCCGGCCGCCGCGCGGCCGCCTGAAGATAAGCGCCGGGAACGGCGCGCTACTGCCGGGTATATTGTATCAAAAGCTCTTCGGCTTCTTTAAGTGTTTTGAGCTTCATGAACGCGCCGCGGGCGCCGGCGGCGCCGGGCAGTCCCTTGAGCCAGTAGCCGACCAGTTTGCGGGCGCGCGCCAGGCCGTGTTCCTCGCCGTAGATGCCGGCGTTCAGCTCCAGGAAGCGCAGGAAGAGCTTGATGCGGTCGGCGTCCGACGGCGGAGGGGCGTCCCTGCCGGAAAGTCCGGCCGCTATCTCGGCGAAGACGGCGGGGTTGAAGACCGCGGCCCGGCCCACCGCCACTCCGGCGCAGCCGGCCTCGAGCATCGCGCGGGCCTGCGCGGCCCCCTCCACGCCGCCGTTGCCGAAAACAGGGACCTTCACCGCGGCCGCGGTAGCGGCCATGTGATCCAGATTGACCGGACCCGAGTGGAACTGCGAGGCCGGCCGGCCGTGCAGCGTTATCGCCGAGGCCCCGGCCTCCTCGCAGGCGCGGGCGAGCAGCGGCCCCAGGTTGGCGCCTTCCTCCAGTCCGGTCCTGAACTTCACCGTGACCGGCACCTTCACGCTTTTCACCATGCGCGAGACGATGTCCGCCAACAGCATGGGCGCGCGCATCAGCTCGGCCCCCGCGCCGGAGCGGCGCACCTTCTTGACCGGGCAGCCGGCGTTCACGTCCACCATGTCGGCCCCGGCGCGTTCGGCGGCCTGGGCGGCCAGCGCCATCGAGGCCGGGTCGGCCCCGAAGATCTGTATCGCGGCAGGATGCTCCCCGGGGAGCAGCTCCAGCATTTTGAACGACTTCTTGTTGCCGTACTTGAGGCTTTCGGCCGAGACCATCTCGGTCACGACCAGGCCGGCCCCGCCGCCGGCGGCGAGGATGCGGAAGGCCGCGTTGGTTATGCCGGCCATAGGGGCCAGCGCCAGATTGTTGGATAATCGGACCGCGCCTATGCGCAGCGGACGCAGGAGTCGCTCTGTCACGGGTTTACGGAATAACTGCCGTCATGGGCCAGGAAAAAATCCCTCGGGGCGCGGCGGAAGACCGGGTCGGTCTCGCTGCGCGGGGCGCCGGCCTTCCTCAGTACGTCGAGCTGGAACGAGAAGGCCTTGTCCTCCACGGCCAGCACGGAGTCCAGTGCCTTGTAGTCGAACACCATCGGATTGGCCTCCACCTGCAGGTCGCTCTTCTGGCCCGGCGGCGGCACCTTGCCGCCCGTCTTCCTCCGGCGGCTCATCGCATAGGCGGCGTGCCAGGCCTGGTGGGCTATGATGCCCGCGCACCAGGTGACCGACCTGTAGGCCTGCGCGTCCGACATGGCCGCCACCGGCACGCCGTTCTCCATGTAGAAGCCGGTCTTGTTCTCGCTGCGGATCACGTAGAGGTTCCGCCTGATGAAAAGGAAGGTGTCGCGGTCCGAGCTCCAGATGAGCTTCAGGGCGTTGGTGACCTGGCGCTTGAACTCCGCGGAGCCCTGTATGTCCAGTCCCGCGCGGGGGTCATAGGCGTCCGGTATGCGCGCGGCGGCCACGCCCTCCCCTTCAGCCTCCGCAGGGGCCGGGGAGGCCGGCGCCTCCGGGGTCGCGCCGGCGGCGGACGGAGCAGCCTGGCCGAAGATCTTGGCGCCGGCCGGCACCGACGCCGCCTCCTGGGCGGGCCGGCGCACCTGCACGAAATACCAGACCGCCCCGCCCAGCAGCAGCAACGGCAGCAGGGCCAGCACCTTGCGCGTCAGGAATAAGCTTTTGTGTTCGCCGTCGCTCATACCGTGGCACCTAAAAGCGAGAAGCGAAAAGAGGCAGGCCCCTTTCCGCCCCGCGATCCGTCCGCAGCGCCTACTTCAGCGCTTTCAGATAGGATTTGTAGAAGGCCTGCAGTTCGCTGTCCGGGTCCTGGAACTCCAGGATGTGCTTCCTGCAGCCGCGGCGGGAGCAGATCTGCACCTGACCGCCGGCCTTCAGATCGAAGGCGACCATCTGGGAACCGCACGCGTCGCATTTGCGGGTGCTCTTCAGGTCGGCATCGCAGTGGGGGCAGCGGAAGCCGGCCACCTTGCCGACCGGCATGTTAAGGGAGGTCTCGACCTGGTAGCTGCCATAGAGGGAGCTGAGGTAGAGGGGGGCATGCTTGCCGGCATAGGTAAGATTGACCTCGATGGCCTTGGCGTCGTCCAGCTTCTTGGACGCGCTCATGAGGGATTTGCCGCAATGCGGGCACTTTACGGATACGCTCAACATAGGGACCTCCGGTACGGACCGTTCTTACGGTCCTTTGACAGCCTCCTATGATATCAAATTCGCCGATTATTCGTAACGGAGGGCTTCGATGGGCGAAAGCTCGGAGGCCTTCCTGGCCGGCCAGAAGCCGAAGACCACGCCCACCCCGGCCGAGAAGCCGAAAGCGAGCCCGACGGAGGCGGGGGAGATGTAGATGGCCCAGCCGGCCAGCTTGGAAAGTATCACGGACGCGCCGGCGCCCAACAGTATGCCTATGATGCCGCCGGTCACCGAGACTATGATGGCCTCTATCAGGAACTGCAGCAGGATTGCCTTTTTCGTCGCACCGATGGCCTTGCGCAGGCCGATCTCGCGGGTGCGTTCGCTGACGCTGACCAGCATGATGTTCATGATGCCGATGCCGCCGACCACGAGCGAGATGCCGGCGATGAACCCGAGCAGCAGGCTGAAGGTCTTGACGGTGCCGCTGAGCATGGACTGCAGGTCGGCCATGTTCATGACCGAGACCGGGTCCTCCTTCCAGGCGGGGGTCCCCGTGCGCTTGCGCATCAGCTTCATGATGGCGTCCTGCACCTGCGGCATCAGTTTGTAGTCGGTTACCTCCACCCAGATGTTGTCCACGTACTGCTTGCCCAGCAGGATGCTCATCGCCGTGTTAAGCGGCACGAGGATAACGTCGTCCTGGTCGCGAAAACCGCCGGCGCCCTTCATCGGCAGCACGCCTATCACGCTGAAGTTCTTGCGGTTGATCTTGATGGTCTTGCCCACCGGGTCCTCTGTCCCGAACAGGGTATTGGCCACCGTCTGGCCCACCAGGCAGACCCGCTTCAGCTCCCTATTCTCCTGCTCGGTGAAGAAACGTCCGTAATAGGCCTGCGAATTGCGCATCGAGGCGTAGATCGGCAGCGCGCCGGTGACCGTGGTCCTGGTATTCACCGCGTTGTAGACGGCCTGCACGCTGCCCTGCACGTTGCCGTCCACCTTGGTGACGTCCGGGACCTCTCGCTTTATGGCCTCGGCGTCGGCCATCGTCAGGCGGCTGACGGCTCCCCGGCCGAAAGAGGCCCCGCCGTGCTGCAGATTGCCGGGCATGATGCCCAGCAGGTTCGTGCCCAGCGAGGACATGCGCTCCTGGATGGACTTCTGCGCGCCGTACCCCACCGCGAGCATGGTTATCAGGGCCGAGACGCCGATGATGATGCCCAGCATCGTCAGCAAAGAGCGGGTCTTGTTGGTGATGATGGAACTGAGGGCCGACTTCAGGTTCTCCCTCGCCTCGCGCCAGCTGAAGAAGAACGAGGAAGAGGCCCGCAGGCGGCTCTGCTCGGCGCTCCTGACCGCCTGGGACCGCTTCTTGACGCGGTCCTCCACTACGAGCCCGTCCCTGATCTTTATGATCCGGTCGGCCCATTCCGCGATGTCTGGCTCGTGAGTGACCAGTATTACGGTGATGCCCTGCCCGTTGAGCTTGCGGAAGATTCCCATGATCTCTTCGG
Organism: bacterium; assembly: GCA_021812825.1. The sequence continues at coordinate 47,424 of JAKAMO010000003.1, read as the reverse complement.
CCTGCGCGCTGGCGAGGTTGCCGGTGGGCTCGTCGGCGAAGATGATCTTGGGGTCGTTGACCATGGAGCGGGCTATGGCCACGCGCTGCTGCTGGCCGCCGGACAGCTCGTTGGGGCGGTGCATCATGCGGTCGGAAAGCCCCACGCCGGCAAGGTGCTTAGGGGCGTTGGAGAGGTCGGGGTCGATCCCCAGGTAGATCTGCGGCAGGGCCACGTTCTCCAACGCGGTTATGCGCGACAGCAGATTGAACTGCTGGAAGACGAAGCCTATGATCCGGGCCCGCAGGTACGAGGTCTCGGCGTCGTCGAGCTCGGAGACCTCGCGGCCGAAGAGCCTGTAGGAGCCGGAGGCGGGCTTATCCAGCAGACCGAGGATGTGCATCAGCGTCGACTTGCCGGAGCCCGACGGTCCCATGATGGCGACGAATTCGCCTTCCTTTATGGACAGGTCCACGCCGCGCAGCACCTCCAGCGGCTCGCCGCCCATCTCGTAGACCTTTCTAATGCCCTTCAACTCGATCATAATGTCGGCCCGCGGGCTATCAATGTCCGCGCACGGCCTGCCGCTGCTGGCGTGTCATATTGGGCCGGCCAGGCATCAGCGGGTTCCCGCCCTCGGCCTGCTGCGGCTTGTAGCCCCGCTGCTGGAAATAGACCTCGTCGCCGGCCTCCAGGCCGGAGGCGATCTCTATGCGGCCGCCGGACTCGGTGCCGGTCTCGACCCGCTGGTAGACCGGCTTGCCGTCCTTCAGAGCGGTGATGACCGCGGTGTTGCCGGAGGGGTCCACGGTAAGCGCCCGGGAGGGGATCATCACGGCGTGCTCGCGGCGCGAGACGACGATGCCTATGTTGGCCGTCATCTGCGACTTGAAGAAGGCCGGCACGCTGTCCGGGCGTATCTTCACGCCGTAGGTGATAACGTTGGAAACGTTCTTTCCCTCGTCCAGGATCTGGAAGACGCGGCCCGTGACGGGCCTGTCTGGGTAGGCGTCCAGGGTTATATTTGCGCGCTGCCCGACCTTCACCTTGCCGATGTCGGACTCGTCCACGCTGGCGGTGACTATCAGCTGGTCGGACATCGCGTAGAGCACCGTGGACGCGCCCACGGTCTGGCCCTCCACGACGTTCTTCAGGATTATGTTGCCTGCCAGCGGCGACATCACCTTTATCGGCTTGTAGGAATCCTGCCAATACCTGTACTGCTGGTCGCCCATCGAGCGGGCCGCGTCCAGGATGGCCACCCTGTCGGTGGAGCTCATCAGCGCCAGCACGTCGCCGGCTTTGACCGGATCCCCTTCGTCAACCAGCAGCTTCTCGATGCGGCCGGAGGAGGGGGGAGTTATCTCCACCCTGTTGAGCGGCTCGACCTGGCCGGTGGTCTCCACGGTCTCGCGGAGGGCCTGCTCGCTGGCCTGCATCGAGACGTACTTCACCTCGCCGGCGGACTTGCCGCGGGCAAATAACCACCAGCCCGCCGCGCCCGCCAGAGCCACGGCGATGGCGGCGTATATCTTAGCGTAGGATCTCTTTGCGGTCATTTTCTTTCTCCGTTAAGCGGCGTCACTCTCCCAGCCCTACCCCGAGCAGGTTCTCCACCCCTATCCAGGCGACGTTGGCGTTCTTCAGGTAATTAAGCCGGTTGAGCTGCGAGTCCACCAGGCTCTGCTCTATGTTCTCCAGGTCTATGAAGCTGATCTGGCCGGCCTGGTAGTGTATCCTGGACTCTTCGTAGCGCTCCTCGTTGGCCTTCAGCACGGCGTCTATGCTGCGGGCGCTGTCCGCGGCGTTCTGGTAGGAGTAATAGGAGCTGACTATGCTGTTCTCCAGGCGCTGCCTGGTGCTTCGCAGCGAATCCTCGCCGCTCTTCAGGGCCGACCTGGCCGCCTTGTTGTTGTCGGCGTAGTAGGTGGGCCCGTTCGAGAACAGCGGCAGGCTCAGGCTGAAGCCGAACGACCAGGAGCGGGTGCCGGGAAACTCCGAGTCGCCGGACCAGCTCACTCCCTGGCTGGCGCTCAGAGTGGGGAGAGCGTCGAACTTCGCGGAAAGGGAGCGCTCCTTAAGTATCTCGAGGCTCTTCTTCTGCGACGCTATCTGCGGTATCTGCTCTATCCTGGCCCTGATGCCGGACAGCTCCAGCTTCTCGTCCGGCAGCGCCAGGTCGTCCTTGGCCGTCAGCGGCACGTAGTCGGCGCTGCCCATGGCGTTGAGCAGGTCGCGGCGGGCGGAGTCCACCGAGCGCTCCGCCCTGGCTATGTCGGATTTGGCCTGGGCGGCCAGCGCCGCGGAGTACAGCATGTTTCCGCGCGACTCCATGCCGCTGGCGTACTTCAGGCTTATCAGGCCGGCGTTCTGCTCGCGTATCTCCTGTATGCGCCTCTGGGCCTTCAGATTGGCCTGGGCGTATATCAGGTTGAGGAAGGCCGTGGAAAGCGACTGCCTGATAGAGGCGGACCTGTCGCGATAGTCCTCCTCGGCCTTCTCGAAGCTGAGGCGGGAGGAGCGGATGGAGGAGTAGGACCTGAGGTCGAAGAGCTTCTCGCTGGCCGAGATGCCCGCCCCCCAGCGGCTGGAAGGGGAGGCGGCCTGGCCGCCGCTGCGACTGAACGAATGGGACAGGCCTATCTGGGGATATAAGGAATTGAGGCCGGCCATGTACGAGTACTTGGCCTGCTCCACGGAATTCCTTTGGGCGGAAAGGTCCGGGTTGTTCTTCAGCGCTATCTCTACGCATTCCCGCCAGGTTATCCCGGTCTGGATCTCGGCCGCGAAGGCGGCCGGCGGCAGGGCCGCCAGGAACAGTATAAGCAGTTGCCTCATATACGCTTAACGCGGCGGGCCTTCTTTTTATTGCTCCCGCCTCCTCCGTTTTTATACCTGGCGGCAAGGCTTCGCACCGGAATCAACTCCGACGGACGGTCATATTGTTCCGTTGCGAGGCCCAAGTATACAGGATGCTGACCACGCGGTCGACATGAGGCTATTTCAGCTTTTCCTGCCCGGAGAAGCTGCGGCCGAGGCCGAAGCCGGCCAGGATGGCCTTGTCGTCCTCTCCGGCGGCGCCGGCCATATGCGCGGCCAGCGCCTCGCCCAGGCCGGGCCCCAGCATGAAGCCCTGGCCGCACATGCCCACGGCCAGCACGTATCCCTTGAGCGTCTCCGGGAAGTCCACGACAGGGAAGCCGTCGGGGGTCATCGGGTAGAGGCCGCGCCAGGTGCGCCGCACCTTCAGGTTGGCCAGGGCGGGGAAGAGTGATACCATACGGCGGGAGACCTCCGGCAGGAAGTCGGAGGTGGAGCGCCGGTCGTGCCCCCAGACCGGCGGCTGCGGGGTCAGGCAGAAGATCACCGGCCCCTCGTGGTTCTGATAGAAATAGTAATTCTTCGACTTCTCTCCGGGGCGGATGTCCACCACCATCGGATCGAAGAAGCGCTCCGCCGGCTCCGTGACCCCGGCTTCGTGGCAGTCCGGGTTCACCGGCACTTCCACCCCGGCCAGGCTGGAGACCGCGGCAGCGTCCGCTCCCGCCGCGTTGACCACGAACCTGGCCCAGTATTCTCCGCCGGTGGTCCTGACTCCGGCCGCGGCGCCGCCCTGGACTATTATGCCCGTAACGGTCTCGCGGAAGCGGAATTCCGCCCCGAGCTTTACGGCCCGCCGGTAGAAGGCGTTCACGGACAGCAGCGGCGAGGCGGAACCGTCTCCGGGGGAATACGTGCCGCCGCGCAGGTCCTTTTCCGCTATGCCGGGCACCAGCTCCTTCACGCGTTCCGGGGATATCCAGTCTATGTCCAGGCCGAAGCCTTTCTGGACCCTCAGCAGCTCCTTCAGCACGCGCTCGTCGTTCTCGGTATATACGGGGAACAGGTAGCCGCCCCGTATCCAGCCTATGTCGTCGCCGTGTTTCCTCTTCCAGGTGGAGAAGATCTCTATGCTGCGCAGGCCCGCCTTTATCTTGGAGCCGTCGGAGTGGGTGGCCCTGATGCCGCCGATAGCGCACTTGTTCTGCCCCTGCCCGGGAGAGGCCTCCTTGTCCAGCACCAGCGCCTTCAGGCCGCGCTCGGCCAATGACATGGCCAGCGGCACGCCCACGCTGCCGGCCCCGATGATGATAGCGTCGTATTTCGTCTTTGACATACGCGACCCCTAAAAACCGCTCCAGCGGACTTCCTCTTCCTTCTCCCCGGCGCCCCTGGCCCCGGAGAAGACCCCCAGCGGGGCTTCCACGAAGAGCGGGCGCCGCGTCAGCTCCGTTACCTCGGCGGGGTCTATCCCCTCGCTGCGGAAGACGCCGAGCAGCAGGGCCGAGCAGGTCTTGGAGCCGCAGGCGCCCATGCCGGCGCGCGTCACGGCCTTCAGCTGATTGAGGTCCCTGACCCCGGCGCGGATCTGGCGCCGTATCTCGCCCAGGGAGACTCTCTCGCAGCGGCAGATGATGGTTTCATCGTCGGCCTTCGCCAGGTCGGCCGCGGCTTTTTTGCCGGCCTCCTCCTCGTAGAGGCGGATGGAGACGGCCTTGTCGGCTACGGCCGGGGCGGCCTTCACCACGACTATCATCGTGTTCTCGGCCTTGAAATCCTTTACGTCCAGCACCTCGGCCTCCCCGAGGTCCGCGCCCTCGCGCCCGGCGAGACGCACGCGGTCGCCCTTCTTCACCAGGCCGCGGCCTATCTCGAAAGGCAGCGCCACAGTAGGATTGGCGGGGTCCTTCCGGTAGTCGACTATCGTGACGGCCAGACCGGGGCAGACGATCAGGCACTTGTAGCAGCCTATGCAGTCCCCGGAGAAGCGCGGCGTGGTCATGATGCTGTCGCCGGAAAGTTTTATGGACTTCTTCGGGCAGACCGTGACGCAGGGGTTACACGGGATCTCCTGCCGGCAGTGCAGCACCGGATAGACCTTGTTCGGGAGCTCCAGCTCCGGCTCGGGCTCGGTGGCGCCGGGCCTGGACTTCAGCACCTCCAGCCTGTCGAACCAGAACTGCGGCACGGGAGCGGCCATCACTCCGAGCGCCTTCAGGACCTTGTGCGCCGTTATCTTGCCGCTGAACATCGCGGCCGAGGCCTCGGCTATCTCCTCCGCGTCGCCGCAGATAAAGGCCTCGAGGCCGGCTTCCAGCGCCTGCGCGTGGAACTCGTTGACCGGGTTCAAGCCCACGGCGACCAGCAGGGTGTCGGCCTTGAAAGTCTTCTCGGTGCCGGGCTGAACGCGGAAGCGCTCGTCGACGCCGGCTATGGTCACCGACTCCACCCCTTCCCGGCCGTCGGCGCGCACTATCGTGTGGCGGGTGTAGATAGGCACTCCAAGCCGGCGTATCTTGTCCTTATGCACCTTGTAGCCGCCGCATTCGGCCTGCGCCTCTATCAGCCCGGCCACCTGTATCCCGGCCTGCAGGGCGTGATAGGCCGCTATCAGGCCCACGTTGCCGCCGCCTACGATGAAAAGTTTTTTGGCCGGCCTGACCATGTCCCTGTTCACGAGGGTCTGGAAGGCGCCGGCGCCGTAGACGCCCGGCAGGGTATTGCCCGGGAACGAGAGGCTCTTCTCGCGGGCGCCCGTGGCGCTGATGAAGGCCTTGGGGCGCACCAGCACGTACCTGGAACCGCGCAGCACTCCGACCTTCCTGTCGGAGAAGACGGCCAGGCAGGTGGCGCCGGTCCAGACCTCCACCGACGGATATTCCTTGAGCTGTTCCTCGAGCTTCGCGGCTATGTCGATGCCGCGGGTGCCGGCGTAGCAGTCCTCCACCGAGCCGAAGAACTTGTGCGTCTGCAGCAGCAGCTTGCCGCCCAGCGCGTGCTTGTCGTCGATGACGAGGGTCTTCACGTTGAGCTTGCCCAGCTCGGCGGCCGCGGCCAGACCGGACGGGCCGCCGCCCACCACCAGCGCGTCCACCTCAAGTTCCTCCGCGCCGCCGAAGCCGCGCACCGGGGCGGCCGAAGGCAGGCGGGGGGCGCCGCTCATGGTCTCGACCCGCATCCCGCCGCGCACCGGCGTCACGCAGGACTTGACCGGCAGCCCGTCGGCTATGACCGAGCACTGCGCGCACTGGCCGTTCGCGCAGAAGACGCCCTGCGGGGCGCCGTCCTTCTTGTGGCGGCTGAAGACCTTGATGCCGTTGGCGTAAAGCGCGCTGGAGATCATCTCTCCCTCGAACGCTTCGCAGGAACGGCCGTCGAAAGTGAAATTTACCGTCCGCCTCTCTTCCGGCTGGAGAACGGGGTGCTCGGTGATCCTGTCCATCGCTGTCCTCTCCTGGGCGGGCGCGGCGGCCCGGCAGTTCCATTATAATAAATAACCCCGGGGGCGGACCGCCGGACTCCGGCGTTTTGGTATAATAGACCTGACAATGGAGGGTAAAATGAAAAAGATATTTTTAGCGGCCGCGTTCTGCCTCGCGGCGGGCGGCCTGCGCGCCGCCGACTTCACGCTGGACTCGGCGAAGCTCGCCGACATCCCCGCCGTCTCCGCCCCGGAGTCGGCCCCGCGGCTCCCCGCGCCCAAGCCGGTCCGGAACGGGCATTACGTGCAGGTCTCCGGCTACGTGAACCTCAACGGCAACGGCTGGATGCCGGCCGGCGACAACGGCGGTTTCACTTCCGTCACGCTGAACGGCTGGGCGACCTTCCGCGACTCCGCCGGCAAGGTGACCAGCAACAACACCTATATCAGCACCCCGGTCTCGCTCTGGGTGAGGCCGAACCAGTACGTCTTCCAGACCGTCTGGCCCAGCGTCTACGCCACGTTCTACCGCGACGGCAAGATAGTAGGCTCGGCGAACATGACCGGCAGCGTCTCCGTGAACGGCTGGCCCAGCTCCAGCTTCTTCAGCCTCAGCGGCTCGGGCTATCTCAACGGCTCCGTGTACGTAGAGGACGAGCGGAAATAGCGCCGCTGCCTGGAAGCGGGAAAGGGCGGCTTTAACCGGCCGCCCTTTTTTATTATCATCTCCCTATGAGGATACTAGAAGGCAAGACCCTTTCAACTGAGATCCTGGGCGCCCTTCCCGCCAGAATAGAGGGCGTCCGCGCCAGGCTGGGCAGGCCCCCGTCGCTGGCCATCATCAACTATTTCGCGGACTCGCCCTCGGCGGTCTACGTCAAGCGCAAGATCGCCGCCTGCGAGAAGCTCGGCATAGCGGTCAAGCTCTTCTCCCCGAAGGCCGAGGAAGGGTACCCCGCTTTCAAGGCCCTGCTGGCCAGGCTGGGCGCGGACCCTGCATACGACGCCATCATGATAGAGCGCCCGCTGCCCGACGGCTTCGAGACGCTGGAGACCTGGGACGCCGTGCCGGCCGCCAAGGACGTGGACGGCCTCTCCACGATGAACATGGGGCGCCTGTTCATCTCCAAGAAATTCTCGGAGATAGAGACCGGCGGCTACTTCGTGCCCTGCACGGCGCTCGCCGTGGTGAGGCTGATGCGTTTCCACGGCATAGACCCGGCCGGCATGAACATAGCCGTGGCCGGCCGCTCCGCGGTGGTGGGCAGGCCGCTGGCGCAGATGCTCACCGCGCTGAACGCCACCGTAACGGTCTGCCACACGCGCACCAAGGACATCGCCTCGGTATTCAGGGCCGCCGACCTGGTCATCACCGCCGCCGGCAAGGCTAAATGGCTCAAGAAGGAGCTGCTGCCGCCGGGCGCGATGATCATAGACGTCGGAACGAACTTCGACGAGAACGGCAGGATGTGCGGCGACGCGGACCTCGAGGACATCAAGGGCTCCGCGGAGGCGGCTTCGCCGGTGCCCGGCGGGGTGGGTCCGGTCACGCTGGCCTGCCTGATCGAAGCCTCGGTGCGGGCCGCCGAGCTGGCGCCCAGGACCGAGAAAGGCGGGATAATCCTGACATGAGAACGATACTGAAACTGGCCCTGGCGCTGCTGCTGCCGGCCGCCCTGGCGCTGCCTGGAGCGGCGCAGGACGAGGACGCGGGAGACGCGCCCGCGGAACAGGCCGCCGCTGCGGGCGGCGATGCCGCCCAGAAGCCGGAGGCCCCGAAAAAAGCCGAGGCCCCGAAAGAACCGGCAGCTAAAAAAACCGCGGTTAAAAAGAAGTCCTCTAAAAAGAAGAAGGCCAAGAAGAAGGAAGAGCCTGTATCGGAGTACAAGTTCTCCTCCGGGGAAGAGCAGGGCACCTACAAGCTGGACAAGGACGCGAACCCGATCCGGGAGGAAAGCGCCGCCAAGAAGAAAGCGGCGGCGAAGAAAAAATCCTCCAAGAAAAAATCCAAAAAGAAGGCCGCCAAGCCGGAGGACGCCAGTTCCGACTACAAGTTCTCCTCGGAAGAGAGCGGGTCGACCTACAAGCTGGACAGGAAGGCCAACCCGATAGTCGACAAGTCGAAGAAAAAGAAGAGCTCCGGAAAAAGCGCCGGGAAAGGCGCACAGACCCCGATACCCAAGCTTCAGCCGGCCAAGTCAATCGGCGAAGAGGACAAGCCGGAGGGCGGCATGCCCGGGGGACTGCCTCCGGGCCTTCAGGGCTTGATGGGCGGCGGCGGGGGAGGCGGAAAATAATGTCAGACCTTCTGGTAAAGCTTTACGAACTGCCGTCATCGAGAGACGTCCTTGAGCGGCTGGGAAAGGACGGCATAACGGTGCGCCGCGCTATAGGACCGGAAAAACACGCTGTGGTCGAGTGGGTAGAGAAGGAATTCTCACGCGCCTGGGCCTCCGAGTGCGACGTAGCGATGTCCTCCCACCCGGTCTCCTGCTTCATCGCCGAAAAGGACGGGAAGATCCTGGGCTTCGCCTGCTACGACGCCACCCTGAAGGGCTTCTTCGGCCCGATAGGAGTGGACCGCTCGCTGAAGATAAAAGGGCTGGGCTCGGCCCTGCTGCTGCGCGCGCTGGAAGCCATGCGCGACGCAGGCTACGGCTACGCCGCCGTAGGCTGGGCTGGACCGGTGGACTTCTTCAGGAAGACCGTAGGCGCCATCGTCATAGAGGGCTCGGAGCCAGGAGTCTACAAGGGGCTGGTGAAAGCCGCCCCACGCAAAGAATGAAAGCCGGCCGCGACTGGCACAGGGGTTTCTTCAGGAACTCCTTCTACAATCCCGCCTCGGAAGCGGCCGTCGAGAAAGCCCCGGCGGAAGCCGCTTTCGTCCTTAGAAAGCTCGGGCTAAAAAAAGGGTCCGCCCTGCTGGACCTCTGCTGCGGTCCCGGCCGGCACGCCGTGGAATTCGCGAAGAAGGGCCTGGCCGTCACGGGCTACGACTATTCCGCCGAGTACCTGAAAGAGGCCGGGGAGCGCGCGGCGCGGAAAAAGGTAAGGCTGCGCCTGGTCCGCGGCGACATGCGGGACCTGAAGTTCCTCTCCGAGTTCGACGCGGCCGTTAACCTGTTCACCAGCTTCGGTTATTTCCTTAAATTCTCCGACGACATCAGGACGCTGAAAGGCGTGGCCCGCGCCCTCAGGCCGGGCGGCCTGTTCCTGATAGACATCGTCAACGGGGCCTTCGTCCGGAAGCATTTCCGGCCCGAGAGCTGGTGCGATATGGGAAGCTATTACCACCTGGAACGGACCGAGCTCACCGCAGACGGGACGCACAATACCTGGACCCGCGTCCCCAAGCGCGGCGGCAAAGCGGGAAGCAGGACCTTCTTCACCAGGATGTACGATAAAAAACGCCTGAGCGCCGCGCTGCGCCGGACGGGCCTGAAGCCTCTCTCCTTCTGGGGGAATTTCCGCGGCGCGCCGCTTTCCGACGACCGCAACCGCCTGATCTGTCTCGCTAAAAAGTCCTGAACACTGCCGCTAGCCCTGTCCCGCGGCCAGCTGGCCGCAGGCGGCGGCTATATCCCCGCCCTTCTCCGGCCTAAGATAAGTGCGCAGGCCAGCCGCTATCAGCTCCCGCTGGAAGGCCTTAACGCGCGGCGTTTCGCCGCCGGGCGAGCCGGGGGGATTGTACGGTATCAGGTTGACGCGGCACGGGATGCCGCCGATGAGCCCGGCCAGCAGCGCGGAATCGGAAGGCCGGTCGTTCAGGCCCGGGAAAAGGATATACTCGAACATCACGTGCGCGTCGCGGGCCGCGCAGTAATTCCTCACGGCGTCGATCACCTTCCGCAGCGGATATGTTCTCTCCATCGGGACCAGCCGCGCGCGCTGCTCCTCTTCGGCCGCCACTACGGAAACCGCCAGCCGCACCTTCAGGTCCGAGGCGGCCAGCTTCTCTATGACGGGGATCACCCCGACGGTGGAGAGCGTCATCTTGGCCTGCGGGAAATGACGGCCGCGGCTGTCGGACAGTATGCGTATGGCCCTCTCTACGTTCTCCCAGTTAAGGAAAGGCTCCCCCATGCCCATGAAGACCAGGCTGCTGAGCCCGCCGTCGGCCTCCTTCAGGCAGGCCTCGAACTGGGCTATTATCTCCGGCGCCGTAAGGGAGCGCTTGAGCCCGAGCGCGCCCGTGGCGCAGAACGTGCAGCCGCAGGCGCAGCCGGACTGGGAGGAGAGGCAGGCCACCAGCCTGTCCTTGGCCGGCAGCACCACGCATTCTGCCGGGGCGCCTTCGGAGAAGCGAAGCAGCATCTTCCGCGTTCCGTCGCGCGACACCTGCAGCTTCTCCGGGGAAGGCACCGCGGAGAGGGAGAATGCCGGCGAAAGGGCGGCGCAGACCCGGGCGGGCACTCCGGGCAGGGAGGACAGGTCCCCGCCGCGGCGGCGGTGGACGGCCAGATAGACGGCGGCGGCGTGGGACGGCTTCTCGCCCAGCCGCGCCAGCTCGCTCTCCAGCTCCGGCCGGGTCAGGCTCCTAAGATCGGACTTCATCAAATTCAAGTTTCTATTCAAAATTCCCTACAGGAGGGTGAGTCAAGTACATGGGCCCGTCGGGCACGCTATCGGCCACTGACCAATGGTCGTGCCGCATCAGGAGCTATGCTCTTCAAGCGGCCACCGTGGCCGCGCTCCCGCACTGCGGTGTCGCTTCGCTCCACCCGGCCTCGGCGCTGGCCTATGGCCGTGCCGTATCAGGCGCTATGCGCATCAGACGGCCTGCGCAAGCCTCGCCCTGCGCGAGGGCCCGCCGAACCCATGTCCTTGCCCCGCCCACAGAACTAGCCCGCGAGTTCGAACATCCTGTCTATGGCCACCTTGGCCTTGGCGGCTATGTCCGCCGGCACGGTCACCTCGGGATAGGCGGGGTCGCGCAACGCGGCGAGCACGCTCTCGAGCGTTATGGACTTCATGTACGGGCAGAGCCGGCACATCGCTATGAAATTCTTTTGCGGGAAGCGGAGCTTCGCCAGCTCGCCGAAGCCGCACTCGGTCACCAGCAGGTAGCCGGAGGCGTTCGTGCTCTCGACGTAGCGCATCATGTCCCCGGTGCCGCCCATGAAGTCCACGGCCGCGATCAGGTCGGAGGGGCACTCGGCGTGGGCCAGCACGGCCAGGCCGGGGTGGTTCTTCCTGTAGACCTTGATCAGCTCCGGGTTGAACTGCTCGTGCACGATGCAGGTGCCCTTCCAGAGTATGATGTCCCTGCCCGGGGTCTTGCCGAGGGCCTTGGCCAGGTTGGCCCCCATAAAACGGTCGGGGACGAAGATGACCTTGTCGTGCTTCTCGTAGACCCGGCGCAGTATCTTCTCGGCGTTCGCGCTGGTGACGATGCAGTCGGACTCGGCCTTCACCTCGGCGGAGGTGTTGATGTACGTGACCACCGGGGCGCCGGGGTGCTCGGCCTTGAGCTTCCGGACGTCCGCGCCGGTTATGGACTCGGAAAGAGAGCAGCCGGCGTTGGAGGAGGGGACCAGGACCTTCTTGCCGGGGTTCAGTATCTTGGCGGTCTCGGCCATGAAGTGGACGCCGCAGAAAACGATGACGTCGGCGTCCGTCCTGCGGCAGTCGTCGGCCAGCTTGTAGGAGTCTCCGACCAGATCGCCTATGCCGAGGATGATGTCCGGGGTCTGGTAGACGTGGGCGCAGACCACAGCGTTCCTCTCTTTCTTAAGCCGGTTTATCTCCTGCGTCAGGGCCGCGACCTTCTCGAGCCCGCCCTCGACGCAGCGCTGGTGCAGGCCCAGCGCGGTCAGCCGCTTCACCTCTTCCTTCAGTTCCTGGTCCATGTTATTTATCCAGTATGTCCGGGTAGTTGCTGAAGATGCCGTCCACCCCGATCTCGCGCAGACGGATGGCGTCCTTCTTCTCGTTGACGGTGTAGATGCAGACCTCGAATCCGGCCTTCTTTATCAGGCCCACGTTGGCCTTGAAGGCCAGCCTCAGCGCCATGTGGAAATTCACCGCCCCGACGGCCCTGGCCTTCCTGATGGCCGGGGCCAGCAGCACCGTGCTGAGCCCGTGCCCAAGGTAGGCCAGCCGGATTTCGGACGAAAGGGCGCGGAAGCGCTTAAGCGTGCCGTGGTCGAAGCTCGACACCAGGGAGCGCTCGAGCATCCCGGGCCGGCCGGCGATAGCGGCCAGCACCTGCTCCTCTATGCCGGGGTAGACGTTGTCGTCGTTCTTCACCTCGAAGTTGAGCAAGCGCGCACCGGGTCCTATCACGTCCAGGACCTCTTCCAGGCGCGGCACCGGCTGGAAGGCCGGGTCGGCCGCGAAGTGCGCGGCCGCGTTGAGCTTCACGAGCTCGGGGTAGTCCAGCTCCGCTATCCTGGCCGGGGAACCGGCAGTGCGCTTCAGGTCGAAATCGTGGTGCACCACCAGCACGCCGTCGCGTGTCCGGTGCACGTCGAACTCGTGGTCGACGGCGCCCATCTCCACCGCCAGGCGGAAGGACTTGAGCGTGTTCTCCGGGGCGTAGCCGGAGGCCCCTCGGTGGGCTATGACCCTCATGCGAAGTACCTCCGTACGCCGGAGAAAAGCTCTTCGGAATATTCGAATCCGGCCATCTTGTCGCGCTCGGTGCCGGGCCCGTGGTAGTCGGTGCCCGCGGTGACGAAGAGGCCGTAACGCGCCGCCAGGGCGGTGAATTCCCTGATGGCCGAGGCGCTGTGGGCCGGATAGAAAGCCTCTATACCGGCGAGGCCGGCGTCCTTCCACGCCCCGAGGTCGAGTATCTTGGCCACGACCCCCGGATGGGCCAGCACGGCCGCGCCGCCGGCGTCACGGACAGCCTTTATCGCCTCCTGCACCGTGGGGCCGTTGGGGCTCACATAGGCGGAAGCGCCGGGAGCAAGGTAGCGCTTGAAAGCCTGGCTGCGCGTAGGGACGAGCTTCCGCCTGATCATCGCGTCGGCTATATGCGGCCGGCCGACCGTGCCGGAGCCGCTCTCGCGCAGCTCCTCGAAAGGGATATCTATGCCGAGCCCGGAGAGCAGCCCCAGGATCTTCTTTATCCTGACCAGGCGGCGCCCGCGGAATTCCTCCAGCCTGGCGGCCAGCGCCGCGTCGACGGGGTCAATGCCGTAGCCGAGTATGTGCAGGTTCTCGTTCAGGCAGGTGCTGATCTCCACGCCGTAGCAGTAGGCTATGCCGGCGGCCTTGAGGGCGGGCTCCATCTCCGCCCAGCCGCCGGTCATGTCGTGGTCGGTCAGCGAGAAGTATTTGACGCCGGCCCTGGCGGCCTCGGCGGCCAGCCTCCCCGGCGGCAGCGTGCCGTCGGACCAGGTGGAATGGGAGTGAAGGTTGATAAGGTCCATAAAAGAGCGCACAGGCCTGGAGTTCCCCCGAAAGGGCGCCCGGCCTGTGCGATCGGAGCGGACGGCTCAGCCGACGGTTATCTCTTTTACCCCGGGGACTTCTTCCTTTATCAGGCGCTCCACTACGTTCTTGAGCGTCATCGTGGAGTGGGGGCAGCAGCCGCAGGCGCCGGTCAGGCGCACGGTCACTACGCCTTTCTTCTCGTCCACGCCCACGAGCTCCACGGACCCGCCGTCGGCGGCGAGCATGGGCTTTATCTTCTCTATAACTTTTTGCACTTGTTCTTTCATGGCGGTGTACCTCGTACCATAAATTATACCATTGGGGAGCGGCGGGGAGGAAACGCCGGCGGGCGCCCATTAATATATAATTAGACTATGTTGAAAGAGATCCGCAACGTGATGCAGGTGAAGGGCGAGCCGCGCAGGCGCTGGTTCGACGACGACTATTTCGACCTGATAGTCTGGTTCGAGCCGGACGGCTCTTTCTTCGGTTTCCAGCTCTGTTACGACAGGGAGCGCAAGCCCCGCGCACTCACCTGGACGAAAAAGTACGGCTATAAACATACCGGCATAGATACCGGAGAGCATGTCTGGGGCACGTCCAAAGAGGCCCCGGTGCTGGTGGCCGACGGCCTGTTCGACGCCCCGTCCATCGGCAGGCGCTTTTCCGAGGCCGCCGCCGATATCCCTGCCGACATCTCCTCCTTCATCTCGGCCAAACTCAAGGAGTTCAAGCTCTGATGCCGAGATATTTCAAACCCTCCGGAGGTTCCGGGGACAAAGGCTTCACCGACCTGCTCGGCGGCCGGCGCGTGCCGAAGACGGACCGCCGTATAAAACTGAACGCGCTGCTGGACGAGCTTTCAGCCATGATAGGGATGCTGAAGGTCTCACTGCGGGACAGGGCGCTGAAGAAGGAGCTGACCTCCGCGCAGGCCGGGCTGGTACGAACATCCGCCGTCATAGCCGGCATGAAGGCCGACCTGAGCGGCGAGATCTCCGCGCTGGAGGCCCTTATAGAAGCCCGCTCCGAAAGGACCCGGCCGCCGAAGGAATTCGTGATGCCCGGGGCCAACGAGGCCGAAGCGCTCGCGCATCTGGCCAGGACCAGGGCCCGATGCTGCGAGATCCTGGCCTGGGAACTGAAAGCCAAGGACCCGGCCGTATACCTTAACCGCCTCTCCGACTACCTCTTCCTCGCCGCCCTCTCCGCGGGCAGGTAATAGGACATAAAAAAACCGCCCCGAAAGGCGGTTTTTCTTTGCCACGCGCCTGGCTTTCCCTACATCCGCTCCGGCGCGGAGACGCCCAGCATGCCGAGGCCGCGGGCTATCACGCCTTTCACGGCCTTCAGCAGGAACAGCCTGTAGGCGGTAACTTCCTTGTTCTCCGGGTCAAGCACCTTGTGCTGGTCGTAGAAGGAGTGGAACAACGCGGCGAGTTCCATCAGGTAGGTGGTCAGGTGGTGGGGGGAATTGTCGCGGGCGCAGTCGGCGAGGGTCTTCTCCAGCCACAAGAGCTTCAACATCAGCGCCCGCTCCTCGGGATTGATGGCGGCCTTAGCCTCGTCGAAGGAGGCGGCCGCGTCCACGCCCTTGGCAGGCGCGTTGTCGAAGATGGAAGCTATGCGCGCGTGCACGTACTGCACGTAGTACACCGGGTTCTCGTTGGAGCGCTTCTTCGCCAGCTCCACGTCGAAGTTCAGGTGCGTGTTCGGGCCGCGCGAGGCGAAGAAGAAGCGGCACGCGTCGGTGCCGACGTCGTCCATCAGTTCCTTCAGCGAGATGAAGTCGCCGGCGCGCTTGGACATCTTCACCACTTCCTTGCCGCGCAAGAGCGACACCTGCTGGTGGATGATGACCTTGAACGTGCCCTTATCGTAGCCGAGCGCCTTTACGGCGGCCTCCATGCGCGGCACGTAGCCGTGATGGTCGGCTCCCAGGATGTCTATCAGGCGCCTGAAGCCGCGCGAGAACTTGTTGAGGTGGTAGGCGATGTCGTTCAAGAAATAGGTGTTGCGGCCGTCGGCCTTCACCAGCACACGGTCCTTGTCGTCGCTCTCCATCTCCGAGGCGGCGCCGAACCAGACGGCGCTCTCCTTCTCATAGGTCATGCCGCGGGTCTTCAGCGTCTCCAGCGCGGCCTTCGGCGCGCCGGCGGCGTGCAGCTCGCTCTCCAGGAACCAGCGGTCGAAATGCACGCCGAAGGCCTGCATATCCGTCTTATGCAGCTTGAGCATCTCCGCGACGGCGTACTCGGAGAACTGCGCGGCGGTCCAGCCGGCGGCTTCTTTAGGCAGCGCGGCGGCCATGTCCCTTAGGTAGTCGCCGTAGTAGCCGTCCTCCGGGGGCTCTTTGCCCTCGAAGCGGGCCTTGAGGGACAGCCCCAGTTTCTCCACCTGGCGCCCCACGTTGTTGACGTAGAACTCGGTGCAGACCGAGGCACCGAGCTCTTTCCAGATGCGCGCCAGGCTGTCACCCAGCGTGGCGCCGCGGCCGCTGGCCAGGTGCATGGGTCCGGTCGGGTTGGCGGAGACGAACTCTAGATTGATCTCCTCTCCGGCGAACTCGGGCCGGTGGAAGGCGTCCGGCCGCTCCAGGTCCTTCAGCGCGGCGAATAGGAAAGCTGGGGCGAACTTCACGTTCACGAAGCCCGGGGGGACAACTTCGGCGTCGGCCGCCACCGCAATGGCAGCCTTCAGCTCTTCCGCTATCTTCAACGGGGTTTTTTTCAGCAGCTTGGCCGCCGAAATGGGCCAGGCTATAGAGGCGTCGGCCTTGATATGCGGCGGCGGCGCGGCCAGGGAAAAAGCGGCCAGCGCGGAGTCGTCCAGGGAAAAGGCCGCCTTAGCGCGGCTTTTGAGGTCGGCTTCCAGGGCGGAGATCTTCATTATTTCTTCTTGGAGGTCTTCTTGGCCGCCGTTTTTTTAGCGACGGGTTTCTTCGCCGCGGTCTTTTTGGCGGAGGCCTTCTTCGCGGCCGGCTTCCTGGCCGCTGGCTTCTTCACCGGAGCAGCGACCGGCTTCTCCTCCCACGGCACCTGCCGGCAGCCGGAGTAGATCCTGTCTATCGCGTAGAACTCCGAGGCCTTCCGGTCGTAGATATGGACGAGCGTGCCGCCGTAGTCCAGCACCTTCCAGTTGCGCGAGCGCATCCCGTCCCTGTGCAGGCAAAAGACTCCCTCTCCCTTGAGCTTGTGCTGGATCTCCTCCTCCACCGCGTCCAGCTGCGGGGAGGATTCCACCACGATCAGGACGGCATAGTCGGCCAGCGGCGAGGTCCCGGCCAGGTCATAGACCGTGACCGGGCTGGCCTTCTTGGCGTCGCCAACGCGGGCGGCGGCCACGGCTATATTCCTGAAACCATTCTTGGGGTTCGTCATATCGTGTTCTTGCTCTTCCTCAGCTTCTCGAGCATCGCCGCTTCGGCCTGGTGCTCGATGTTTATCATCGCCGAGCCGGCGATGGAGGATATTGTATTAAATATGGTGGCGAGGTTGTTCTTCTCCACCGGCGAGACCTTGTCGGAGTGCTCGAACACCGCGCAGGCGAGGCGCCGGCCCTCGGCCGAGCAGAGCATCACGTAGGAGTTCTCGTCGCGCCAGCCGCCCTCCGGGTGCGCCGGCAGCGGCGCCGGCTCTCCCTGCCTGGGGAAAGCGTCGCGGGAATAGACCCGCTCGTACTCGTCATTGAAGACATTGAAGACGTACGCCGTCACGTTCCAGGAGCCCTCGAGGTAGATGCGGGCCTCGTCGATCACCCTGGCGAAGAACTCGCCGGGGGACTTGTGCTGCTGGGTCAGCAGCCGGCTGAGGTCGAAGAGCATCGTAAGCTCGCTGGAGGTGTGCTGCAGGCGGCGCATCACCGTGCGCATGATGCCGCTGAAGATGCTGATCCCGGTCTCCGGATGTTCCTTGATGAAAGAGAAGAACTGCTGGCGGCCGACCTCGTAGAGCGAGGTGTCCGCCGAGGCCCTGGCCTGCGCGAAGCGGGGCTGGCCCTCTATGACCGCCATCTCCCCGAAGAAATCCCCGCCGGAAAGTATGGCAAGCGTCTTGAAGCTGGAACCCTCGGCGTCCATGGCCTTCTCTATCACCACCTCCCCGGTCACGATGATATAGAGCGAGTCCCCGGTGGTCTTCTCCTTGAAGATCACGTCGCCGCCGGAATAGGCGGTCTGCTTGAAATACCCGGAGAACTCCCCTAGCATGTCGTCGGAGAGGCCGCGGAACAGCGGAATGGCCTTGAGTTTTTCTATATCGGACATGTCTCCCCCTTCTGCGTCAGACCCCGGACGGGCTGCAGAGCTTCTTGAAGCCCTCCAGGTCGTGCGCCTTGGCGGCGGCCGTCTCGAAGGCCACCAGGTTCTGCTTGACCAGCATGGCCATGGCCCGGTCCATCGGGATCATCCCGAACTTGGCTCCGGTCTCTATCGCGCTGTAGATCATGTGCGTCTTGCCCTCGCGTATCAGGTTCTGGATGGCGGGCGTCATCACCATGACCTCGCGCGCGGCCACGCGGCCCTTGCCGTCCTTGCGCGGCAGCAGGATCTGCGAGACCACGCCCTGCAGCGAAGCGGCCAGCTGCACGCGCACCTGCGTCTGCTGATGCGGCGGGAACACGTCGATGATGCGGTCGACCGTTGAGGCCGCGTCCTGCGTGTGCAGCGTGGCGAACGTGAGGTGGCCGGTCTCGGCCGCGGTGATCGTCAACTGTATGGTCTCCAGGTCGCGCATCTCGCCCACGAGGATCACGTTGGGGTCCTCGCGCAGCGCGCCGCGCAGCGCGTTGTTGAAGCTGCGCGTGTGCTGGCCCACCTCGCGCTGCCTGACCACGCAGGCCTGGGCCTCGTACGTGAACTCTATCGGGTCCTCCACGGTCAGGATGTGCTTCTTCTTGCTGGTGTTGATCTTGTTGATCAGCGCGGCGAGCGTGGTGGACTTGCCGGAACCGGTCGGGCCGGTCACCAGCACCATGCCCTTGGGCAGATCGGCGAACTGCACGATGGCCGGCTGCAGGCTGAGCTGTTCCGGCGTGGGAATGATGGACGGGATCACGCGCATGACGGCCTCTACGCCGTTGCGGGCGGCCAGCACGTTCAGGCGGAAGCGGGAAACCCCGGTCACGGCGAACGAGCAGTCCAGCTCCCAGTCCTTCTCGAACTTGGCGCGCTGCTCGTCGTACAGCGCCGAGTAGATGATCGTCTTGGTCTGCTCGGCGGTCAGCGGCGGCATGTTGTCGGCCACCGGCACGACCTCTCCGCTGCGGCGCATCAGCGGCGGCTTGCCCACGCTGATGTGTATGTCGCTGGCCCCCTGCTGGACGGCCGTCTTAAGGATGGTCACCATGTCCATATCATTTCCCCTTATCTTCCGGTTTTTCCCCTTCGAAATCCTCTCCCAGCACCACCGCCGCGTCCGCCACGCTCCGGCGCGTGGGTTTGACGCGGACCTCCAGTTCCCCGAGGTTAAGCGCCTCGCGCAGCGCGAGCGCGGACCCGGCGTCGCGCGAATAGCTGAGGATCCTCGTCTCCTTTTCCGCCGCCCTGTTGCCGACCGTTATCACGTCGAAGCCCGCGGCCCTGAGGCGCTTGGCCGTGGCGTCGGCGAGGCCGTTGCGCCCGGAGGCGTTGAACACCTCCACCAGCGGGGTCCTGCGGGCGGCCCTGTCCTCCTGGGCCGCGGGACCGCGCGGCACGTCGCTGAGGATGAAATCCGAGGCGGTCAGGCCTGAAAAGTCGGAGAACAGGCGGAACGCGTCGAACCACGAAAGGTCCGTCTCCCCGGCCGAGATGCGGCGGCAGAGCCAGACGGCGGCGGAGGCCAGCAGGCGCGGATCGGCCCGCCAGCCGTTGAGCGGCTCCCAGAGGGCCTCCAGCGACGGGGAAGTGGAAACGGTTATATAGAACGCCGCAGCGCCTTCGCCGGCGACGGCCGCCGCCAGGTCCGCGGCCCGCTTCTCCGGCGAGGCGCCGCGCTCGGGCCTGCGCTGGGAAGTGAAGGCGCCGACGGTGCCGGAGAACGGGTGGTAGACGAGCAGGGCCGAGGACGCGTCCCCCAGCAGGGCGATCCGGACGTCGCGTCCCTCCATGATGCAGCGGGAAGCCGGGGACAGGTACTGCCAGGCGGCCGCGGCCAGCGCCAGCAGCACCCCGGCGGCCAGCATCAGCCGCTCTTTTTTTCCTGAAGACTGTTCCATAAGCCCACGCTCAGGGGATGCACCCAGCCGCCCCCGGAGAACGTATAGACAAGTTTAACATAATTGGCCGACCGGAAAGCCTCGTCCAGGTCAATGAAAGCCAGCCGGCGCACGAGGCGCGCCTCCCTGAAATCGCGGCCGCGGTTGGCGAAATCGCTCACGTACAGCAGCCTGGCCAGCGGCCCCATGCCGGGCGCGCCGGTGGCATGGACGCGGATGGCGTCCAGCACCTCCGGGTCCTCGATCCCGAACTTTCTCCTGGCCAGCTCGGCTCCGGCCCAGGCATGGGCCAGGACCGGAGCCTCCCGCAGCATCTCCGCGCGCAGCGGCGTGTCAGCCGGACAGAGAGCGGCCCGTTTCCCGGCCGGCAGGTCGCGGGCGCAGTCGTGAAGCAGCGCGGCGAGCGCCGCCTTCTGCTGCGGCACTCCGGCGAGCGGCGCCAACTCGAGCGCGAGCTCCGCGGACAGGATCGTGTGCTCGTAGCGGCGCGAGGTCAGCAGCCGCCGCAGCATGGAGCGCTCCCGGAACAGGTACAGGGCCCTCTTCTCGGCCAGCTCCGTCACCCCGCGGCTGAGCTGCCGGTGTCCCCTGCCGAGGAAGAGGCTGTTCCTGATGGCGGTGGAATCGGCCTCCGGGAACCGTCCGGAAAGCAGTTTGTGCGGCGGGGCCCCGCGGGGTATCGGAGAACCCGGGCGGCGACCCACCAGCAGGACGGCGTCGCGAAGTATCTCCTTCCCTCGGCGCCAGCCGCCGAAGCCGGCCAGGCAGTCGGACCCCATCAGAAAATAGACGCGTACCCCTGGGTGCAGCTTGCGGAAATGGGAGACGGTCTCGAAAGAGTAGACCACCCTGCGCTGCCGGGCCTCGAAGGGACTTATCCTGACGGCGCCGGCCATGCCGCTGTCCATCACGGCGGCCGCCAGCATCGCGGCCCGTGCTGAGTACGGCACAGGCCTGAAATCCTTGAACGGGGTGCGGAAACCCGGGACGAAATAGAACGCGGACGGACGCAGCTGGCGCAGCGCGGCCGCGGCCAGGGCCATGTGCCCGCGATGGGGGGGATCGAAGCTCCCGCCGTAGATTATTACCGGTCCTTTGGCTCCAGGCATCGTTTCGGCCGCGCGCCGGCGGACTACGGCCGGGGCACATTTAGTATAATATACTTCTATCTCTTAACTCAAAAAGCACGGCAACCATGGCAAAGAACCGCGACAACAGCATTATCCTTCTCGTAGACCCGCCGGAGGCGGACAAGGTGATACCCGAGCTGAAGACCGCCTTCGGCCCCGAGCGCGCCGTGCACGTTAACAGCGACCTCCTTACCTCGGTCTACAAGCTGGCCAAGAACTTCAACGACGCTATTCTGATCCTCTCCTACGCCAAGTCCGCCCGCCACCCCGACCTGACCTGGCTGGACCCGGAGGACCCGGGCTTCCTGGAGGTCAAGCACACGGATTTCGAGGAACGCCTGCAGGAAGCCGTGAGGCTGGCCTTCTTCACCGGCGCCAAGAAAGCGGTGCTGATAAGCCACCTCTCCCCGGAGCTGAAGTCCGACTGGATCCAGGAGGCCATTAACGCCGTGAACGACAGGACCGTGGCGATAGGGGCCAACACCGACGGCACCTATTACCTCGTAGGCCTGACGCAGCCCAACCTGAAGATCTTCGAGCCCACCGGCTTCTCCAGGGGCAAGAGCGGCGAGACGCTCGCCGAGCGGGCGCGCCGGAACAAACTGGCCGTCTTCAGCACGCCGGAAACGTATACTGTGACCGGCGAGGAGACGCTGCTGCGCTGGATGGAGAACAAAGAAACCCTGCCGCCAATTTTCACGGCCCAGCACGCCGGCCCGCCCGCCGCGGAGCCGAAGAAACACCACCGGCGCCCGAAACACGAAAGCCAGGAGCCCCCGGCGGAGAAACCGCAGATCTAGCGGCGGTCGATCCATCCTACGCTCAGGCCGCCGCGCGAGCGGCCGCTCCTATTTATGAAGAACATAGAAACCACGCTGAAAAAGATATTCAAGCTGGCGAAAGGGGTGCAGTGCGAGGTGCTGGCGGAGAGGCGCGACAGCGCGCTGACCCGCTTCGCCGACAACGTCATCTCGCAGAACGTCGCCTCCTCTTCGCTCTCCTTCTCGGTGCGCCTGCAGGACGGCGGCCGCTCCGCGAAGCTCAGCCTCAACCAGGCCGACGACGGATCCCTTAAGCGCGCCGTCGCTTCCGGCCTGGAGATACTCAAAAAGCAGAAGAAGGACCCGGACCTGCTGCCGCTGGCCGGGCCGAAGCCCCTGCCTGCCGGCAGGGACCTCTACGACCGCGGGACGGCGGAGCTTTCGCCCGTCTTCCGCGCCGAGAGGGCCGCCGAACTGGCCCGCGCGTGCAGGAAGGCGGGCCAGGTGGCCTGCGGCACGGTGGACAACGGGACCAGCGAGCTCGTCATAGCCAACAACCTGGGCCTCTTCGCCCGCTGGCGCGACAGCTTCATAACCCACAGCGTGACGGTCACCGACCGCGACGGCTCCGGCTGGGCCGAGCAGCCCTCCCACTCGGTCAGCAACATCGACTTCAAGCGCCTAAACGAGACGGCGCGCGCGAAAGCCGCCGCGAGCCGCAGGCCGCGCGACCCGAAACCGGGTCGCTACACCGTGGTGCTGGAGCCGCAGGCCGCGGCCGATCTCATCACATATATGAGCGCCTACAGCTTCGGCGGCCAGTTCTACAACGAGGGCCGCTCTTTCGTCTGCGGCAAGCTCGGCAAGCGCGTGCTCAGCCCGCTGCTGACGATCGAGGACGACTTCCTGGGTGCGGCCCCGGGCCTGCCCTTCGACTTCGAAGGCCAGCCGCGTTCGCGGCTCACGCTGGTAGAGAACGGCGTGCTCAAGACCATCGTGCACGACCGCAAGACCGCGAAGAAGGCCAAGGCCGCCCCTACCGGCCACGCCCTGCCGCAGCCCAGCTACTTCGGCCCGCTGGCCATAAACCTGTCGGTAAAGCCCGGCAGCGACAGCCTGAGCGACCTTATAAAAGGCACCGAGCGCGGCATCCTCGTGACGCAGTTCCACTACACCAACATGCTCAAGGCCCAGACCGTGGAGATGACGGGCATGACCCGCAACGGCACGTTCATGATAGAGAACGGCAAGGTGGCCTACCCGATAAAGAACATGCGCTTCACGCAGAGCATGGTGGAGGCCTTCGCCAACATAGAAGCCGTCGGCGACCGCGCCGAGATGGTGGCCGGCTGGGGGGGCATCGCCTGCCCGGCGATGCGGCTGTCCGGCTTCAACTTCTCTTCGGCCACGAAATTCTGAGAGGATATATCATGTTCAAGCTAGCCGCCAAAGCCATAGAAGTAGCGAACAAGCACAAAGTTGATTTCGGGGACATCCGCGTCGTAGAGGAGCGCAACCAGGTCCTCGCCGTCAAGAACGGGGAGATCGGGGCCCTGACGGACGAGACGACGCTGGGCTACGGCATCAGGGTGCTCTACAAGGGCGCCTGGGGCTTCGCCTCCGGCCGCGAGATGACGGAGCGCGCCGTCGCGGATACCGCCCTGAAGGCCATAGCCATAGCCAAAGCCAGTCGCCTGCTGATGAGCGGCAGGGTGCGTCTGGCGCACGAACCGGCCTACCATGATTTCTGGCAGACGCCGTTCCTGAAAGACCCGTTCGCGGTCCCGGTGCAGGCCAAGCTGGACATCCTGTTCTCCCTCGACAAGACCCTCCGGGGGAACAGGAAAATTAAGGTCGCCGAGGCCGAGATGACCTTCATGCGCGAGCACCAGTGGCACATGACCACCGAGGGCTCACGCATAGAACAGGTGCTGCTCAACTCCGGCGCCGCGATAACCGCCACCGCCGTGGAGAACGGCGACTCCCAGCTGCGCGGCTACCCGTGCTCTCACGGCGGCCAGACGCTAGGCGGCGGCTGGGAGATAATAGAGTCGATGGACCTCGCCGCCCACGCCGAAAGGGTGCGCGACGAGGCCGTAGCGCTGCTGAAGGCCCCGGTCTGTCCCGCCGGGGTGAAGGACCTCATCATCTCGGGCAACCAGATGGCCCTGCAGATACACGAATCAGTAGGACACGCCAGCGAGCTGGACCGCGTGCTGGGCTACGAGGAATCCTACGCCGGCTCCAGCTTCGCCACCACAGAGAAGCTCGGGCATTTCCGCTACGGATCGCCGATAGTGAACCTCGTAGCCGACGCCACGCTGCCGGGCGGCCTCGCCACGGCTGGTTACGACGACGACGGCGTGAAGGCCCAGCGCTGGCACATCGTCAAGGGCGGCATCCTGTCCGGCTACATGACCAACCGCGAGTTCTGCGGCCGCATCGGCAGGGACCGTTCCTGGGGCTGCTGCCGCGCCGACGGCTACTCGAACATACCGATAACCCGCATCTGCAACCTGAGCCTGATGCCTGGCAATTCCTCGACCGAGGAACTGATAGCCGGCATCAAGGACGGCGTGATGATGGAGAACAACGTCTCCTGGAGCATAGACCAGAAGCGCCTGAACTTCCAATTCGGCTGCGAGGCCGGCTGGGAGATAAAGAACGGCAGGAAAGGCCGCCTGCTCAAGAACCCCAGGTACCAGGGCATCACCCCGGAGTTCTGGGGCTCCTGTGACGGCATCGCAGGGCCCCAGGAATGGCGCCTGTGGGGCGTTGCCAACTGTGGCAAGGGGCAGCCAGGCCAGCGGGCAATGATGTGCCATGGCTCAAGCCCGGCCCGTTTCCGGGGGGTAAAGGTGGGAATGCACGGTTAAGCCGCTGACTGCCGCGATAAAAAGGCGCCGAAAGGCGCTTTTTTATTATATCAGGCAGATTGACTTATGACGTCAAAATATATAATATTATAAATACCCCTAAAAAAGCGCTTTTTAGGACCTTTCTTGTTCACTATTTTGCAACACTTTTTAGTGCATAAAGAGCTGTTCGCGGGCCGGATATAAAAGTTATCAACATAAAAAGTGTTTAGAAAACAAAGCGTTTTTTAGTTTTAAAAAAACTATCAACAGTTGTGGATAACTTGTGGATAACTTAACCGATATCAAGGACTACTGGCAGGAAGTCCTGAAAAAACTGGGGGAAGAGATAGGCACCGAGGCCGTGGAGCTCTGGGTACGTCCGATAAAACCGCTTTTCATCGAAGGCGACACGCTGAAACTGGAAGTCCCGGACCAGATCATATACAACACGGTCAAGCAGCGCTATGAGGAGAAGATAACCTCCCTCCTGACCTCCATAACCGGCCGAGCCCTGAGCATAAACTACTCCATGTCCATAGCGCCGGCCGAGCCTCCTCCTCCGCCGAAGCCGCAGACGGCGCAGCAGCTGCCGCCCAGCTACTACTCCTTCAACCCCAACTACACTTTCGAGTCCTTCATCATGGGCACGTCGAACCGCTTCGCCTTCGCTTCCGCTGAAAGCGTATCCAAGGCGCCCGGGCACGCCAACCCCTTCTTCATCTACAGCCCGCCCGGACTGGGCAAGACGCACCTGCTGCACGCCATAGCGCACAGCATCCTGAAGCAGAACCACTCGGCGCGCATCCTTTACACCGCCAGCGAGAATTTCGTCAACGAGTACATCGACGCCGTGCGCGGCGGGGCCACCGAGCAGTTCCGCAGCAAATACAGGAAACTCGACTGTCTGCTGCTGGACGACATCCAGTTCCTCGTGGACAAGGAACGCAGCGAAGAGGAGTTCTTCTACACCTTCAACTCCCTGTTCGAGTCCAAGAAGCAGATAGTGGTGACCTCGGACAGGCCGCCGCGGGAGCTGGCGCTCGGCCAGCGCCTTATCTCCCGCTTCCTGTCCGGCGTCGTCGCCGATATTAAGATACCGGATTTCGAGACGCGCGTGGCGATACTGCGTCAGAAGCGCGACCAGCACAAGTACGATATTCCCGACGACGTCATCACCTATATAGCCGAGAACGTAAAAAAGAACATCAGGGAGCTGGAAGGCTGCCTGATAACGGTGGGAAACTATTGCTCCAGCATGAGCATCCAGCCCTCCATAGACTCCCTGAAAGAGATAATCAAGGAACACAGCGGCGACCACGACCTCGAGGAGAAGAAGATCTCCATAGAGACCATCAAGCGGGTAGTGGCGGAAAAATATAATGTCGAGCTGAAAGACTTCAGCTCCAAGAAACGCAATGAGAACATCGCGTTTCCCCGCCAGGTCGCCATGTACCTGGCCTGCGAGATGACGGATATGGTCCTGAAGGACATCGGCGAAGCCTTCGCCAGGGAGCACGCAACCGTACTGCACGCCAAGGGAAAGATAAGTCACATGGTGCAGACGGACCCGTACTTCAACGAGGCCCTGAACCAGATCATCACCAAGATAAAGTCTGTTAATAACCCCGGTTGATAGGCCGGAGGGCTGTAAAAAGCGCTGTTCTTTGTAGGGAATGTCGGTAAAATCGGACAGGCTGTCAATAAACTTCCCCAATGCTGTTAACACTTTAGACAATATAGACAGCCTATCTTAATAGAGGACGAATAAGATGAAAATAAACAGTAACAGGGACACGTTAATAAAGGGGATACAGACCATACAGGCCGGCGTTTCCTCCAAGACCGGGACCATCCCGATACTCCAGAACTTCCTTATGGAAACGGAGGACAAGGGCGTCAAGGTAGTCTTCACCGACCTGGAAATGGCCATAAAACACCATATCCCCGTAGAGATCAAAGGGGAAGGCAGCATAACCGTACCTATAAAGAAGTTCATGGAGATAGTGCAGAACCTGGGAGAGGATTCCGCGGTCAACATAGCCGTGGACGAGAACAACAGGATCTCCATACTCAGCGGCAAGTCCCGCTTCAAGCTGGGAGGCGCGCCCAAGAACGATTATCCGGTCATACCGGACCTGGACGAGAGCAATTCCTTCAAGGTGCCGGCCAAGCTGCTGGCCGACATGATCAACAGCACCATCTTCTCCGCTTCCACGGAGGACGACAGGCACTTCCTGAACGGACTGCTGTGGAAGTACGAGAAGGACACTTTCTTCCTGGTCGCAACTGACGGCCGCAGGCTGGCCGTCGCGTCCAGCAAGAAGGTGAAGGCCAAGAAGGAATTTAAAATAATAGTCCCTTCCAAGATACTCGGCGAGCTGGCCCGCTTCATCAAGGGCGCGGGAGTGAAGGACGCGGACGAGGTCACGGTGGGGCTGTCGTCCAACCAGATCGGGTTCAGGATAGGGAAGACGGTCTTCATCTCCAGGCTGGTGGAGGGGAACTTCCCCGCTTACGAGCAGATCATCCCCAAGAGCCACGAGATGGAGGTGGTAGTGAACGCGGAGAGGCTGATGGCCGTCACCAAGCGCGCCGCCATCTGCTCCAACGAGCGCTCCGGGGCCGTGAAGTACACCTTCAAGCCGGGCGCGCTGGTGGTCACCTCCGCCTCGCAGAGCATGGATTTCGAGGACGAGATAGAAGTGGCCTACAAGGGCAAGGAATTCCAGATCAGCTTCAACCCGAAGTTCGTGATGGACATCCTGAAGGCCGCTGGGGAAGGCGAGATAACAGCGGAGTTCACTTCGCCCTCCACTCCCGCCCTGCTGCGGCTAGGCGACCGCGAGGGACTGCTTTACATAGTGATGCCGCTCCGGACCCAGTGATGTTCCTGTCCAGGAAAAAGGTCAACTGGAGCCGGGCGGACTCGGTCTGCGCTTCTTGGCGCACGCTGGGTTTCTCCGGGCTCGACAGGCTGGCCATCCTGGACGCGGTCTGGGAGAAGGAGACCGGGAGGCTCGGAGAGCATTGCGTGATGCTCGGAGTGGACAAGGGCGTCATACTGGTGAAGCCGGCTTCCTCCGCGGCCGCCAGCGAGCTGGCCCTGCGCAGCACGGTGATAGTGAAGGGCCTCAATAAGTACTTCAAGAGGCCCTGGATAAAGGCTATCAGGCCGGTCACAAGGATCTGAGGTTCATCAACAGGAGACAAGAAACAGGAGTATGACGGACATGACCAAGACAGCGAACCCGAAAGAAGGCGGTTACGATTCCTCTAAAATACAGGTGATGGAGGGCCTCGAGGCCGTGCGCAAGCGCCCCGCTATGTACATCGGCTCCACCGGAGTGCAGGGGCTGCATCATCTTGTATACGAGGTGGTGGACAACTCCATCGATGAGATCCTCGCCGGAGGGTGCAATAAGATAGACGTAACCATCAAGGAAGACAATATCTGCTCCGTCACCGACAACGGCCGCGGCATTCCCGTGGACCCGATGAAGGAAGTGAAGGACCCCAAGCTTAAGGGGAAATCCGCCCTCGAGGTCGTGCTGACAGTGCTGCACGCAGGCGGCAAGTTCGACGCGGGCGCTTACAAGGTGTCCGGCGGCCTCCACGGCGTCGGCGTCAGCTGCGTCAACGCGCTGTCCGAGTGGCTCGAGGTCACCGTTCACCGCGAAGGCAGGATCTGGAAGCAGGAGTACAAGCGCGGCAAGCCGCAGCACGACGTAAAACAGGCCGGCACCACCGACGGCCACGGCACCACCGTCACCTGGAAGGCGGACACCGAGATCTTCGGCGAGGGCGTGCTGTCCTTCGACGTCATCTCCAACCGCCTGCGCGAGCTGGCGTTCCTCAACCCCGGCTGCCGCATAACCATTATAGACGAGAGAGAGGAGAGCAAGAAGCATACCTTCTTCTTCGA
Source organism: bacterium (assembly GCA_021812825.1). Next base: position 18,955 of record JAKAMO010000003.1, on the reverse strand, counting down.
GGGCGGCATCAAGCAGTTCGTGAAGTTCCTGAACACCAACAAGCAGGTCATCAACGACGAGCCCATCTTCGTCTCCAAATCAGAGGGGGACATCGTGCTGGACCTCGCGATCCAGTACAACACGGACTACTCCGAGACGATGTTCTCTTTCGTCAACAACATCAAGACCACCGAGGGCGGCACGCACGTGTCCGGCTTCCGCTCGTCGCTGACCCGCGTGATCAACGACTATATCAAGAAGTATGACCTGCTGAAGGATAAGAACTTCAACGTTACGGGCGACGACTGCCGCGAAGGCCTGACCGTGGTGGTGTCGGTCAAGGTGCCGCACCCGCAGTTCGAGGGCCAGACCAAGACCAAGCTGGGCAACGGCGAGGTGGAGGGCATAGTGAAGACCCTCACCGGCGAGGCGCTCGGCGTGTTCTTCGAGGAGCACCCGTCCATAGCCAAGGCCATCTGCCAGAAGGGCCTGGGCGCCGCGGAGGCCCGCGAGGCCGCGCGCCGCGCCAAGGACCTGGCGCGCCGCAAGGGCTCGCTGACGGATTCCGGCCTGCCGGGGAAGCTCGCGGACTGCCAGGAGCGCGACCCGAAGAAGTCGGAGCTTTTCATCGTGGAAGGCGATTCGGCCGGCGGCTCGGCCAAGCAGGGCCGCGACCGCGTGTTCCAGGCCATCCTGCCGATCCGCGGCAAGATCCTGAACGTGGAGAAGGCCCAGCTCGTCAAGATCATCTCCTCCGACGCCGTCCGCACGCTGATCAGCGCGATCGGCACAGGCATCGGCGAGGGCGAGGACGGCTTCAACCTCGAGAAGCTGCGCTACCACAAGATCGTCATCATGGCCGACGCCGACGTGGACGGCCAGCACATCCGCACGCTGCTGCTGACGTTCTTCTACCGCCAGATGCGCCAGCTCGTGGAGCAGGGTCACGTCTACATAGCCCAGCCGCCGCTCTATAAGGTCAAGAAGGGGAAGTTCGAGGCCTACTTCGAGAACGAGGAGAAACTGCAGAAGTGGCAGATGAAGGAGGCAGTCGGAGGCATCACCGTGAAGGCCAAGGGCAGGAAGCTGGAAGGCAAGGACCTCGCCGAGCTGCTCGACCTGATCATCGCGATAGACAACACCTCCCGCAAGCTCGAGACCAAGAACCTGACGCTGAAGGATTACGTCAAGTTCCAGGCCGACGGCGCGGTGCCGCTGTACCGCATCGAGACAGGGCCCGAGACCTACAAGTACTTCTTCACCGAGAAGGAATGGCAGGACTACGAGAACGAGTATATCCAGAAGCACAAGGACGCTCTCGCCAAGGAAGGCGTGCCGGAGGCCGAGATCGACACCGAGGAGCTGGGCCCCGAGTTCCAGCCGCTCGGCGAGTTCACCAGGCTCAACAACATCACGGCCAAGCTCAAGCCGCTCGGCTGGGCTATCGCCGACTTCCACAACGAGGACCCCAAGAAGGCCGACGTCTTCGAGATCTCCAACGAGAAGACGCTGACCGCCGCGAAGGACCTGAAGGGCCTGCTGGACACGGCCATGAAGATTGGTTCTTCCGGAGCGCATATACAGCGCTACAAGGGTCTGGGCGAAATGAACCCGGAACAGCTCTGGGAAACCACGATGGACCCGATGCGGCGCAAGCTGCTGAAGGTCTCGCTCGAGGACCCGGCCGAGGCCGAGAAGATGTTCACGACCCTTATGGGCGACAAGGTCGAGCCGCGCCGCGTGTTCATAGAACAGAACGCGCTAGCCGCCAAGAACCTGGACATATAAGGATCGTCATTCCGGCGGAAGCCGGGATCCAGTTTAAGGAGCGATTTCAATGGCAGAACACAAGGATCAGACACCGAAGCAGCCGGACAACATGTTCATCAACATCGTCGACCGCGACATCAGCGAGGAGATGAAGTCCTCGTACATAGACTATTCGATGAGCGTCATCGTAGGCCGCGCGCTGCCCGACGTGCGCGACGGCCTCAAGCCGGTGCACCGCCGCGTGCTGTACACGATGGACGACATGGGGCTGCAGCACAACAAGCCTTTCAAGAAGTCGGCCCGTATCGTCGGCGACGTGATGGGTAAGTACCACCCGCACGGCGACGCCTCCATCTACGACACCCTCGTGCGCATGGCGCAGAGCTTCAGCTTGCGCTATATGCTGGTGGATGGCCAGGGCAACTTCGGCTCGGTCGACGGCGACCCCGCCGCGGCCATGCGTTACACCGAGGCGCGCCTGTCCGGCATAGCCGGGGAACTGCTGGCCGACATCGAGAAGGAGACCGTGAAGTGGGGGCCTAACTACGACGGCTCGCTGCAGGAACCCACGGTGCTGCCCGCTAAGCTGCCGAACCTGCTCGTCAACGGCTCTTCAGGCATCGCCGTCGGCATGGCGACCAATATCCCGACGCACAACCTCGCCGAGGTCTGCGACGCCACGATAGCCGTTATCGACAACCCCGAGATCACCACCAAAGAGCTGGTAAAGATCATCAAGGGTCCCGACTTCCCGACCGGCGGCATCATCCGCGGCCGCAAGGGCATCATGGACTACTTCGAGACCGGCCGCGGCTCGATCAAGATCCAGGCCCGCACTGAGATCGAGGAGATCAAGGGCAACCGCGAAGCCATCATCATCACCGAGATCCCGTACCAGGTCAACAAGAGCGCGCTGATCGAGAACATCGCCGAGCTCGTGAAGGACAAGAAGATCCCGGATATCTCGGATATCCGCGACGAGTCGGACCGCCGCGGCATGCGCATCGTCATCGAGGTCAAGCGCGACGGCAACGCCCAGGTGGTGCTGAACCAGCTGTTCAAGCACACGCAGATGGAGACCGGCTTCGGCGTCATCATGCTGGCCATCGTGGACGGCCGGCCGCGCGTGCTGCCGGTCAAGGAAGTGATGCTGCAGTACGTGCGTCACCGCCGCCTGGTGATCGTCAACCGCACCAAGTACGACCTGAAGAAAGCCCTCGCCCGCGCCCACATACTGGAAGGCTACCTGATAGCCCTGCAGAACATCGACGCGGTCGTGGACATCATCAAGAAATCCAAGGACGCGCTGGAGGCCAAGGGCAAGTTGATGGCTAAGTTCACCCTCAGCGACATCCAGGCCCAGGCCATCCTGGACATGCGCCTGCACCAGCTGACGAAGCTTGAGGTCGGCGACATCGAGGAGGAGCACAGGGCGCTGATGAAGCTGATCGCGGAGCTCAAGAGCATCCTGGCGGACCCGAAGAAGGTCCTGAAGATCATCATCGACGAGCTGAAAGAGATGAAGGCCAAGTACGGTGACAAGCGCCAGACCGAGATCACCGGCGAGGCGGCCGAGCTCGACATCGAGGACCTGATCCCAGAGGAGAAGGTCGTCATCACGATGAGCCACGGCGGCTACATCAAGCGCATCCCGGCCGACACCTACAAGGTGCAGGGCAGGGGCGGCAAGGGCATCATCGGCTCCGACGTCAAGGAAGAGGACTTCATCGAGAAGCTCTTCGTCACCTCCAGCCACGCGACGATCCTTATGTTCACCACGCGCGGCACCGTGTACGCGCTGAAGGGCTACGAAATCCCCGAGGGCAACCGCACATCCCGCGGCAAGGCGATAGTGAACCTGCTGCAGATCAAGGACGAGAAGGTCACCTCGGTGCTCGCGGTCGAATCCTTCGAGGAGGCCAAAGGCAAGGAGAGCTTCATCGTGATGTGCACCCGCAAGGGCAACATCAAGAAGACCCCTATCTCCGACTTCGCGAACATCCGCCGCAGCGGCATCATCGCGATCGGACTCGAGGACGGCGACATCCTGACCTCGGTCGGCCACACCGACGGCAAGTACGAGATCATCATAGGCACGAAGGGCGGTATGAGCATCCGCTTCAGCGAGAGCGACGTGCGCAGCATGGGCCGTGGCGCGATGGGCGTGCGCGGCATCAGGCTGGACAAGGACGACCAGGTCATCGGCATGGAAGTGGCCGAGCCCAAGACCAAGAAGACGCTGCTGACTGTCTGCGTGAACGGCTACGGCAAGCGCACCGACCTCGACGAGTACCGGCACCAGGGCCGCGGCGGCTCCGGAGTCATCACGATCAAGGCGACGGACCGCAACGGCGCCGTGGTCGGCATCCACCTGGTGGAGAACAAGGACCACCTGATGGTGATGACCGAGAAGGGCAAGATCATCCGCATGCCGATAAAGGACCTGCGCGTGATCAGCCGCAACACCCAGGGCGTGCGCCTGGTGCGGCTCGAGGAGGGCGACAAGATCGCCTCCGTAGAACCGGTAGTGGAAGAAGAGGAAGGCGGGAAGCCCGCCGCCGAAGAGAAGAAGTAGGCGGTCGGACCTAAAGGAACGGCCGGGTGAGGATTACCTCCCCGGCCGTTCTCTTTTGCTAGAATTGTGCTATGGACCTGAAGCTTTTCCTCTCCACGCTGTTCACGCTGACGCTGGTCATGGACCCGCTCGGCAACATCCCGATGTTCATGTCCGCGCTGAAGAACGTGGCGGAGGAACGCCGCCGCGCGGTGATCATCCGCGAACTTTTCTTCGCGCTCGGCATAATGCTGTTCTTCCTGCTGTTCGGCAAGTACATAGTCTCAGCCCTGGCGCTGGACCTTACCGCGATGGCCGTGGCCGGCGGCATAGTGCTGTTCCTTATAGCCCTGCAGATGATATTCCCCTCCCACCACTCGGCCTTTGCGGAGGGGCCGGAGGGGGAACCGTTCATCGTTCCGCTGGCGATCCCGCTGATAGCCGGTCCTTCCACGCTCACCACCGTGCTGCTCTTCTCGCTGCAGGACCCGGGCAAGGTGCCGATGTGGCTGGGAGTGGTGGGCGCCGCCTGGCTGATAAACGCCGTGATCCTGGCCGGCCTGTCCGGCTGGCTGTCGCGGCTGCTGGGACAACGCGGCCTGCTGGCCATGGAAAAGCTGATGGGCATGATACTCGTTACCATATCCGTGCAGATGGTAATGACCGGCATAAAGAGGTTCCTGGCCTCCTGAGCCCCTGGGCCATATGGCCCAGCCGGCCCTGGGTCCCGGGGCCCTTAACCATTCCGCTCCGGCCTGCGAGAATATCCTTATGAAGCGGGCCCTCCTAAGCCTCCTCCTCGCCGCCGTCCCGGCTTACGCCGGCGCCCAGGCCTTCGGCGAGCTTTCCTCTTTCTCAGGAGGGACGAGCATCCCCGCCCCGGCCGCGGACGTGCCGATGGCCGCTCCTCTGCAGAGCGCGGAGGAACAGGAGCTCGAGCAGTACCTCCCGCCCGATAACGGCGAGCCCGGCTTCGAATGGCCGGACTACACCCGCACCCAGGACCAGTTCTTCTATATCGGCGATACGCGGACCTTCCTTAAGTCCCGCCCGGCGCAGTCCGGAGAGCTGCAGGACGGCACGGAGAAGTGCGTGCTGGAGGCCAGGACCCTTTATGGGGCCACGCTCAAGCCCGGCTTTACCGGGGAGTACATGACCGTCAAGCTGGCCCGGCCGCTGCCGAACTGCCAGATGACGGAAGGGTACGTCTATATGGCCGACGTTTCCTCCAGTTCCGCCGGAGGGGCCTGGGAGCTGCCGAAGAGCGTGCGCGCCTTCCTGGACACGCTGGCCTTCGCCGAGGGGACCAATGAGCGCTACAATTACATCTTCACTTTCGCCACCTTCAGCAGTTATGCCGACCACCCGCGGACAAGGAAGTGCTCCGGCAAACTGTGCTCGAACGCCGCCGGCCGTTACCAGTTCCTCTCCAAGACCTGGGACGGGCTCGCGCCGGCGCTCGGGCTTTCCGACTTTACTCCTCCGAACCAGGAAAAGGCCGCGCTCGAGATAATCCGCCGCGCCGGGGCCTACAGGCTGGTCAGCGGGTCCGGGGTCTACGAGAATTTCACCGCCGCCCTTTCCAGGCTCAACACCACTTGGGCCTCCCTGCCTGGCAGCCCGTACGGCCAGCCCACTCATTCGACAGCCAGCCTGTGGAAGCATTACAAGGCCGCGCTCGCTCAGTACTGACCGCCTGGGCGCAAAAAAAGACCGCCGGGTTTGCCCGGCGGTCTTTTCTTTATGCCCGGACGGCGCTAGAAGCGGCCGAGCTTCTCCGACACTATCAGCTTAGCGGAGGTCTTCTTGATCACCTCTTCCAGCGTGGTGTCCTCGGCTATCTCCTCGAGCACCAGGCCCTTCGGGGTGATGCGGATGAAGGCCAGGTCGGTGACTATCAGGTTCACCTCTTTGGCGGCGGTAAGCGGCAGCGTGCACTTAGGCACGATCTTCGGCTCGCCGTGCTTGTTGACGTGCTCCATCGCTATCACGACGTTCTTCGCGCCTACGGACAGGTCCATGGCGCCGCCGATGCCGGGGACGAACTTGCCCGGTATCATGTAGTTGGCGAGGTTGCCCTCTTCGTCTACTTCAAGGGCCCCCAGTATCGTGTAGTCGAGGTGCTTGCCGCGCACTATCGCGAACGACATGGACGAATCGAAACAGGACGAGCCGGGGACCAGCGTGGCGGCCTGGCCGCCCGCGTTGACGAGGTCCGGGTCCTCCTGGCCGGCCGGGGGCGGGGCGCCGAGGCCGATATAGCCGTTCTCGGAATGCAGCAGTATTCCCTTGCCTTCCGGCAGGAAGCTGGACACCAGCGTCGGTATGCCGATGCCGAGGTTGACCACGGCGTTATCAGGGAGTTCTTTAGCTATCCTGCGGGCTATGCGGAGCCTGGATTCTTCTTCGCTCATTAGTTGACTCCTTTGGCGGGCTTGGCCACCTTGACGAGGGCGTTGATGAAGACGCTGGGGTAGGTGATCTTCTCCGGGTCCATCTGGCCCGGCTCGACTATCTCCTCCGCCTCCAGGATCACGTGGTCTGCGGCCATGGCCATAGCCACGTTGAAGTTCTTGGACGAGCCGGCCGCGAAGCCGTTGCCGTACTTGTCGGCCCGGTTCGCCTTAACTATGGCGAAATCGGCGCGCAGCGGCTTCTCGAGCAGGAACTTGCGGCCGTCCACCTCCAGCACCTGCTTGCCCTTCTCTATAGCGGTGCCGAGGCCGGTGGGGGTAAGCACCCCGCCGAGGCCGGCGCCGGCGGCGCGGATGCGCTCCACGAAGGTGCCCTGCGGCACCAGCTCTATCGCCAGCTCGCCGCTCTTCATCTTCTCGCCCATGATCCTGTTCATGCCGATGAACGAGCCGATGAATTTCTTCACGCGTCCCGCGAGGACCAGCTTCACTATGCCGTCCTCTCCCTTCGGGGTGTCGTTGGATATTATCGTCAGGTCCTTGACGCCTTTCTGATAGACGGCCTCTAGCACGTCCATGGGGCGGCCGCAGGAAATAAAGCCGCCTATCATGATGGACGCTCCGTCCTTTATGTCCTCCACCGCCTGCTGCGGGGTCTTTATGGGTTTCATCCTACCTCCGGAAGCCTAATATAAGCCCAATTATAACAAAATCGGCGCGATGGAAAGCCCGCCGCGCCGTACCCGCTCAACGACGGGCGGTTTGCGGGGCGCGGGACAGCAGCGCCATCCACTCGTCCACCGGCAGCGCCTCGAAGCGCGCGGGGTCGGCGAAAGAGTCCTTGATCGCGGCGGCCTCCGAGTCCGTGAAGCGCGTCTTCAGGTTAGCGTCGAACTTCTTAAGCAGCTCCGGTATGCCCTCCTTGCGGCGGCGGCGGTGGCCTATCGGGTATTCCACCACGACCTTCTCTGTGGCGCTGCCGTCCTTGAAGACTATCTGCAGCGCGTTGGCGATGGAGCGCTTGTCCGCCTCGAGGTACTCCTTCGTGTAGCGTGGCTCCTCGGTCAGCACGAACTTGTCGCGCAGCGCGTCTATGCGCGGGTCCTTCGCCGCGGAGTCCTCGTAGTGCTCCGCCTTCAGCTCCCCGAAGATCAGTCCTATAGCTGACATGTACTGTATGCAGTGGTCGCGGTCGGCCGGGTTGTGCAGCGGGCCTTTCTTGTCGATGATGCGCAGCGCGGACTCGTGCGTGGTCAGGCGCACTTCCTTGATGTCCGCGAGGCGGTCCTTCACCAACGGGTGCAGCTTTATCGCGCATTCCACCGCCGTCTGCGCGTGGAACTCGGCCGGGAAGGAGATCTTGAACAGCACGTTCTCCATCACGTAGGAGCCGAACGGCTGCGGCAGCGAGAAAGGCTTCCCCTTGAACAGCACGTCGTAGAAGCCCCAGGTCCTCGCGGTCAGCACCGACGGGTAGCCCATCTCGCCCTGCAGCGTCATCAGCGCGAGCTTCACGGCGCGGCTGCAGGCGTCTCCGGCAGCCCAGGACTTGCGCGATCCCGTGTTCGGCGCGTGGCGGTAGGCGCGCAGGCTCTGGCCGTCCACCCAGGCCTGGGAGACGGCGTCGGCTATCTGCTCCTTCGTCCCGCCCAGCAGCTTGACCGCCAGCGCGGCGGAGGCTACCTTCACGAGCACCACGTGGTCGAGGCCCACGCGGTTGAAGCTGTTCTCCAGCGCCAGCACGCCCTGGATCTCGTGGGTCTTTATCATCGAGGTCAACACGTCGCGCATCGTCAGCGGCTTTCCGCCCTCGGCGCGGCGCTTCTGCGAAATATAGTCCGCCACGGCGAGGATGGAGCCGAGGTTGTCGGACGGGTGGCCCCACTCCGCCGCGAGCCAGGTGTCGTTGTAGTCCAGCCAGCGTATCATCGCGCCGATATTGAAGGCGCCCTGCACCGGGTCGAGTACGTAGTCGGTGCCTGGCACGCGCACGCCGCCCGGCACAATGGTGCCGGGAACCACCGGCCCCAGCAGCTTGGCGCAGGCGGGGAACTTCAGCGCCAGCAGGCCGCAGCCGAGGCTGTCCATCAGGCAGTAGCGGGCGGTCTCGTAGGCTTCCGCGCTCTTTATCTCGAAGTCGTGCGCGTAGCCGGCTATTTTGGCAATGACCTCGTCCGTGGGAGGACGCTCGTTGGATATATGGCTCATTTCCTTTTTTTCTCCTTCAGGTTTTTTCCGCCCATGAAGCCGCCGTAAGCTTTTTCGTCCAGCCGGGCGTAGCTGTCGTAGTCGAGCAGCTCGTAAAGTTCCTTGCGGGTCTGCATCTTCGGCAGCAGCCCCTCCTGCGTACCGTTGCGGGCTATCTCGGAATAGAACTCGCCGCAGGCCTTCATCGTGATGCGGAAAGCGCCCATCGGGTAGATGACCAGCTTGTAGCCCAGGCCGAGCAGGTCCTTCGAGTTGAGCAGCGGCGAGACTCCGAACTCCGTCATGTTCGCCAACAGAGGAGCTTTCACGGCCTTCGCGAAGGCGGCGAACTCCTCCCGGGTCTTCAGCGCCTCGGGGAAGATCATGTCGGCGCCGGCCTTCAGGTAGGCTTTGGCCCGCTTTACCGCCGCTCCGAAGCTCTCCACCGCGCGGGCGTCGGTCCTGGCGATTATCAGGAAGTCGGGGTCGCGGCGGGTGAGCGCCGCGGTCTTTATCTTTCTCTCCATCTGTTCCGAGGGGATCAACTGCTTGCCGGAGAGGTGGCCGCAGCGCTTCGGAAAGACCTGGTCCTCTATATGCATGGCCGCGAGGCCGGCCTGCTCGAACTCCTGCACGCAGCGCGAGACGTTGACGGCCTCCCCGAAGCCGGTGTCGGCGTCGCAGACGCAGGGCAGGTCCACGGCCCGCGTGATATAGCGCGCCATCGTAGCGAATTCGCTCAGCGTCAGGAGGCCGATGTCCGGGTAACCGGCGCCGTTGTTAAGCCCCGCGCCGGAGATGTAGACGCCCCTGAACCCGGCTTTCTGGACCAGCCTCGCGGTGAGCGCGTTGAAGGCCCCGGGCAGGACCGCTCCCTGGCCGCGCACCAGGGCGCGCAGGCGCTTGCGTTTGGTTTCGTCGTTCTGCATGGCAGCTCCCCTGTATGGACCGGATTTTTGAAAGTTTAAATTCTACATTATTATCCCCGCCGCTTTCCGTCAGCCCGCGGCCGGTTTTAATTCATGCGCAGTTTTTGTAGGATATATCGCCAAGGGGCGGGGGGGGAAGGCTGTGCCTTTACCCGCCCCATCATATTATGCCGGCGCCGCCGCCGGCCCAACGGGAAGAACTATGGCCCAGCGTGAAAACAAGCAGGACAGGGGCCGGCCGACGCCGGACACCCCCGAAATACCCAGCACCTACAGTGCTTCCTCGCCGGAAGCCGCCGCGAACAGCAGGTACCACGGGGAGCTGATAGACGACCTGCGCGGCAGGCTGGGCACCGTCTACAAAGGCGGCAGCGAGAAGGCGGTGGAGCTGCACCGCAAACGCAAGAAGCTGACGGTGCGCGAGAGGATAAGCAGGCTGCTGGGCCCGGGCGAGCCCTGGCTGGAATTCTCCCCGATGGCCGCGGCCGGCATGTACGGCGACGAGGTGCCTGGCGCCGGCATAGTGACCGGCGCCGCGCGCATCGGCGGGCGCTGGTGCGTCATAGTGGCCAACGACGCCACCGTGAAGGGCGGCACTTACTACCCGGAGACCATCAAGAAGCATCTGCGCGCGCAGGAGATAGCCCTCGAGAACCGCCTGCCCACGATCTATCTGGCCGACTCCGGCGGCATCTTCCTGCCCAAGCAGGCCGAGGTCTTCGCCGACAAGGGGGATTTCGGCCGCATCTTCTACAACCAGGCCGTGATGTCCTCCCTGGACATACCGCAGGTCTCGGCGGTGATGGGCATGTGCACGGCCGGCGGCGCCTACCTGCCGGCGATGTCGGACGAGAACGTGATAGTACGCGGTACCGGCACGGTGTACCTCGGCGGCCCGCCGCTGGTGAAGGCGGCCACTGGTGAGGACTCCACGGAGGAGGAGCTGGGCGGCGGGGAGATGCATTCGCATATCTCGGGCGTCATGGACCACCTGGCGAAATCGGACGAGCACGCCATACATATAGTGCGCAGCATAGTCGAGAACCTCAACACGCCGAAGTCGGAGACTTCGGCGGGCTTCGACGAGCCGCTCTACCCGGCCGAAGAGCTGTACGGCATAGTCAACCGGGACCTGCGCAGGCCCGCCGACATCAAGCAGGTGATAGCGAGGCTGGTGGACGGAAGCCGTTTCCACGAGTTCAAGGCCGGCTACGGGAAAACCCTGGTCTGCGGCTTCGCCTCCTGGACGGGCAGGCCCGTAGGCATCATCGGCAACCAGGGCATACTCTTCTCCGAGTCGGCCCAGAAGGGCGCGCATTTCATAGAACTCTGCGGCCAGCGCGGCATCCCGCTGGTCTTCCTGCAGAACATCACCGGTTTCATGGTGGGCAAGAAGTTCGAGCAGGGCGGCATCATCAAGCACGGTGCGAAGCTGGTGCAGGCCGTCTCCACGGTGCCGGTGCCGAAGATAACCGTGATAGTGGGCGCCTCCAACGGCGCCGGCAACTACGCGATGTGCGGCCGGGCCTACGGCGCGCGTTTCCTGTTCGCCTGGCCCAATTCGCGGGTCTCCGTGATGGGGGCCGCGCAGGCGGCCGGCGTGATGGTAACGATCAAGCAGGCCAAGCTTGGCCGCCCGCTCACGGCCGAGGAAGAGGCGGAGATAAAGAAGCCGATACTGGAGCAGTACGAGCGCGAGAGCCACCCTTATTACGCCACCAGCCGCCTCTGGGACGACGGCATCATAGAGCCAGCGGACACGCGGAAGGTGGTGGGCTGGGCTCTGGAGATGGCCGCGCTTTCCCCGCAGCCTATGATAGGGGCCGGGCGCACCCCGGTCTATCGCATGTAGGGGGACGGATGAAAAAATACGAGACCATAGAGACCGAGATCTCCGGCCAGGCGGCCACCGTCTGGCTGGCCAGGCCCGAGCTGCGCAACGCCTTCAACGAACGCATGGTGGCCGACATCACGGCGGCCTTCCTGGACCTTTCGGTCCACCAGGAGGTGCGCGTGATAGTGCTGCGCGGCCGCGGCAAAGCCTTCTGCGCCGGGGCGGACCTGAACTGGCTCGGGGCCGCGGCCAGATACACGCGCGAGCAGAACTACGACGAGAGCATAAGACTGGCCAGGTGCTTCAAGGCCATCTACACCTCCCCCAAGCCGACGGTCTGCGCCGTGCACGGCGCCTCGATAGGCGGGGCCAACGGCCTGGCGGCCGCGTGCGATTTCGCCTACTGTACGGACGACGCCGTCTTCTCCCTGAGCGAGGTGAAAATAGGAGTGGTACCGGCCTGCATCTCTCCCTACGTGATAAAGCGCGTCGGAGAATGCCGCGCGCGGGACCTGATGCTGACCGGACGCCGGATAAGCGGCCGCGAGGCGCAGGCCTGCGGGCTCGTCAACGCCTCCTTCCCGGACCTGGCTGCGCTCGACGCGCACCTGGACGGCCTGACGGCCGCGCTGAAGAGCAGCGGCCCGGTGGCCATAGGGCAATGCAAGAAACTGATCTACGACGTAACCAACAGGCTGGATTTTGAGGAGGCCGTCGAGTACACGGCCAACGCGATAGCCGATATACGGGTCACGCCGGAGGCGCAGGAGGGGATGGCCGCTTTCCTGGAGAAAAGAAAGCCGAAGTGGGCGGAATAGCCGGGGGGCGGAAAAGGGGACGGGATGAACCAGATGAACCTTAAGGAAGAGCACAATATAATCAGGGAGAGCATCCGGGCCTTCGCGGAGAAGGAGATAAGACCGGTCGCCGGCAAGCTCGACGAGAACGAGGAGTTCTCGGCGGAGCTGACCGCCAAGATGGGCGAACTCGGCCTTTTCGGCACTACGGTGGCCGAGGAATTCGGCGGCCACGGCCTGGACTACCTTTCCTACATAATCGCCGTGGAGGAGCTGGCCCGCGTGGACGGCTCGCAGGCCGCCACGGTGGCGGCGCACAACTCGCTCGGCACCGGCCCGATATTCTATTTCGGCAGCAAGGCGCAGAAGGAAAAGTACCTGCCGAAGCTCTGCACCGGCAAGGCGCTCTGGGCCTTCGGGCTCACCGAGCCGGACGCCGGCTCGGATTCGCAGGCCACCCGCACCACCGCGGAGCTGAAGGACGGCTTCTGGGTCATCAACGGCTCCAAGACCTTCATAACCAACGGTTCCGCGGAGATAACCGCTGGCGTTACGGTGAAGGCGGTCAGCGGCGTGCGCGGCGACGGCAAGAAGGAATTCTCGACCATACTCGTGGAAGCCGGGACCCCGGGCTTCACCGCCAGGACGATGAAAGGCAAGCTGATGTGGCGCGGCTCCAACACGTCGGAGCTCTTCTTCGACAACTGCCGCGTGCCGGCGGAGAACCTGCTGGGCCACCGCGGCGACGGGGCCAAGGTGATGCTTACGGCGCTTGACAGCGGGCGCCTCGCCATCGGCGCGATGGGGCTGGGCTGCGCGCAGGGCGCGTTCGAGGCGGCGCTGGCCTATTCCAAGGAGCGCAAGCAGTTCGGCAAGCCCATCGGCAATTTCCAGGTGATAGCGTTCAAGCTCGCGGACATGGCGGTGAAGATAGAGGCCGCCCGCAACCTGCTCTACAACGCCTGCTGGCTGCGCGACAACAAGAAGCCTTTCGCCAGGGAAGCGGCGATGGCGAAGCTTTACTGCTCCGAAGTGGCGAAGGAAGTGGCCGATGAGGCCGTGCAGATACACGGCGGTTACGGCCTGCTGAAAGGCTACGACGTGGAGCGGTTCTACCGCGACCAGCGGCTGCTGCAGATAGGCGAAGGAACTTCGGAGATACAGCGCCTCGTCATCTCCCGCCACCTGGGGATTTGATCAATTCTACTCCGCTCTGAGCGGGTGTCGGATGATTTGAATCTTCGGGCACGCGGTCTCGCACTGGGCTATGCCCGTGCCGCATCAGGAGCTATGCTCAGCAGGCGGCCACCGTGCTCGCCGCTCGGCACGCAGACCTGTCGCTTCGCTCCATCCGGTCGTCGCGCTGGCCTATGGCCGTGCCGTATCAGGCGCTATGCGCGTCAGACGGCCTTCGCAAGCTCCTCCCTGCGCGACGGCCCTCAGCTCCAAATCCTCCGCCACCAGCTAATGCAGGCCGGCTCTTTTGGGGCATTATTTGGATATCCTCTGGGGTGACGCGAGGACCGGGTTAGCAAAACCTTCGTGAGGGCGAGGCTTGCACAGCGCCGCGTGGAGCGAAGCGACACTTTCTTGCCTGAATGATGAGCGAGGCCACGGTGTGGACGGATGGAGCGAAGCGACAGGTCCCCGCGCGTTTTGCGTTCCGGTCCTCGTGGCACCCTGTAATTCCTGAAAATTATTTCCCGAAGCCGGGGATCGGCCCGGTCTTCATCACCGCGCCCGGCAGCTCGCGCCCGAAGAACGCCGAGGCGGCGCGGGCCACCGAGATCAGCTCCTCCAGGTCCACGTCCTTCCGCAGCCCCATCCTCTGCAGGGTGTGGACGAAGTCTTCGGTGCAGACGTTGCCCGACGGCAGCTTGATGAACGGGCAGCCCCCCAGCCCGCCCGCCGAAGTGTCGAACCAGGTCACACCGGTCTCCAGCGCGGCGAAACAGTTGGCCATGCCCGTGCCGTAGGCGTTGTGGAAGTGGCAGGACAGCGGCAGCCCCGGGGCCAGCCGGGCCACGGCGGAGAACAATTCCTTCACCTGCGGCGGATTGGCGTGCCCCGCCGTGTCCGAAAGGCCTATACTGCCGACGCCCGCTTCCAGATAGGTCTTTACCACCGAAAGCACCTTCTCCGCCGGCACCGGACCCTCGTAGCCGCAGCCGAAGGAGGAATGGACCGAGGCGTGAACCGTTTTTCCGGCGTTAAGCGCCTCGCGGGCCATCGCGGCCACGCGCAGCGCCGCTTCTTCGGTTCCCATGCCGGTGTTCTCTCGGCTGTGCGTCTCGCTCGCGGAAGAGCCCACGCAGAACACCTGCACGCCGCATTTCATGCCGCGCTCCAGGCCCTTTTCGTTGAGCGCCAGCGCGCTTAGCCTGGAAGCCAGCTTAGGGTCCCTGCCCAGAAAATGCTTAAAAAGCTCCCCGGTGTCGGCCATCTGCGGCACCTTGTCGGCGCGGACAAAGGAGCCCAGCTGCACCAGGTCCAGCCCCGCGGCCAGCATGCGCTCCGCCCACCGGATCTTTGTCCCCGCGGGCACGAGTTTTTCCTCGTGCTGTATGCCGTCCCTCAGCCCGACTTCCTGCAGATGGATCTTTTTAACCGCGGTCATGCTTCCTCCGGAAAGCGGCCGGAACGGCCGCGGTCCAACCGGATTCTAATAAATTAACGGGCCAGGCGGGAACAAGGAACTGCCCGGGGCCGCCCGATTTATCTATAATTGTAAAAAGCCGGTTCGGGGAGGACTTCCTATGAAATATCCGAAAAAAGTCGTATTGGGCGACATTACCGTGCGCGACGGCTTCCAGCACGAGGAGAGGACCATCCCGACGCGGGCCAAGCTCTGGTGCGTGGAGCAGCTGGTCCTGGCCGGCTTCAGGCGCATAGAAGTGACCAACCTCGGCAACCCGACGGGTATGCCGCAGTTCGCCGACGCCGACCAGTTGCTGCAGGCCATACACGGCAGCAAATTGATAAAGGACAAGCTGAAGGACGTCGAGCTCACGGCCGTGACCATCCGGGAAAAGGCGGCCGAGAGGGCCTTCGACGCCCGCCAGAAGGGCTGGGGTCCCGACCGCATCCTGTTCATGGTCTCCACCAGCGAAGCCCATCACAAGAAGAATTCAGGACTGTCCCTGGACGAGTACTGGAAGATGTGCGAGACCTACATCAAGAAGGCGCACCAGAACGGGATAAAGGTCTGCGGCACAGTTTCCACCATCTGGGGCTGCCCCATCGCGGGACCGACGGAGCTCAGGCACGCCGTGGAGTTCACCAGGCGCTTCCTGGACATCGGGGCCGACGACATCGAACACGCCGACCACGACGGTTCCGCCTCCCCGGACAAGGTCTTCGACTACTTTTCCATGGTGCTTAAGGATATGCCGGACCCTGCGCGGCACGTGGCCCATTTCCATGTGACCCGGGGCTGGGGCCTGGCCAACGTCCTGGCCGCGCTGCAGGCTGGCATCACCCATTTCGAGGGCACTCTGGGCGGCATAGGCGGCCAGCCCGCCGACTTCGTGGACGGCGTCCCGGTGGCCGGGACAGGCAAGCATTACTACGCGGACCCCGGGATAGTCGGGCTGGTCTCTACCGAGGACATGGCGGTAATGATGGACGAGATGGGCATAGACACGGGCCTGAGTCTGGACCGCGTATTGGAGACCGGCCGGACTGTAGAGCGCATCGTCGGCCGCCGCCTCCGGTCGGAAACGGTACACTCCGGCAGGGTGCCCAAAACCCCGACCGGCCGCGGTTCGCCCCTTACTTTGTAATTAAGCGGCGAGCTGACCGCGGCCGCATGGTCAGGGCCGGCGCTTTTTGTGTATAATTTTTAGCGCCGGCAGCGCGTTTTTATTGCCATCCGTCAATGATATCATTGACTTCATTTTATTGAATCTATCGCCCGGCCGAAGTCACAAACTCTAAAGGGGAGCGGAGGTGGGATGCCTTCAGGTACTGCCAGGCGGGGCGACGACTGCATAGGGACGTTGGAATCGCTCAGCAAAGAAGAACTCATAAGCATCATCGTGGACGACGCCAAGAACTGGCTCGCCCACGACGGGCTCTGGTTCCAGGCCGTGGAGAAAGAGCACGGCATGGACGCCGCTATCAAGGCCGACACCGAGGCCTGGGGGAAGTTCACCGTCATAGAGGCGCGCCGCATCATGGAGCGCCTGGGCATAAAGCCCGGCGGCGGCCTGGAGGCGCTGGGGCGCTGCCTGAAGCAGCGTTTCTACGCGAGGCTCAACGACCAGAAGTTCGAGATGGCCGGGGAGAAGAAGGCCGTCTTCCGCATGCTGGACTGCCGCGTGCAGTCCGCCCGCAAGCGAAAGGGCCTGCCGGATTTTCCGTGCAAGTCCGTCGGCATCGTGGAATACGCGGAGTTCGCGCGCGCGGTGGACCCCCGCATAGAGACGCGCTGCCTCGCCTGCCCGCCCGACGCGCACCCGGAGGATTCCTGGTGCGGCTGGGAATTCATCCTGAAGGACTAGGAGCCATATGCAGCAGGAGCTAAAGCCCTACCAGCCAGCCAACAAGGTCCGCTTCGTCACCGCCACCAGCCTCTACGACGGCCACGACGCCGCCATCAACATCATCCGCCGCATTTTGCTCGCCTCCGGCGCCGAGGTGATCCACCTGGGCCACAACCGCTCGGTGGAGGAGATCGTCAACGCGGCCGTGCAGGAGGACGTGCAGGGCATAGCGGTGAGCTGCTACCAGGGCGGCCACATAGAGTTCTTCAGGTACCTCGTGGACCTGCTGAAGAAGCGCAAGGCAGGCCACATCAAGGTGTTCGGCGGCGGCGGCGGCGTCATCATCCCGAAGGAGATCTCCGAGCTGCACAAGTACGGCGTCAGCCGCATCTTCTCGCCCGAGGACGGCCGCAAGCTGGGCCTGCAGGGCATGATAGACATAATGATGAAGTCCTGCGACTTCGAGCTGAAGACGGACTTGAAGAAGGCCGCCGCCCGTCTCGCTCCGGGCGACACCGCCGCCCTCAACGCCGTCATCACCGCTTTCGAACGCTCCGCGGCAGGCGAAAAAGTCGACGGCCTCGCCGAACTGCGCGCCGGCCTGAAGAAGAGCCCGAACGACCCGCCGGTCATAGGTATCACCGGCACAGGCGGCGCCGGCAAGAGCTCGCTGATAGACGACCTGATCTGCCGCTTCCTGCGCGACTTCTCCGACAAGACCGTGGCCATCCTCGCGGTGGACCCCTCCCGCCGCCGCAGCGGCGGCGCGCTGCTGGGCGACCGCATACGGATGAACTACATCAACTCGCCGCGCGTCTACATGCGCTCGTTCTCGTCGCGCGACTCCGGCACCGAGCTCTCTCCCAGCATCGGGGACGCCGTACTCGCCGCGAAGGCCGCGGGCTTCGACCTGGTGATAGTGGAGACCAGCGGCATAGGCCAGGGCAGCGCCGGCATAGTGGAGCTGGGCGACGTCTCGCTCTACGTGATGACCGCGGAGTTCGGCGCGCTGAGCCAGCTCGAGAAGATAAACATGCTGGACTTCGCCGACATCGTGGCGCTCAACAAGTTCGACAGCGGCAACGCGCAGGACGCCTACCGCGGCGTCTGCCGCCAGTACGCCGTCAACCACGGCCTCACCCGAGACTCCGGCAGGAAGGTGCCGGTGTTCGGCACCGTGGCGAGCCTCTTCAACGATCCCGGCACCAACGACCTGTACGAGGCGCTGATAGAAGCGCTCGACAAGAAGAAGAAGCTCGGCTGGAAGATAAGGAAGGACAACGCCCCGTCGGACAGCTCGGCCGGGGAGGTGCTGCCGCAGTCGCAGGTGCATTACCTGGGCGAGATAGCCAGGACCGCCCGCGCCTACCGCAAGGGCAGCGAGGACCAGGCGGCCGCGGCGCGCGACCTTTACAGGGCCGAGGGTACCGCCGAACTGCTGAAGAAGGCCGGCGCGTCTAAAGAGGCGCTGGCCGCCGTGGCTTCGCTGCAGGAGGACCTGAAGGCCCGCCTGAAACCGGAGACCGAGGCCCTGCTGAAGGATTTCCGCCGACTGCGCGAGCTGTACCGCGGCGACGAGCTGGTCACGAAGGTCCGCGACCGCGAGATACGCACGAAGCTTTATACCGCCACGCTTTCCGGCACCAAGGTCCCCAAGGTCAGCGTCCCCGGCTTCGAGGACTGGGGCGAGATAGTGCGCTGGTGCCGCCAGGAGAACTTCCCGGGACATTTCCCGTATACCGCGGGCGTCTTCCCTTTCAAGCGCGTGGAGGAGGACCCGAAGCGGCAGTTCGCCGGAGAGGGCTCTCCCGTGCGCACGAACAAGCGCTTCCACCTGCTCTGCGACGGCGAGCAGGCCAAGCGCCTCAGCACCGCCTTCGACAGCGTCACGCTCTACGGCTCCGACCCGGGCCGCTCGCCCGACATCTTCGGCAAGGTGGGCGAGAGCGGCGTCAGCATCTGCACGCTCGACGATATAAAGAAGCTTTACGCGGGCTTCGACCTCT
>JAKAMO010000257.1 GCA_021812825.1 bacterium | reverse complement strand
CCGATCTCATGAAGAAGAGGCCGATTACCACCGGGGCCATGCCCAGCGAGAACTGCTCCCAGTAGATCAGCTTGTATACCAGATAGACGAAAGCCACGAAGAGGCTCAGTACCGACATTATGAAACCCAGGAAGGTCGCCGCGCGCAGAGGGATCTTGGAATAGTTGGTGAACCCGAGCATCGCCATGTCGTACAGAGAATAGAAGTTGTTCTTGGTAACCCCGGAGCGACGGGCGGGCTGCTTGTATTCCACTTTCGCTATCTCGAATCCGATGTCGGCTATCAGGCCTCTGAAGTAAGGATACGGGTCGTTTATGCCGCGCAGGATATCTATCACCCTTCTGTCGTAAAGCCCGAAACCGGTGAAATTCTCGACATGGCGCACTTCCGATATCCTGTTCATCAGGCCGTAATAGAACTTACGGAGGCGGAAAAGCAGCGGAGATTCCTCGCTGCGTGTCTTTACTCCGGCGACTATCATGCTGCCCGACTCCCACAACCGCAGGAAATCCGCGATAAGGGCAGGGGGGTCCTGGAAGTCCGCGCTCAGCGATATCACGGCGTCACCGTTGGCCTGGAGCAGGGCATGGAAAGGGGAACGTATATGCCCGAAATTGCGGGAGTTGCGGATGATCTTGACGCGTTTGTCGGCCGCCGCCTCGCGCTTGAGCGCCGCGAAGGTCCCGTCCTCCGACGCGTTGTCTATGAATAGATGCTCGTACGAGTAGCCCCCAAGGCCGGAGAAGACCTCCCTTACTGCGGAGCAGAGCTTTCCGACGTTCTCTTCCTCGTTATAACAGGCCGTGACAATACTGACCAATTTCATCTCTCCCCCTGGAAAACCAAAGTCTTGTTCAAGAAAAAGGACAGCGCCGCGAGCGGCAGCAGCAATACCGCGCCGGCCGCGTACAGGTTCATCCCCGCCGCGGCCAGCAACTTCAGCGCCAGGACGTTGACCAGGTATACCACGCCGTAGACGGCGACGAACCTGAAGATGCGGCGGTCATCCCTGTTGCCGAACACTATCCTGCCCGTGGACTTGAAATTGAACATGACGCCGACCGCCGTTCCCAGGAACGCCGCCAGGGAATAATGCAGCCCGGCATAGATGAACAGAGCGAAGACAGAATAGCCGAAAGCCGTGTTCAGCGCCCCCACCAGCAGGAAGCGCAGGAACCTGTTATCCCAGAAAATCGTAAGCATATCAGAGAAGGGAGGGCAGCAACCCCATATCCTCCAGCAAGATATCCGGGCGCAGCGCCCGGCCCAGCTCTCTCCCGCCGTAGCCCGCGGCATAGTAGGCGCAGCCAAGCGCGTTGGCGCGCGCGGCCGCCACGTCGGGCTCGGTATCCCCCACCATCAGCGTCGCGGAGGGCTCCAGCCCCCATTTATCTATCAGGAAGGCCAGCATGCCGCTTTTGGTCATCTGCCTTCCGGCCAGCATATCGGGACAGGCTATCTCCCGGAAGAACGGCGAGATCTTAAGCTGCCCGGCGATGCGAAGGGTGGGTTTTAGAGGTTTATTAGTGGCCACGAACAGCGCCTTCCCGCCCCCCGCCAGCGCGGCCAGGGCCGCGGCGGACCCGGGCATCAGACCCGTCCGAGGATACTCTGATGCGTCGTATATCTCCCTGAACCGCAGACATACCGCCCTGGCGCGCTCGGCCGGCAGCCCGGGGCTGGCGGCGGAGACTATCTCCTTCAGCGGCAGGCCGAGCCATGCTTTCTCCAGCCGCGAGAAAGCACCCACACCGGTAGTACCGGAAAAGGCCAGCGCCAGACAATCCCCGATGTCTCCCGAGGAATCGACGAGGGTACCGTCCAGGTCAAAGATGATATTGTCGAACTTCCGGGCCACCGGCTTCAGATCCCCCTCTTGTAAATGAGCCGCTTGAGAGATTCGTTCCCGGCATAGGGACTGTCTATCATGTCTATCATCAGCGCCTGGTCCTTCTCGCAGTGCTTCAGCAGCACCTCGCCCGCCATGAACTCGCGGCAGGATATCTGGCCTTTCTGCAGCGGCACGGCTAGATAGACGTCGTCCTCCGACAGTTTGTGGCCCTTCGGCAGGCGGCGTTTTGCGTAGACGCCGCGAACGAGCGCGTCCAGGTAGGCCACTTCTTTCTCGCTGGGGACGCGCTTCTCGGTGCAGCTGCCGCCGCACATCTCCTTGGCCTTATGGAAAGCCTTGAACCAGGTGTCCACCTGGTGCGGCACGGAGCAGTAAGGCGACACCGGGATCCCGTCGTCGTTGATATCCACGTGGCGCTCGAAAGTGCGCGCGCCCTTGGCGTAGGCCATCATTATCGAGGCCTGCCAGTCGTGGTACTCGTGCGTAGAGAACCCTATGACGTGCTCCGGATAGCGGCGCCTCAGGAAATCTATCTGGTTGATGTGAAGCTCGCAATCCTCGCTCGGGTACAGGGATACGCAGTGGTTGATGGCCAGCGGGATGTTGCGGTTGGAGAAGAACGTGACGATGTCGTCTATGTCCTTCAGAGAGGTGCCGCCGGTAGAGACTATAACCGGCTTCTTAACGGAGGCTATCTTCTCCAGCAGGAACCAGTCGTTGATGTCGTAGCTGGCTATCTTCAGGATCTCGGCTCCGAGCTCGACCGCGGTGTCCACCGACTTCTCGTCGAAAGGCGTCACCATGGGTATGCAGCCGCCCTTCTTGACCGCCCCCATCATTTTGGCGAAGTGGTCCTTCGACATCTTGGTGTCGAGGGTCTTCTTGATGTAGCGGATATCGGTGCGCTTCATGAAATCCTTGTGGATGAAGTTGTCCACGTCGCGGAACTGCAGCTTGATGGCGGCCCGGACGTTGTTGAACCTGACGATCTTGGAATACTCGTCTATGATCTTCAGACCGCGGGAGAGCTTCCCCCAGTGGTTATTGGCCACCTCCAGCACGAAAAGTTCCTCGAAGATGTCTCTCATTTCCGCTTCCTCCATTGTCTGTACTTTTTGACCGCTTTGATAAAACTGTCAGACCTTCCCGAATATACCGCGGCGGCCGCCCTCAGCCCGGCGAAGGTCTCTTCCCGCTCGGCGGAGATCCGCGTTCTGCGGCCCGTACCGCCCGCTATCAGCCCGGCCAGCTGCGGGAGCCTCTGCGAAACCCCCCCGCTCAGCAGCGCCGGGCGGCCCGCCGGAGGCCGCAGTTCCGCTACCGCCGCGCAGTACTGCGCCGCGAAAGACCTGGGCAGCGACGCCAGATCGTTCCTCGGGGTCAG
>JAKAMO010000070.1 GCA_021812825.1 bacterium | reverse complement strand
CGCCCGTTCACGCGGCGAAGCTACTTCGACTCGGCTTTCGGAGCGGCCTTCGCGGCGGGCTTCGCCGGGGCCTTCTCGTCCTTCTTGGCCACGGTGGCCGCGGAGGAGAGCTTGCGCTTGACGGTGTGGCGCGGGGAAACGGACTTCACCGCGGTCTTCTGGGCCTTGCGCTCCACCATCTTGCCGCCGGTGGCGGCGAACTTCTTCTGGAAGCGCTCCACGCGGCCGGCGGTGTCGAGCAGCTTCTGCTTGCCGGTGTAGAAGGGATGGCAGGCGTAGCAGATCTCGACCTTGATCACGGGCTTCACAGAGCGCGTCTGGAACTTATTGCCGCAGGCGCAGGAAACCTCGCAAAGATTGTAGCTGGGGTGTATGTCGTTTTTCATAGCGTGTTCCTTGTTAAATTTGTGAAATCATATTATAGCATATCAGGAAGCTTCCCCGGAATCACAGTTTTCCGCCGCGCAATTTTGCCAGGACCGCCATTTTGATGCTATCAATGCCCTTGAGTTCCTCCGTAACATCGTAATCTATGCCGATATCCGGTTTAAGCGGTCCCTGGCCCATCCCCTCGATAAGAAAGACCTTCTGGGGAAAATTCAGTTTGGCGAAGCCGCTCGGTGTTTTGACCCCGACCCTGATTTCCCCGAAAGCAGTGCTTGCGTTCGTGGCGAGGCCGAGCTGCGTCATAAGGCCGGTAAGGCGCAGCGTCAGAACGAAATCCTCGCATGAACTGAAGCAGCCGGCGTCCGTAATCAGGAGAATGCGGCCTTTGAACCCGGTACGCTCCGTTTTCGCGTCCGGATGCTCCAGTTTCGAGTCACATTCCAAGAACGTATCGGGCCGCGACTTAATGCAATCCACAAAACCTTTCCAATCCTCTTTTTCCTGCGGAGACAGCGAAGCTTCCGCAAAGTATTTTTTCATGAAGGATTCGTAATAATCGGCGTTGGCTTTCGAGGCCCAGATCAGCGCCCTGCCTGGCAGCACAGGGGAATAACCGATAAGGTTTTTCAGCCACCTGGCACCCCAATCCGAGTTACCGCCGCCATTTCCGCGCATGTCCAGGACGATAATTTTTTCGCCGCGAAGTTTTTTTACATCCTCCACGAATTCCGAGAGCAGCCCGGCCTCCTCGGGATTTTTAGGGTCGAACGTGGAAAATGTTATCCACGGCACGCCCTCAATACGCTCGAATTTGTAGACAGGGCCTCTGACATACGCATTCTTATACTCAAGGAGTTCGTGGCCATCGACCTGCTGCCACTTGAGCTTTGCGCCGAATGTCTTGTTTCCCTTTCGGAACAGGCAGGCCGTCTCCTCTCCTTCCGTGACATCGGACCTCAGGAACAGGCCTCTTTTCGCGTACTGGTACAACGCGGCCTCTTTATTATAGAAGGCTTCAAAAGGCAGCACTTCGCTCTCAAGAATGTCTAAAGGCGGTTTTCCCCCGCAGGAGACCAATTCGTCGCCAGCCTCCACCTCTCCCGGAGAAGCCATGCCCCCGATCTTTGCGATTACAAAATACCGGCCGTTAAGTTTTTTCATCGCCAGACCCGTTCCCTTGAGCCAGGCAGGATCGAAATTCAGCGTCAGATGCGGATCGTGATATGAAGCGATGTATCTTTTAACGCCGCGGATATAGTCGATCTTGCCCTTGCAGCCAGGAGCTGCCGCCATCTCGGCGTCATAAGCGGCGGCCGCCAGCGCGGCCGTTTCCGTGGAATACCTTACGTTCGCCGAGTTTTCGATCAATTGCCGGTGAATGAATTTAAGGTCCGGGATCAATTGAGAACAATACGCGGCTCCCGGATCAGGAGCGGCTCCGGAGTAAGCTGCCGCAGCGCAAAAAAACATAGCGACCAGCGCAGTCACAGTTTTCATTCTCTCTCCTTAAAAACAGCCGCCTGGGCACGTCCGCAAAAAAGCGGCTACCTTTTGCCCAGTTTGACCAGCGGGTTCACGGACTTGCCGGAAGGGGTGATGATCTCGAAATGCAGGTGCGGGCCTGTGGAGAGGCCGGTGGAGCCGACCTTCCCGAGCAGCGTACGGGACTTCTGAACGGTCTCCCCCACGCCGACCTTAAGGCTGGACAGGTGGCCGTAGCGGGTTATGGAACCGTCGCGGTGCCGCACCTCCACGGTGTTGCCGTACCCCCCCTTCCAGCCGGAGAAGATGACCGTCCCGGACCGCGAGGGATAGACCGGCGTGCCTATCGGCATCGGGATATCGCAGCCGTTGTGGAAGATCTTCCGGTGCAGGATCGGGTGATAGCGCAGGCCGAAGCTGGAGCTGATGCGGCCGTAGCTCATCAGCGGCATGCGGTAGGTGTCCAGGTCCAGGTAGACCCCGGGGAGGTACACCCTGTCGCCCTTTTTGAAGGAATGGTTCACCAGCAGGGCCGAAGGCGGCAGACCGTTGTCCTCTACCACCGCCGCCTTGAAGGCGCGCAGGTCCATGCCCTGGCGGAGGTAGCGGCGGACTATCCCGTTCAGGGTCTCGCCGTCCACGCTGACCTCGTAGAGCAGGCCCTTGCCGTTATGCACGCGGATATAGCCGCCGCGGCGCATGAAGATGAACTCGTTGCCGTTGGTGCTCTGCAGCGAGCGCACGTCGGTGCCATAGGCGCTGGCCAGGTCGCGCACGTTGTCGCCCTTGGCGACCTTATGCTTGGCGTGGATGAGCCTGGGGATGGCCCGGAAAGCCTCCGGAGGAGGCTCCTTGGGGCCCGGGGGCGTCAGGACGGAGAAGCGGGCGTAGTAGAACGGCGTAACGGGCTGCACGGCGGCGGCGGACAAAGCCGCCGCCCCGAGCAGCGCCGCTATGCCGGCGGCCGCCTTCCAGCCGTAGCGCATCAGCGGCCGCCCATCTCCATGGACTTCAGGAAGTCCTTGTTGGACTTGGTGGAGTTGAGCTTGGAGAGCAGCAGCTCCATCGAGTCTATCGGGGACAGCGGGGCCAGGACCTTGCGCAGTATCCAGACCTTGTTCAGTTCGTCCTCGCTCATCAGCAGCTCCTCCTTGCGGGTGGAGGTGCGGTTGATGTCGATGGCCGGGAACACGCGGCGGTCGGCCAGCTTGCGCTCCAGGTAGATCTCGGAGTTGCCGGTGCCCTTGAATTCCTCGAAGATGACGTCGTCCATGCGGCTGCCGGTCTCGACCAGCGCTGTGGCTATGATCGTAAGGGAACCGCCTTCCTCGATGTTGCGGGCGGCGCCGAAGAAGCGCTTCGGGCGCTGCAGCGAGGTGCTCTCCAGGCCGCCGGACAGCACGCGGCCGGAAGAAGGGGCCACGGTGTTGTAGGCGCGCGCCAGGCGCGTGATCGAGTCGAGCAGCACCACTACGTGCTTGCCCATCTCGGTGCCGCGCTTGGCCTTCTCCAGCACTATCTCGGCCACCTGCACGTGGCGGTCGGCCGGCTCGTCGAAGGTGGAGGCGATGACCTCGCCCTTCACGGAGCGTTTCATGTCGGTGACCTCCTCGGGGCGCTCGTCGATGAGCAGCACTATCAATTCTATCTCGGGGTGGTTGGTGGTCAGCGAATTGGCGATGCGCTGCAGGATCATCGTCTTGCCGGTCTTGGGCGCGGCCACGATGAGCTGGCGCTGGCCCTTGCCGACGGGCACTATCAGGTCCACGACGCGGCCGGTCATCTCGTTCTTGGCCGTCTCGAGCGTAAAGCGCTCGTTCGGATGCAGCGGGGTCAGGTTCTCGAACAGCGGGCGGTGGGAGATCTTCTCGATCTCGGTGCCGTTGACGGTCTTGACCTGCAGCAGCGCGAAGAAGCGCTCGCCGTCCTTCGGGGGGCGGATCAGGCCGTTGACGTAGTCGCCCTTGCGCAGCCCCAGCTTCTTGATCTGCGAGGGGCTGACGTAGATGTCCTCGTGGCTGGAAAGGTAGTTGTATTCCTGCGAGCGCAGGAAGCCGAAGCCGTCGGGCAGCACTTCGAGCACGCCCTCGCCCTGGGCCACGCCGTTGGCCTTGGCCTGGGCCTCCATGATCTTGCCGATCAGCTCCTGCTTGCGCAGGCTGGCCACGCCCTCCATGTTGAACTGCTCGGCGATCTTGACAAGCTCGGCCACGGTCATCTTGGTCATCCCGGCCACGTCCACCTTGGGCAGGTTCGGGTTCGGGGCGGGCATGGGCCTCTGGTCCTTGCCGTTGTCGTTGCGCTGGTTCCCCCTGTCCTGGGGGTTGCCGTTGCCGCGGTTGCCGTTGTGCTGGCCGTGACCCCTGTTAAACCTGCGCTCGTCCTGTTGCTGATTCATCTTTTATTCCTCTTTTCCGTCTCCTTCAGGAAACGGCATATGAACCGAATCTTTTCCGCCAGCTCCCGCCGGCCGCCCGAGTTGTCCAGGACTATGTCCGCCCTGGCGTATTTTTCCTCCGCCGGAAGCTGGGCCCTGACCCTCTCCCTGTACTGGGCCGCGCTCCAGCCCCTTGCCCTTGCCCTGGCCTCCAGCGTCCTCGCCGGGGCCGACAGGCACGCGGTATACGTGAAACTCTCCCCGAGTCCGGCTTCGAAAAGCAGGGGAACTTCGACTACGGCCGCAGTTTTGCGGGATCTGATTATCAGGGAGTGGATTCTTTGCAGGATGCCCGGGTGCAGGAGGGCTTCAAGCCATTTTCTTTTCGCCGGTGAGCCGAATATCTCGGCCGCCAGCTTCTTCTTATCCAGTAAACCGTTTGTAAGGATTTTGTCGGGACTGAACTTCCTGACTATTCTATTAAAATACGCCGGCTCCGTCAAGAGCTGACCGGCCAGCGCGTCCGAGGAGACGGTCAGCAGTCCTTCGCGGGCGAACAGCTCCAGCGCCAGGCTCTTGCCGGAGGCTATAGGGCCGGTAAGGCCGATAACGGTTATCCCTTTCGGGAAGCGGAGCCCCGGCTTCACGCGCGCCCCCCGCGCCGCCTGGCGTAATCGTCCAGGCGCCTCAGTTCGGCGCCGGTGAGCGATGACTGGCCGCGGCGGGAGACCTTTTCCAGCAGGCGGTCTATGTCCTCGCTTGCCAGCGCCTCCGGGTCCGGCTCTTCCCGGACGGGGCGCTCCCGCCAGCGCCGCTCCCCCCACAGCCAGAGAAGGCCCACCACCAGGCCGCCAAGATGGGTGATGTTGGAGATGCCGGAGCCGGGCTTGGAGAGGCTGAGCACGAACTCCACCGCGCCGAGCAGGAAAGCCATCATGCGCGCGCTCATAGGCAGCACGAAGTAGAGATAGACCGTGACGCCGGGGTGCAGGAAAGCGAAGGCCCCCAGCAGGGCGTAGATGGCCCCCGAGGCGCCTATCACCGGGATGACCGGCGGGCCGAAGAACGCGGTGACCACGGCGGCCGCCGCGCCGCAGACGAAGAAGTACGTCAGGAAGCGGCGCGAACCCATCTCCGGTTCCAGGATGCGGCCCAGCATCCAGAGCATGAAGGTGTTGAAGAGGAAGTGCCAGAAGCCGCCGTGGATGAAGATGTAGGTGACGGCCTGCCAGAGCCACAGGCGGCCCAGGAAAAGGGCCGGGACCAGGCCGAGATAGACGTTGGCGCGGTCGCCGAAGAACAGCTCCACCATCCAGCCGGCGAAGAAGGAAAGGGCCAGCCAGCGCGTGGCCGGCGGCAGGTCCCTGAACGGCGCCGCGCTAAGCCTCATAAGGTGTTTTCGCCGTGCCAGCCTCCGTAACAGCCCGTGTTTCGGCGCCGTCCCGCAGGGCCCGGAACGCAAAACGCGCGGGGACCTGTCGCTGTCGCTCCATCCGGGGCACACCGTGCCCTCGCTCCGCATTCGGGCCTCGCGCTATGCAAGCTCGGCCCTCACGAGGGTTTTGCTTATCCGGCCCCTTCGTTACGTCGCCAGGCCTCTTCGCTGGTCCTGTCGTCTGTCCCGGCGTCTCCCCCAATTTCGTCACATTATCCTTCATACTTGGTCATGTCGCGCCAGTTCGGGCCGGTCTTGAGGTCCACGGTCAGAGGCACCGAAAGCTTATAGGCGTGCTCCATGGCCTTCCTGACAGCGGCGGCGGCCTCCGCGAGCGCGCCCTTGCGCACCTCGAAGACCAGCTCGTCGTGCACCTGCAGCAGCATGACAACGTCCCTGGAATGCCGGAACTCTCCGAACAGGCCTATCATGGCCTTCTTGATTATGTCGGAGGAGCCGCCCTGCACCGGCGTGTTTATCGCGGCCCGCTCGGCGAAGCCGCGCAGGTGCGGATTGGAGGCGTTGAGCTCAGGCAGCGCGCGGCGGCGGCCGGTGAAGGTCCTTACATAGCCGGTCTTCTTGGCCTCGGCCACGGTGCGCTCGCTCCACTCCTTCACGCCGGGGCAGGCCTCGAAATACTTCTTGATGTAGGCGGAGGCCTCGGAGCGGCTGATGCCCAGGTCCTGGGAGAGACCCTGCGCGGTCTTGCCGTAGACGATGCCGAAGTTTATGGCCTTGGCGGCGCGGCGCATCTCGGGGGTCACCAGCTGCGGCGCGCAGTGGAAGATCTCGGCCGCGGTGCGCAGGTGTATGTCCTCCCCGCTCCTGAAGGCCTCTATCAGGTTCCTGTCCCCGGAGAGGTGGGCGACCACCCTCAGGTCTATCTGCGAGTAGTCCGCCGACAGCAGCGTGAAGCCTCCGCGCGCCACGAAACAGCTGCGCACCAGCAGGCCGGATTCGGAACGGACCGGGATGTTCTGCAGGTTGGGGCTGGAGCTGGAGAAGCGGCCGGTGGCCGCGCCCAGCTGGTCGAAAGTGGTGTGGATGCGCCCGTCGGGCCCCGCCGCCGCGAGCAGGTTGTCCACGAAAGAGGACTTCAGCTTGGAGACCTCGCGGTACTCCATGATCAGCGGCACCACCGGGTGGGCGGCCTTGAGGTAGTTCAACGCCTCCTCGTTGGTAGAGTAGCCGTCCTTGTTCTTGAACTGCTTCTTCTGCGCCTCTCCGAGACCGAGGCTGAGCTTTTCATAGAGCAGGAAGCCCACCTGCTTAGGCGAGTTAAGATTGGTCTGCGTGCCGGTAAGCTCTTCCGACTTCGCCTGCAGCTCGGCCATCTTGCGCTCGAACCGCGAGGAGAGCTCTCCCAGCAGGGCCGTGTCGGCGGCGGCGCCGGTGCGCTCCATGGCGTAGACGGCGGGCAGCAGCGGCAGCTCCAGCCCGGCGTACACCTCCAGGACTCCGGCCTTCTCCAGATCTTCCTTGAGTTTAAGCCACAGCTCAGGCAGGGCGGCGCAGGCCTGGGCCTTCTCCTCGTCCGAGCCGGGCATCTGCAGCGGCAGGCCGAGGCGTTCGAAAAGCATCTGCGGCAGCTCCGTCCGGCGGGAGCCCGCGGCCAGCAGCGAAGAGGCCAGCTCGGCCTCGAAATAGTTCTCCGGCTCGAAGCCCGCCGGCAGGTCCAGCAGGCGCATGGCCTGCTTCAGCCCGAAACAGATCTTCAGGCGCTTCCTATCGGAAAGCAGCCTGGCGGCGGCCTCCCCTTCCTCGGCGCTGAAGAAGCCTGGGCGCAGTACGCAGATGCCTTTCTCCGAGCCCACGGCCAGGCCGTCGGCGAAGGCGGCAAAGGATATAGTGTCGGGAAGGACATGAAGGAGCTCGCTCGGTCCCTTTACCGGCGGCAGCTCCACGGGTTTGTGCTCCGCCGGGGCCTGGCCGGCCAGCGCCAGCAGGTCCTTGAACTCGAGGCGGCGGGCCATCTCCTCGAGGGTTTCCCCTCCCGGAGGGACGGGCTTCAGGATATCCAGCCCCTCCTCTATGGGAGCGTCGGCCTCCAGCGTCACCAGCCGGCGGGAAAGCCTGGCGTTCTCCATGTCCTTCGCCACTTTGGCCAGCGTCTTGTCCTTGGCGGCGAGGGCCGGGTCCATCGCGGCGGCCAGTATCTTCTCCAGCGGTCCGTAGGTCTGCACCAGCTTGGAGGCGCCCTTGGGGCCTACCCCGGCCACGCCCGGCACGTTGTCGGAGGAATCGCCGGTCAGCGCGAAATAGTCGGGCAGCAGGCTTGGCGGCACGCCGTATTTCCGCTCAACGGCCTCGGGGCCGGAGAACTCGGGGGAGCTGCCGTCCCACATCTTCACCTGCTCCCCCACGAGCTGGGCGGCGTCCTTGTCCCCGGAGACTATCACGGCCTCCATGCCGGCAGCCGCGGCGCGGCGGGCCAGCGTGGCTATTATATCGTCGGCCTCGTAGCCCTTGAGGTAGAGGCCCTTGAGGCCCAGCGCCTTCACCAGGTCGCGCGCGGTTATCAGTTGGCTGACCAGCCCCTCGTCCGTGTCCGGGCGGTTGGCCTTGTAATCGCCGTAAAGGTCGTCCCGGAAAGTGCCGCCCTTGGAGTCGAAGCAGACGGCGAGGTATTCCGGCTTACGCTCGCGGAGTATCTTCAGCAGCAGGCGGGTGAAACCGAACAGCGCTCCCACCTCCTCGCCCTTGGACGTGGAGAACTTGGGCAGGGCGTGGTAGCTCCTGTGCAGGAAGGCGTGGGCGTCTATGATGTAAACGCGCTTTGTCGGCATCTTGTTCAGAACGGAAATATCTTGGGAAAAGGAGGGAAGCCCGGGCTGCGGCGGAGGAAGAGGATCGCGGAGCGGCGGAAGGCTTTCGCGCTCCGCGCCGCCTCCGCGGACGCCTTTACAGCAGTTCGTCGAGGTGCTTCTTTATCTCTTCCTTGGGCTGCAGACCCACCAGTTGCTGCACCAGTTCGCCCTTCTTGAATATCAGCACGGTGGGGATGGCGGAAATGCGGTACTTACCGGCGGTATCCTGCGCCTCGTCGGTATTGAGCTTGCAGACCTTCACCTTGCCGTCGTATTCCTTGGCCAGCTCCTCTATGACGGGGGCCAGCATCCGGCAGGGGCCGCACCAGGGGGCCCAGAAATCCACCAGCACCGGCATGTCGCTCTTCTCCACTTCCTGCTCGAAATTGGCGTCGGTCAGTTGTATCTCGGACATGTTTACCTCTCAGTAGTATCGTGAACTTAAAATTTCCGGGGGTACCGCGGGATTACCTTCATGGTATAAGACTTCGCGCGGCCCGTCAAGCGCAAAAAAACTAGCCGCCGGCGCGCTTCAGCAGGTACTGCAGTTCCTTCCAGAGCAGCTCTATGTCCACCGGCTTGGAAAAGAAGGCGCCGGCGCCGGCCAGCATAGCCTCCGAGCGGTCCGCCGGCTCGGTATACTTGGCAGAGATAAAGACCACAGGCACGGCCTTTAGACGGTCCGAGTCCCGAATGAGCTTCAGGAACTCTATACCGTGCATGTCCGGCAGCTGGACGTCCAGTATGATCACGGAAGGCGCCGAGGCCGCCAGCGCGTCCAGCGCCTCCCTGGCGGAGGCGGCCACGCGCACCGAGGCTTCCACGTTCTTCAGCTTGAGGCCGTCGCGCAGCGTCTCTATGAAGTTCCTGTCGTCGTCGACTATAAGTATGTCCATGTTCAGTAACCGTAGCTGAGGCGCTCGGCCAGCATGCCGGGCATCCTGAGGTCCCCCATGCGCCGCTGGGTGGCGCCCACGTCGTAAAAGACCTTGAAGTGGTCGAAGATCTTCCTTTCCGTGTCGTAGATGCCGCAGGAGGCCCGAGGGTCCCCGTCGCGCGGCTGGCCCACCGAGCCGGGGTTGAAGATCACGGGGCCGGGCGGCAGGACTATGCGGTCCATGGACCGCATGAAATCGGCCGCGGGCAGGCCGGTGTCCCGGCTGTTGCGGAAATAGAGCGGCATATGGCTGTGGCCTATGAAGCAGGGGGAGACCGTCCAGCCGCCCAGGTTGTCCGTGAACTGGAGCTCGCTGAGCAGATACTCGGTAAGGGGCTTGCGCGGAGAGCCGTGCACCAGCGTGAAGTCCGCCGTCTCGATCCGCTCCGGCAGGCGGGCGATGAAGTCCATCGCCTCGCCGCTGAGGTTGGAGCGGGAAAAATCTATGGCCCAGGCGGCGTTCTGGTTGAACCACTTGGCGTCCATTCTGCCGACCACCGCAGCGTCGTGG
This sequence comes from bacterium, assembly GCA_021812825.1. Next base: position 4,552 of record JAKAMO010000070.1, on the reverse strand, counting down.
TTGCCGAGGACCGCGGTCAGGTTCTCGAGCGCCAGCAGGGCGGCGGCGCATTCCTGCGGCTGCGGGCCGTACCCGACGATGTCGCCGCAGCAGACGAAGTTCCCGATGCCGTTCTTGCGGTAGAAATCCAGCACGGCCTTGAGGGCCTCGTAATTGCCGTGCACGTCCGAGAATACACCGTATCTCATCCGGGTCAGACTATGCCGGCCGCCTCCGGCTCGTTGGCCGCCATGTTCTCGGCGCGCTTGAGGTCCACCGAGATCAGCTTGCTGACCCCGAGCTCCTCCATCGTCACGCCGTAAAGGGTGTCCGCCGCCTCCATCGTGCGCTTGTTGTGCGTGATCACGATGAACTGCGTGGTAGGCGCGAACTCCCTGATCAGGCGCACGAAGCGCTCCACGTTGGCCTCGTCGAGAGGCGCGTCGGCCTCGTCCATGATGCAGAACGGCGACGGGTTCACGCGGAAGAAGCTGAACAGCAGCGACAGGGCCGTCAGCGCCTTCTCGCCGCCGGAGAGCTGCGAGATGCTGACGAGCTTCTTGCCGGGCGGATGCGCCATGATCTCCACGCCGGTCTCCAGCAGGTTGTCCGGCATCGTCAGGATCAGGTCCGCCTCGCCGCCGTTGAACAGCAGCGAGTATATCTCCTTGAAGTAGCCGCGCACCTTGTCGTACGTGGCCTTGAAGTTCTCGCGGGTGGTGTCGTTGATCTTGTTGATGGCCGAGCGCAGGTCCGCCTTCGCGCGGTTCAGGTCCTCCACCTGCGAGTTCATGAAGTTGTAGCGCTGCGTCAGCGCCTCGTACTCCTCCGGGGCCGTCATGTTGACGTTGCCCATCTCCTGGATGCGGCGGCGCAGGAACAGCACGCGGTCGTGGTCCGCCGCCACCCCGGCGTAGCGCTCGCGGGCCTCCGCCGGCGTCACGTTCCACTCCTCCTGCATGCGCTTGGCGGTCTCCTCGGCGCGCGCGGCTATCGTGGCCAGCTCGGTCTCTATCTGGTAGCGGATACGCTCGTTCTCAGCCGAGAGGGAGCGGTTATCGCTGACGTTAGCGTTCAGGCGGGCGAGGTCGCCGCGCATCACGTTGAGCTCGTCCTCCATCGCGCGGTCGATGATCTCCTTCTCGGCCAGGTCGTGCATCAGTTCCGCGTTCCTGACCTTCGCGGCCTCTATCTCGGCGGAATACCTGGCCGAGCGTGCGGCCAGTTCGGCGCGCTGGCCCTCGAAATGGGATTTCTCCTCGGTCAGCGAGGCCAGGTCGCCCTCGGCGCGGGCCAGTTCGCCCTTCAGCGCCTCGAGGTTCTGGCGGTAGTTGTCCAGGTTGGCCTTGCGGGTGCCCAGCTCCTCCTTCTTGTGCGCGAAGTCCTGGTGCAGCGCGTCCTTGCGCTCGCCCAGCGCGGCCTGCTCGGCCCGCCTGGTCTCGGTGGCTGCGGCAGCTGCCTGCTTGTCCTCCTGCAGGGCCGCGAACTCGGCCTCGGCCCGCACTATGTCGTTCTCGGCCTTCTCCTTCTCGGAGCGGGCCAGCGCCAGGTTCTCGCGCTTGAGCTTAAGGTCTTCCTCGGCGCCGGTCACCTCGGTGCCGTTCTTGTGGAACTCTATGTCTATGGTCCTGGCCTTCTCCTCCGCGGCGGCCTCCTCCGCGCGGGCGGTCTCCAGCCGCGGCTGTAGCGAGGCCTTCTCCGCCTCGAGGGCCTGGTTCTCCTCCTCGAGCTTCCTGATCTGCTCCTTGAGGTCGTCGCCCTCCTCCCAGTACGGCTCGTTGGAGACGACCTCCTCCACGCCGCCGGTCATCCAGAACGGGCCGTGCACGGCGCCGCCGGCGGCGTAGACCCCGGAGAGCAGGCCCTCCACCAGCGGGCGGTACTGCGGGTCGCAGGAGATCTTGTCCAGCACCTTCTGCGTGCCGGGCGCGCTCCAGGCGTCCTGGGCGGCGGGGGCCGGGACCTTTTCGAGTATCAGGAAGCGGCAGCGGCCCTTGCCTATATGCCTGAGGTAGCCTATGGCCTCCTCGGCGGCGGCGGCGGTGTCGCAGACTATGGAGTCCATGAACCGGCCGAGGGCCTCGTCCACGGGCACCCGGTCCTCCTTGCGCATGGACAGCAGGTGGCGCAGCGTGCCCCTGACGCCGGCAACCCCGGAGTTCAGCACGCTGTTGATGCCTACCCAGTAGGAATCGTGCTCGCCTTGGGCGAGTATCGCCTCCAGGCGGCTCTGGTCCCAGGCCTTCCTCTCGCGTATCTCCGCCTGTCTGGCGTCTATCTGGTCCAGCCTGGCGGCGAGTTCCCTGGCGCGGGCCTCGGCGGCCGCGGCCTTACCCTTCTCGGCGGCAAGCTCGGCCGTGAGGACGGACGAGCGCTCCCTGAGGCCGGCTATGCGGGCCTCTATCGCGGCCACGGCTGCGCCGATCTCCTCCATGTCCTTCTCGAGGCCTCCCTTGGCCTCGTTGAAATGGCCTATATTCGAGCCTGTCACGGCTATCTTGTTGGAGATGTCAACCTCGCGGGAATAGGCCTCGTTCATCTCGCGGCCCAGCTTCTCGGCGGCCTCGTCGGCGGCCTGCATCTGCGTGCTGACCTCGGCCAGCGCCCTGGCCGCGGCGTCGTATTCGGCCTGCAGGGCCGGCAGCCCGCCTTCGTCGGAGGAGAGTTTCGCGCGGAGTTCCTCGATGCGCGGTTCGGTGGCGGCCAGCTTCTCGGCGTTGCGCTTCTCCGAGACCTCGAGCTGCTCGCGCTGCCTGGCTATGTCGGCCAGCGTCTCCTCGCCGTGGACTATCTTGCCCTCGGCCTGCACCTTGTCGGTCTTGACCGTGCTGATGGCCTCCTTCAGCACGCGCTGTTCCTCGGTCTTCTGTGTCAGCGTGAGGTTCAGGGCGGCTATCTCGCCCTCGAGGCCGGTTATCGCCACCGCGATCTCCTCGAGCTCCTTCTTCACGGGCTCCAGCCGCTCGGCGGCCGCAGCGGACTTCGCCGCGAAATCGTCGCTGTCCTTCAGCAGCACCGCCACCTCGGCGCCGGTCAGTTCGTCTTTGTATTTGGCCTGCAGGCGGGCCTTCGCGGCCTCCTTGTCGAGCTTCTTGATCTGCTCATCCAGCAGCACCATGCTGTCGGCGAGGCGGTTCAGGTCGGCATCCACCTTCTCCAGCTTGCGGCCGGCCTCCTCGCGCTTGGCCTTGTACTTGGAGACGCCGGCGGCCTCCTCGAACAGCTCGCGGCGCTGCTCGGCGGTGGCGTTCAGCACCGTCTCCACCTCGCCCTGGTCGATGATCGCGTAGCCGTCCGTACCGATGCCGGTGTCCAGGAACATCTCGCGGATGTCCTTCAGGCGGCACTGCACCTTGTTGATGAAGTACTCCGACTCCTCGGAGCGGTAGATCTTGCGGGTGACCGAGACCTCTTCGAAATCGAGAGGCAGCTTGCGCGAGGAATTATCGAAGGTCATCGAGACCTCGCCCATATTGAGCTGCTGGCGCTTGGTCGTGCCGGCGAAGATCACGTCCATCATGGACGGCATGCGCAGCGACTTCCAGCTCATCTCGCCTATGCACCACTTGATCGAGTCGACCACGTTGGATTTGCCGCAGCCGTTGGGGCCGACTATGCAGGTGATGCCGGGTTTCAGCGGCAGCTTGACCTTGTTGGCAAAGGATTTGAAACCGTAGATCTCGAGCGCTTTGAGGTACATTTAGAGTTTCCAGTTCCGGGATAGAGTTTGAACAGCGGAAACCCGGCGGGCATTACGGTCCCGCCGCGTCCGCACATTCACAAATTATATAAATAAAGACGACCGACTGTCTCCGTCAACCTGGCCGGGAAAGGCGGCGGCGGACCGTTCCGGCGCGGGACCGCTAGATCGCCACGTCGTAGACGGACAGGATCACCCAGTTGGAGCCGGTGCTCTGGATGACCACCGACACCCACTGCATGGCGACCAGCTGCAGAGTCGCCAGCCCGTCTATGGTCTGCACCCCGGAGGGCCGTATGGTGACCGGGAACGCCCCGATCGCCGCGGGATCGTCCAGCCGCTTCATCGTGTAGATCCTGCCCTTGACCCCGGCGGCGTCCGGCAGGTCCAGGAACAGCTCGGCACCGGAGGACGCTGCGTTCACCAGTATGGTGCTGTCCGCTCCCGTGACAGCGTACGGAGAGTTCGTTATCGTTATGGTCTTTATCGGCAGCGACATGGAACCGTTGACGGTAAGCGCGGAGTTAGGGGAAGCGGTCCCCACGCCCACGCTCCCTGCCGAAACGACAAGTCCGGAAGAGATGGTCACGCCCGGCTGAGAGCCGGACTGGGAGGTGAAGGCCGCAGTGGAGGAGAACGTATTTACCCCGGTGAACGTCTGCGTGGCGGAGAGGGCGGCGTAGGAGGCCAGCGCGGTATTGACCTGCGTAGTAGTGGCGTAGCCCGCGGCGGCGTGGTTTCCCCAGCCGTACGCCGCGTTCCAGTTGGTCACGCTCGAGGCGTTTATCGCGTAGGCGGGCGCGGCCGTGAAGACCGGGTCGGTCTCGCCGGAGACGTAGGTGAACGTGGCCGGCGCGGCCAGGTACAGGCCGG
>JAKAMO010000256.1 GCA_021812825.1 bacterium | reverse complement strand
TGCCGTTCTCCATCACCGGCGTCTGGTAGATCAGCTTCTTAGCGCCGTTCTTCTCTATCGTGTAGGCGTTGAGCCGCGGCGAGGCGAGCAGGCCTTTGAGTTTGGTCTTCGAGGGCTCGGGGTGGCAGTCCAGCAGGCTCTTGCCCACCAGCTCCCCGCCGCCGCTCTTGGCGAAGGTGGCGGCCGCTTTGGCGTTCATCAGAATTATCTTTCCCCCGGCGTCGCAAACGGTTATGGCGAGATCCACGCCGTCTTTCCAGTCGTTCATAGCTGTCACCTCCGGGCAAATAGGGCCACGCTATATTATAAAATATGGGGATGCGGAGTTCCCCGTTCCTGGCTCTGGCGGCCGCGCGCCGCAGCATACGCAGCTACCGCCCCGACCCGGTGGAGCGGGCGAAGCTGGATATCTGCCTGGAGGCCGCCCGGCTGGCCCCGTCGGCCTGCAACGCCCAGCCCTGCCGTTTCGTGGTGATAGACGAGCCCGCCCTCAAGGAGAAGTTCTGCTCCGCCGCCTTCGGGGGCGTGTACGCCGCGTGCAAGTTCGCGGCCAAGGCGCCCGCAATGGTTGCGGTGGTCTCGGACACCGGGAAGCTTACGGCCTGGCTGGGCAACCAGGTGCAGGACACCAATTTCAGGCTGGTCGACGTGGGCATAGCCGCCGAGCATTTCGTGCTGGCCGCGGCCGAGCAGGGGCTGGGAACCTGCTGGCTGGGCTGGTTCAACGCCAGGGCGGCCGGCAAGGCGCTGGGCATAGGCCCCGGCCGCCGCATACAGGTGCTGATCTCCATCGGCTATCCGGCGGAAAGCCCCGCCCCGCGGCCGCGCAAGACCAAAGAGCAGTTCTCCTCCTACAACAAGCCATGAAAACCGCGCTCCTGTTCGCCCTGCTGCTGGTCCCCCCCGCGCTGCGCGCCGCCGATCCCGGCTGCGCCAAGAGCGCCGACGCCTGTTCCGCCGGAAAAAAGCAGACCTCCCCTTTCGTCGCCGCTTCCCTGCGGGAACCGTTCCCCCCCGCTACGTCCGCCGCCGGCAAGACCCGCGCGGCCATGAGGCAGGCGGAGCCTGAGCCGCAGAAAGAGGCCGCCAAGGCCCCGGCCCCCGCTCCCGAGCCGGTCCCGGCTCCCGAGTCGCCGCCCTCCGGCGCGCCGGGCCTTTCCAACCCGCTCTGGCTGCTGTTCATAGGTTCCGGCATCTCGGGCCTGTATTTCTACCTGTCCGGGCCCAACCGGCGGGGAAAGCGGAAATGACTATAGATTACGCGGATTTCGCCCGTGCGTCCAGCCTGATACACGCCATACAGGGCGCGGCGCTGATCCTGCTCGGAGCGGCCGAGGCCTTTTCCCTGGACAACAAGGGGCGCGGCGCTTCGTTGGCCGCCGGCTTCGGGCTCGCCGTCTCCGGCGCGGCCATGCTGGCCGTCATGCTGGCCTATCCCGGCGGCGGCAGCCCCGAGCAGCTCTACGCCGCCCTTAACCTGCGCCGGGGCTTCTATCTTTTCATAGCTTTCGCCTGCCTCTTCAGCGGCGCGGGCCTGAGCCTGCTGACCAGGGTCTCCGTCGGGCGCGAAGGGGGCGGCTGGCAGGCCTCCTTCCTGGGGCTGCTGGCCTTCGCCGCGTGCCTGTACTTCATGATGGCCAGCCGGGTTAACGAGGCCGCCTGGCGCGAGGTGCTGGCCAGACATTCGGCCATCGGCGGGGCGCTGCTGCTGGCGGTGCTGGCCAAGGCCGCGCACGGCTTCAGGCCGAAGCGCGCGCTGCATATAGCCTGGGCCTCGCTGCTGCTGCTCGCCGGGCTGCAGCTGGCGGCTTACCGCGAGAGCGACGGCTCTTTCGGCCCGCGGCGGGTGACGATAGAAAGCTCCCCGGCCCCCGCCCCGGCCTCCCCCGGACCGGGCAGATGAGCCGGCTCCTGATAAAGAACGGGCTGTTGATCGATCCCGTCTCCGGCGAGAGGCGGGGCGACCTGCTGCTTTCTGGCTCCCGCATAGTCCGCGCCGGCGGCCGGATAAGCCCGCCCGCCGGCTGCCGGGAGTTCGACGCCTCCGGCCTCTGGGTATTCCCGGGCTTCGTGGACCTGCACGTGCACGCCAGGGAGCCCGGCGCCGAAGCGGCCGAGACGCTGGCCAGCGCCGCCGCGGCCGCCGCGGCCGGCGGCGTGACTTCGGCGCTGCTGATGCCGAACACCTCCCCGCCTATGGACTCGCCGGCCCTGCTGCGCGAATACGTCTCCAGGACCGCGGGCCTGCCGGCGAACCTCTATTTCTCCGCCGCCGCCACCACGGGCCGCGCCGGGCGCTCGCCTTCGCGCCTCGCGGCGCTGAAGAAGGCCGGGGCCGCCGCGTTCACCGACGACGGCTCGGCCATCCCGCCGCGGCTGCTGCCTGGGCTCATACGTTCAGCCGCCGCGCTCGGGACGCCGCTGCTGAACCACTCGGAGGATTTTTCCAGGACCGGGCAGGGCGTGATAAACGAAGGCCCGGCTTCGCGGCGGCTCGGCGTGCCCGGCATACCGCCGGCGGCCGAGCTGAACGCCGTGCTGGCCGACCTCCTGGCAGCTTCCTCGGCCGGGCCGCTGCACCTGCAGCACCTCAGCCTGGCCTCCTCCGTAGCCGCGCTGCGGGCGGCCAAGGCCTGCGGCTGGAAAGTCACCGGCGAGACCTGCCCGCATTATTTCACGCTGAGCGACGCGGACATAAGGAAGGACGACGCCTCCTTCAAGATGAAGCCGCCGCTGCGCTCCCCCGCCGACAGGGACGCGGTGCTCGCGGCCGTGCTCGACGGGACCATAGACGCCGTCGCCACGGACCACGCCCCGCACGAGGCCGCGCTGAAGGCCCGCGGTCTGGCCCGCGCGCCGTTCGGGATCATCGGTCTCGAGACGCTGGCGCCGCTGTGCGTCACGGTCCTCGTGCGCGCCAACGGCCTGCCGAAGAAGCGCCTGGCCGCGCTGACCTCTCTCAACCCGGCCCGGCTGCTCGGCCTGGAGCGCAAGGGCAGGCTGGCCGCCGGCTTCGACGCGGACGTGGCGGTGCTGGACCCGTCCTCGGCCAGGCGGGTGCCCGCGGCCTTCGTCTCGCGCTCCTCCAACTCCCCCTTCGTCGGCAGGAAGCTGACCGGCTGGCCGGTCCTGACCGTCCTCGCCGGAAAGACGGTCTTCTCTTCCCGCTGAAACGTTCCGGCCATTTGCTAGAATTGTAGGACTGCTATGGGATTCCTCTACCGGAAACTTGTAAGGCGCATCTTGTTCAGTCTCAATCCG
>JAKAMO010000255.1 GCA_021812825.1 bacterium | reverse complement strand
GGGCGAGGCCGTGCTGCGCGACCTGCAGCGCAATCCGGGCTGCTATGCCGTGGTGGGCTTCCTGGACGACAACGCTTTAAAACACGGCCGTCACATACACGGCGTGAAGGTGCTGGGCGGGCGCGACAAGATAGCCGAGACGATAAAGCGCTACCAGGTGGACGAGGTGCTGGTGGCCGTGAACCACAGCCGCGGCAAGCTGATAACAGACCTGATAAACGTCTACAACGCGGCGGGCCTTCCCCGCAAGGTGGAGTTCAAGACCCTGCCCACGATGAACGAGCTCATCAGCAAGAAGCGCCTGGCGCCCGACATACGCAAGATAGACGTGACGGACCTGATGCACCGCCGGATAGTGGATATAAACATGGCCCTGGTTAAGGCCGGCGTTAAGGACAAGGTTGTCTTGGTCACCGGCGCCGGCGGCACCATAGGCGGCGAGCTAGCCCGCCAGATCCTGGAGCTGGGACCGAAGAAGCTTATACTCCTGGAGAACCACAATACCGCGCTCTTCTACATAGACAAGGAGCTGCGCGAGAAAGGCTACGCCGACAGGATAGTGAGCGTCCCCGGCGACATACGCGACGAGAGCCTCTTAAAGAACCTCTTCGAGACGCACAAGCCCGCCTGGGTTATGCACGCGGCCGCGCACAAGCACGTAGCACTTATGGAGGACAACCCCCAGGAAGCCGTGAAGAACAACACCCTGGGCACCTATATACTGGCCAGGACCGCCGCCGCCTACGGCGTGGAGCGCTTCCTCAACATCTCCACGGACAAGGCCGTGCGCCCCACCAGCGTGATGGGCGTAAGCAAGCGCCTGGGCGAGATGGCCCTGCGCGAGCTTTCCGGCAAGAGCGGCACCAAGTTCATGTCGGTGCGCTTCGGCAACGTGCTGGGCAGCTCCGGCAGCGTGGTGAAGATCTTCCAGGAGCAGATACTCTCCGGCGGCCCCGTCACCGTTACGCACCCCGACGTTATCCGCTACTTCATGACCACCGAGGAGGCGGTATCGCTGGTGCTCAACGCGGCCGCCATGGGCGAAGGCGGGGAGATCTTCGTGCTGAACATGGGCGAGCCGGTAAAAATTGTGGATCTCGCCCGCAACATGATAGTGCTCAACGGCCTGGTGCCGGATAAGGACATAGAGATAAAATTCACGGGCCTGAAGCCCGGCGAGAAGATGTACGAGGAGCTTTTCCGCGAGGGCGACATACGCAAGGACACCGGTCACGCGGACATCTTCGCCGCGGTGCCTTCCGAGGCCGACGCGCGGCTTACCGACGAGCGCCGCGAGACGCTGCAGCACCTGGCCGCCCGGGCCGACAACGCGGCCATGCTGGGCGCTATAAAGGACCTGGTGCCCGCCTACAGCGGCTGGCCGAGGAAACAGCCGGGCAAAGAGAAGGAACTTGATCCCGGCTTTCGCCGGGATGACGCAGCCGGGCGCCCGGATGGCGGGGAGTCCGCAGAGCCCCGCGCCGCCGAAGCCGAGCCGCGCGACGAATAGGCCGGCCGGCCCCGGCTCCGTGCCGGAGCGCTGGGCCGGATTTACGGCGGTACGCCGCCCAGTTTGTATAATATCGATATGCCAGGCAGACAGACGAACACGAAAGGCGAAACTCTTCAGCTGGCGTCGCTGCGCGCTATTCCGCCGGCCGCGCGCCTTGGCCTGGCCATAGAGCTGTCGCAGACCCTTTCGGACCTGAACCGAGCTGTTAAAGATGGAACTGAAAAAGTTCATAAAGGACCTGGCGGCAAAGCTCCAGGCCGCAGGCGTTGACTACTGCATAACCGGGGGATATGCGGTTTCAGTCTGGGGCGCTCCGCGAAGCACCCTCGATATAGACCTCATAACCTCCCTTAAGCCGTCCCAGGTGGACCTGCTGGTCAGGGCGATGGCTCCCGGCAAAGGCGCCTATCTGGACGAGGAGGCCATAAGGGAAGCGGTAGCTTCCGGCGGCGAGTTCAACTACATCCCCGCGGAGGCCGGCCTGAAGGTGGATTTCTGGGTTATCCGCCCAGCCGACGGGACGGGGCTGCGCGAACTTACCCGCAAGCGCAGGGAGGTTTTCGAAGGGCAGGAGATATTCTTCATTTCTCCGGAGGACCTGATACTCAGCAAGCTGCGGTGGGCCCGCGGCAGCGCCTCCACCCGGCACGCGGAAGATATACGCTCGGTGCTGGCCGTTTCCGGGGCGGAGCTGGACTTGGAATATCTGAAGAGCGCGGCCGGAGCGCAGGGCCTTTCCGGGGACCTGGAACCGTTTTTGAAATAAGTTTAATGGACTAGTCAGGGAGGAAAACAGATGAAATTCATGATGATGGCTTGTTTGATGGCGTTCGCGCCTTCGGTCTGGGCCCAGGAAGAGGCGTTCACGGCCAAGATCTTCAAGACCAAGGGCGACGTGGAGTTCCTGAAGAAAGGCGCGGCCGCCTGGATGCCGGTGGAGGCGCCGTACATGCTGGACGAGGGCGACCAGGTGAAGACCGGCCCGAAGGCCATGGCCGATATCTACATAAAGTACGGCTCCAAGATCAGGCTGGCGGCGGACACCACGTTCACCGTGAGCAAGGTGGCCCCCGAGGGCAACGCCGTTGAGGTGCTGAAGGGCAAACTCACCGCCTGGATACGCCATTTCGCGGGGCGCGCCTTCACGGTGCGCACGCCCGCGGCCGTCTGCGCGGTGCGCGGTACGGTGTTCGGCGTGGAGGTGTCCCCGGCCGGCGACGCCACCTGGGACCTCTTCCAGGGCGCGGTACAGATCTCCGACAACCAGAACCATACGGCCGACCTGATGGCCGGCCAGCGCCTCAGCGTTTCCCAGGCGGGCGGCATCACCGCCCCGCCGCAGCCGCTTCCCGCCGACGTGAAAGCGCCCAGCGAGCCCTCCAAGACCAAGGAGGAGAAGCAGGAGATAAAGGCCGAGGAGGCCGTTACGGAGGCCAAGAAGCAGGAGGCCGCGCCCGAGCAGGGCGAGAAGACCGAGGAGACCGGGCAGACCGAGGCCGCCGCCGTGCAGGAGCCCGAGACCGGCGCCCTCTCCACGCAGGTGGTGCAGGAGTCCGGCGAGGTCAGCTCTTCCACGCCGTAGTAAGCCTTGTACCCCCACGGAAAAGGCCGCCCCGCGCGGCCTTTTTCATTTATTGCGGGGACACAATACTGTTATGTGAGGTGTCAAGTCCTCCGGTCTCTTTTCCGGCTCACTCCTTTTATCTCCGCATAGGTGCCGTATTTCCCTGGACACGAGACTTTCTGTTA
>JAKAMO010000254.1 GCA_021812825.1 bacterium | reverse complement strand
CGTCTCCGGCCCGGTGATCAAGGGCGTCTTCATGGACAAGAACGAGCACCTGCTGATGCTCGTCGTGACGGGCCTGCCGGTGCTGTTCGTGCTGCGCATGCTGGTGGAGTACACCAACGCCTACCTGATGAGCTGGGTCGGCCAGAAGGCCGTGCAGGACATCCGCGGCGACCTGTTCGACCACGTGCACCGGCTCTCGCTCGAGTTCTACTGGCGGCGCCGCTCCTCCGACGTGATGAGCCGCGTCATCAACGACCTCAACAATGTGCAGAGCACGGTGCAGTTCATCCCGCTCTACGGCATCCGCGACGTGCTGACGGTCATCGGCTGCATCGGGGTGCTGTTCTACATCAACTGGCGCCTGGCTCTTATCTCTCTGATAGTGCTGCCGGCCGTGGGCGGCATACTGGGAGTGCTGGGCAAGAAGATGCGCCGCGCCTCCGCCGAGAGCAACGTGATAGTGGGCGATATCTCGCACCGCTTCCAGGAGAGCCTGCAGGGCATCACCGTGGTCAAGGCCTTCAACTACGAGGACCAGGCCATAGCCCGCTTCAAGGTCTCCAACGACGCCTACTTCTCCAAGATGATGCGCTACCTGCGCGCCACCGCGATGAGCGGCCCGGTGATGGAGCTGATCAGCGGCATGGTGATGGTCGCCATCCTCTACATGAGCGGCAAGGCCATCTTCTCCGGCACGATGACGACCGCGAACTTCTTCTCTTTTCTGATGGGCTACCTGACGGCCTACGTGCCGCTGAAGAACATCGGCAACATGAATTCCAAGCTGCAGCAGGGCATGGCGGCCTGGGAACGCATCCACCAGATCCTCGAGGAGAAGCCGGCCGTGGTGGTGAAGGCCGAGACCAAGAACATAGATAAGCTGGCCGGAAAGATAGAGTTCCGGAACGTCGGCTACAAGTACCCGTCCCGGGACACGCAGGTGCTCAAGGACCTCTCGTTCACGATCAATCCCGGAGAGGTGGCCGCCTTCGTGGGGCCCTCCGGCTCCGGCAAGACCACGATAGTCCACATGCTGCTGCGCTTCTTCGACCCGGTCAGCGGCCGCATAGAGGTGGACGGCCACGACATGCTGGACCTGGACACCACCGACCTGCGGGCGCACATGGGCCTGGTCACGCAGGATACGATACTGTTCGACGACACGGTCTACAAGAACATCACGATAGGCCGCCCCGGCGCCTCGATGGACGAGGTGGTCGAGGCCGCGAAGGCCGCCGACGCGCACGCCTTCATCGAGGCGATGCCGCAGGGCTACGAGACGGTGCTGGGCGAGCGCGGCGTGAAGCTCTCGGGCGGCCAGCGCCAGCGCCTGGCGATAGCCCGCGCGATAATCAAGAAGCCGAAGATCCTGCTGCTCGACGAGGCCACCTCCAACCTGGACACCGCGAGCGAGCAGGCCGTGCAGGCCGCGATAGAGCGCATCCTGGGCGGCCGCACCGTGGTGATGGTCGCCCACCGCCTCTCCACTGTGAAGAACGCCGACAAGATCTTCGTGCTGAAGCGGGGCGAACTGGCAGAGACCGGCACGCACGAGGAACTGCTCGCGCTCGGCGGAATCTACAAGGGCCTCTACGAGGCGCAGACCTGATCCATTATGGTCATCCTCTTCAGCATCCTGGCGGTAGTTTTCACCATGGCGGGAGCGGCGGCCGTGCTGAAGCTGGGCGGTTTCAGCAGGACTTTCCTGGCGCGCGCGCTGGCCTACGCCGCGGGCGTGCTGATCTCGGTGGCGCTGCTCGACATCCTCCCGGCCGGCTTCGGCTTCGACGCGCAGGCGCTCTCCTACGGTGCGCTGGCCGGGCTGCTCGCCCTGTTCACGCTCGAGACCTTCGCCGCCCACAGCTCCTGCAGCGAGTTCATGGAGGACTGCCATGTCCACGACATAGGCGCCTTCGCGCTGGCGGCGATGGGCCTGCACTCCCTGCTGGACGGTTTCAATATCGCCGTGGGCTTCTCCTCCGGCTCGGCGGCCGGCTTCAACGTGGCGCTGGGCGTGATCCTGCACAAGTTCGCGGACGGCGTCACGCTGGTCTCGCTGCTGCTGCACGCCGGCCGTACGCCGCGCAAAGCCCTGGTCTTCAGCCTGTGGCTGGCCGCGGCCACCCCCTTCGGGGCGCTGGTCGCCGCGCCGCTGCTGCGGGCCCTGCCCGCGGGGGCCGAAGCTTTCGCGCTCGGCCTCTCCGGCGGCTCGTTCCTCTATATCGCGATGGCCGACATCCTGCCCGAGCTGCACCGTCACGACGACAAGTTCGCGCGCCTGATCTACCCGGCCGGCTACCTGACCGTATACCTCATCAAGAAACTGGGAGCGCATTGACATGGAACTGGACGAACTGCTGAAGAAATTCCGGGAATACTCCTCGCAGGACACCACCGTCCTGGAATACGCCTGGAACTACTCCTGCGAGGCGCACCAGGACCAGAAGCGCGCCTCCGGCGAGAAGTATTTCGTCCACTGCGCGGCCGTGGCCGAGATCCTCGTGGACTACAAGATGGACCTCGAGACCGTGGCGGCGGGACTGCTGCACGACGTGCTCGAGGACACGAAGATACCGCACGAGACCTTCAAGAAGGAGTTCGGCGACGAGATATACGCGCTCGTGGCCGGCGTGACCAAGATCGAGACCCTCAAGTTCTCCTCCCGCGACGAGGCCCAGGCCGAGAACTGGCGCAAGATGATCCTGGCCACCGCGAAGGACATCCGCGTGATCGTGATAAAGCTGGCCGACCGCCTGCACAACATGCGCACGTTGAACTTCATGCCTAAGGAAAAGCGCCTCGAGATCAGTCACGAAACCCTCTCCCTCTACGCCCCGCTCGCGCAGCGGCTGGGCATCTTCCATCTGAAATCGGAACTCGAGGACCTGTCGTTCAAGTACCTGCATCCCGACGAGTACCAGAGCCTGCTGACCAAGGTGCAGCTGCGCTACGCCAAGCGCGAGAAGCTGCTGGACGATTTCCGCGCCGAGCTGGAGAAGCACCTAAATGGCGCCAACGTGCCCTTCCGGGTCCTCTCCCGCGCGAAGAACCTATATTCCATCTACCGCAAGATGCTGCGCCAGGCTAAGCCGTTCGAGGAGATCCAGGACGCGCTCGGCGTACGCGTGATCACCGACACGGTGCTCAACTGCTACGCGCTGCTCGGCACCGTCCACTCCGTCTTCAAACCGGTGGCCGGCTCGTTCACCGACTATATCGCGGTCCCGAAGATGAACCTTTACCAGAGCCTGCACACCAGCGT
>JAKAMO010000069.1 GCA_021812825.1 bacterium | reverse complement strand
TAGAGATCAGCCGCCTCGCCGAGCCCTTCATCCGCCGCCGCGCGCTGCGCCACATGGAGAAGGAGCGCGTCGTTATCTTCGCGGGCGGCACCGGCAATCCATATTTCACTACGGACACGGCCGCGGCCCTGCGCGCGGCCGAGATAGGCGCCGACGTGATCTTCAAAGCCACGCAGGTGGACGGCGTCTACACCGGCGACCCGAAGAAGGACCCGAAGGCCAAGCTGATCAAGGATATCACCTACATGGAGGCCATCAGCAAGGGCCTGAAGTTCATGGACGCGAGCGCCTTGACCCTCTGCATGGAGAACCATATCCCTATACTGGTGTTCGATCTGCATAAGTCCGGCAACATCCGCAAGGCTCTGTCCGGAGAGAGGATCGGCACTCTGATCAAGCAGGCCTGAGCGTTACTATTATGGAAGAGAAGATCCTCTCCGCCATCAAGCAGCACCAGGAGGCCGCCGCGGCCCTGGCCGCCGACCATTCGGCGATAGCCCCTATCGCCGCGCTCATGGCCAAGGTCGCGAACGCAGGCGGGAAAGTGCTGGTCTGCGGCAACGGCGGCTCGGCCGCCGACAGCCAGCATATCGCCGGGGAGCTGGTGGGACGCTTCAAGAAGGAGCGGCGCGCGATAGCAGCCGTGGCCCTTACCACCGACACGTCCGTGCTGACCTGCCTCGGCAACGACTACGGCTTTGACCGCGTCTTCGAGCGGCAGGTGGAGGCGCTTGGCCGCAAGGGTGACCTGCTGATAGCTATCTCCACCTCCGGCTCCAGCCCCAACGTGCTCAAGGCGGTCATAAAGGCGAAGGAGCTCGGAATGTCGGTGGTCGGCTTCTTCGGCGCTAAAGGTGGGGCCATCCTTCCCCATTGCGACCTCTCCTTCCTTGCCCCTTCGCAGGATACCCCGCGCGTCCAGGAGATACATATCCTGGCCGCCCATATAATCTGCGGTCTCGTTGAGGACGAGGTCTCCTCGTCCCCGCGCCCCTAGCAATCCGGGTATAATTTAATATAATTTATCTGGGCCGCTATCGTTTTTGCGGCATCAGGAGGAGATCTATGTCTGAATTCTCGATTCAGGACGTGCTGGCGGAAGCCGAGATGGAGATGGGCGATAAGATGGAAAAGATGAGACGCGATCTCACGTCCCTCCGCACGGGACGGGCGAACCCCCAGCTGCTCGATAACGTGCAGGTGGAATACTACGGTTCCCGCGTCCCTCTGAAGCAGGTGGCGGCCGTCTCGGTCCCCGAGCCCCGCACGCTGGAGGTGAGGCCCTGGGACGCCGGCGCGGTGGACGCCGTGGAGGCGGAGCTGCGCAAGATGGATTTCGGTTCCTCTCCCTCGCGCAACGGCGGCATCATCCGCATAAATCTCCCCCCGATGACCGAAGACCAGCGCAAGAAAATGGTGAAGGTGGTGCACAGCATGGGTGAGGATTCTCGCGTCGCCGTGCGCAACATCCGCCGCGACGCGCTGGAGAAGGTCAAGAAAGCGCAGAAGTCCGGAGAGCTCTCCGAAGACGACGCCAAGCGTTGCGAGGACGAGGTACAGAAGCTTACCGACGCCTTCGTGAAGAAGGTGGACGACTCGGTGGCGGCCAAGGAAAAGGAGCTGCTGACGGTCTGAGCCGCCGATGCCCCATCAAGACCGGCTCGATCCCTCCCGCCTGCCCGCCCATGTGGCGATCATCATGGACGGCAACCGCCGCTGGGCCAAGGCCCGCGGCCTGCCGTCGATAGCGGGGCACAAGGCCGGCGTGGACTCCGTCCACGCCGTGGTCCGTTGCGCTAGCAGAGCCGGAGTGAAGGCTCTTACCATCTACGCGTTCTCCACGGAGAACTGGAGCCGCTCCAAGCTGGAGGTCAAGGCTCTGATGTTCCTGCTGGAGAGGACCATCTCTGCCTACACGGAGGAGCTGGCGCGCGAGAACGTACGGCTGGTGTTCAGCGGCCGCACCGAGCAGATGCCGGCCGCGGCCCGCAAGGTCATGGACGCCGCTGTGCGCAGGCTGGAAGGCAACACGGGGATGGTGCTCAACATCGCCCTGAACTACGGCGGCCGTCAGGAGATCCTGGATGCGGTCAACAAGGCGATCGACGAAGGACTTAGGGTCGTAGACGAGAAGACCTTCTCGTCGCTGCTTTATTCGCCGGGACTGCCGGACCCGGACCTGCTGATACGCACTTCCGGAGAGCTGCGGATCTCCAATTTCCTGCTTTGGCAGACCGCGTACAGCGAGTTCTACGTCACCGAGACTTTCTGGCCGGATTTCCGCGAAGAGGAGTTCATGAAGGCTCTGTTCGAATATCAGGCGCGCGAGAGAAGGAGAGGGAAATAATGCTTTTACCCAGGATACTCACCGCCGTAGCCGGCATACCGCTGGTGCTGCTGCTGATAAAGGCCGGCGGTCCCGCTTACGCCATCTTCGTGCTGGCCATCATCGCGGTCTCGCTGCGGGAGTACGCCACGCTGATGAAGCTGGGCGCTAAGCCGGTGCATGCCCCCGCCCTCTACCTCTTCGGCCTTTTGCTGCCCGCCGCGCTGTATTTCGACCGTTTTTCCGCCCAGCAGGCCGGTCCGGACAACTTCTCCGGACTGGTCGTCTCGGCGGTAGTGATCGGCGTCATGGCCTGGGAGCTCTTCTCCCCGAAGAAGTACCTCGAGAGGATAGGCTTGACCCTGATGGGCGTCTTCATGATCTCCTGGTGCCTGTTCCATCTCGTCGCGATCCGAGACTTCAGGCCCGCCGGCCTCTGGCTGACGCTGATGCTCATCATCACGGTCTGGGTCATGGACACGGCCGCTTATTTCTTCGGCAGGTCCTTCGGCAGGCGCCAACTGTCGACGATAAGTCCGAAGAAGACCTGGGAGGGCGCCGCCGCCGGCTTCATCGCGGCGATACTGACAGCCTGGGCGATAGCCCGCATCTCCGGGGCCTTCCCCCCCGTTTTCGCCGCTGGCGCCGGCGTGCTGATCGGGATTTTCGGCCAGGTCTCCGACATCGCCGAATCCATGCTGAAGCGCGCGGTCGGGGCCAAGGACTCGTCGTCGCTGCTGCCGGGGCACGGCGGCGTGCTGGACCGCTTCGATTCCTATATCTTCCTCGCTCCGGTCATCTACTACTATTCGGTCCTGGCCCTGAAATGAAGAACGTCGTAATACTGGGCTCCACCGGCTCGATCGGCGTGAACGCGCTCAAGGCGGTGCGTAAGCTGGGCCGCGGCTGGCGAGTGCTCGGCCTCTCCGCCAATTCAAGCGTGAAGGCCCTGCTGGCCCAGGCGAAGGCGTTCCGGCCGGCGTATATATCCGTTTTCGATTACTCGTCCTGGAAGGAACTGAAAGCCTCGGCGCCGCGCGGGACCAAGGTGCTGCCGCCCGGGGTCGAGGGACTGGCCGCGCTTGCATCCCTGCAGGAAGCCGATATCGTGCTCAGTTCCGTGACCGGGGCGGTCGGTTTCGCCCCGCTGCTCGCGGCCATCCGCGCTTCGAAGCACATCGCGCTGGCCAACAAGGAGCCGATGGTCATGGCGGGAGAGCTCCTGATGCGGGAAGCGGACCGCTGGCAGGCCAGGATCATCCCCGTAGATTCCGAGCCTTCCGCTATCTTCCAGTGCCTGGCCGGAGTGAAGCCGGGCCGTTACGACGAGGTCCTGAACCGCGTCTTCCTCACGGCCTCCGGGGGCCCGTTCTACGCCGCCAAGGGGTCGCTGGCCAAGGTCACCCCGGCCCAGGCGCTCAAGCATCCCCGCTGGAGCATGGGGCCGAAGATAACCGTGGATTCCTCCACGCTGATGAACAAGGGTCTTGAGGCTATCGAGATCATGAACCTGTTCTCCGTGCCGATCTCCAAGATCGAAGTGCTTGTCCATCCCCAGTCGGTGGTCCATTCCGGAGTGGAGTTCAAGGACGGGTCGGTGCTGGCCCAGCTTTCGTGGCCGGACATGAAGCTGCCGATACAGTACGCCCTGACCTGGCCGGACCGGGCCCCGTCGCTGGCCGAGCCGCTGGACTTCTTCAAGCTGGCGCGGCTCGACTTCTTCCGGCCCGACTTCCGCCGCTTCCCCTGTCTGGAGCTGGCTTTGACAGCTGCTCGGCGCGGCGGCACGCAGCCCGCGGTGCTGAGCGCGGCCAATGAGGTCGCGGTGGAGCGGTTCATCTCGGGGCGTCTGGGCTTTACGGGCATCCCGGCGGTGATAGAGAAGGTTCTCGCGGCCTGCCGCGGCGGCGAGGGCCGCCTGACGCTGTCGGCCGCGGTAGAAGCCGACGCCTGGGCGCGACAGAAGGCGGCCGCGGAGGCCGACGTTATAGGCAAGAGGTACTGATGATCATATCGATACTCGCGGTCCTGTTCACTTTCGGACTCGTCATCTTCCTGCACGAGTTCGGCCATTTCATGGTCTGCAAGCTCGTTGGAATACGCGTCGAGGAGTTCTCGTTCGGCTTCGGCCGCGAGCTGGCCGGCTTCACCCGCGGCGACACGCGCTACTCGGTCCGCCTGGTGCCGCTGGGCGGCTACGTCAAGCCTGCCGGAGAGAACCTGGAGGAGGAGGCGGCGGAAAAGCAGGCGCAACCCGCTCCGGCGGCGCCCCGCGCGCCGTACGAGTACTTCGCCAAGCCCTGGTACACCCGGCTGGGGGTGGTCTTCGCGGGACCTGTGATGAACTATCTGCTGGCCTTCGTCCTATTCTCCGCCGTGATACTTGTCATGGGGGCCCCGAGACCTTCGGACGCCCC
Source organism: bacterium (assembly GCA_021812825.1). The sequence continues at coordinate 9,895 of JAKAMO010000069.1, read as the reverse complement.
CGTCATAGGCGACCTGACGCAGGGTTATCCCGCCGACACGGCCGGGCTCAAGTCAGGGGACAGAATACTCCGTGTCGACGGCAAGGAGGTCTCGACCTGGACGCAGATGGCCGACGTCATACATTCCAGGCCGGAGAAGGAGATATCGCTGGTCTACGAGCGCGGCGGCGCCTCGTCCGAGGTGAAACTGAAGACCCGACTGGCTTCCGGCGCCGGCAGCAACGGCGTGATAGGCATAGCTCCTGGCGTGGATTACCAGCGGGTGCCGCTGCTGAAGGGCTTCAGGATGGGCGCCTACCAGTGCTGGTACTGGACGGCGTTCACTGTGAAGACGCTGGCCTCCAACATACATAAACGGGAGAAGCCGGACCTGGCCGGCCCCATCGGCATCGTCAACATCGTCAGCAAGGCCGCACACAGCGGGGCTGCGGACTTCTTCTTTCTGATAGGCCTGATCTCGGTGGCGGTGGGCTTCTTCAACCTGCTGCCGATCCCGCTGCTCGACGGCGGTTGGGCGGTGCTCTACCTCTTCGAGGGAATTTCAAGGCGCAAGCTGACCGCCGGCTTGATGAAGTACGTGAACGCGGCCGGCATGGCCATGCTGTTCGCTATACTGCTCTTCGCCACCTACAATGACATCATGCGCATCGTCTCCTCTCATGCGGCCAGGAAGGCCGCGGCCGCGCAGGGGCAGGAGAAATAGATGGCTTGTTCCTGTCCCCGTCCGCGCAAGACGCGCAAGGTGAAAGTAGGGCGCTTCTCCATAGGCGGCGCCAGCCCTGTCTCGGTGCAGTCCATGTGCAATACCGACACTCGGAACGTCAAGGCGACCGTGGACCAGGTCCGCGCCCTGGAGGGTGCCGGCTGCGAGATAATCCGGGTCGCCGTGCCGGACATGGAGGCCGCGAGGGCACTGGGGCGCATTAAGCGCGGTATATCCATACCGCTGGTGGCGGACATACACTTCGACTGGCGCCTCGCCGTAGAGGCTGTGAAGCAGGGCGTGGACAAGGTCCGCATCAACCCTGGCAATATCGGCGAGAAGGACAAGGTGCGCGAGGTCGTGAAAATCTGCAAGTCCGCCGGTATTCCCATACGCATCGGCGTCAACGCCGGCTCGCTGAAGGCGCTGAAGGATAACCCCAAACCGGCCTGGAAGCCGTACGACTGGGCCAGGCAGATGGTGAAAGAAGCGCTGGACGAGGTCCGCATCCTGGAGGGCCTCGGCTTCCGCGACATAGTCGTTTCGCTGAAGGCCGACGACATCGAGCGCACGCTGATGGCCAACACGCTCTTCGCCTCCAAGTCGGATATCCCGCTGCACCTCGGCGTCACCGAGGCGGGCAGCTTCCTCTCCGGAACCGTCAAGTCCTCCCTCGGCATAGGGATGCTGCTGACGCAGGGAATAGGGGACACCATCCGCGTCTCACTTACCGAGGACCCGGTCATGCAGGTGCGGGCAGCCTACGAGATACTCAAGGCCCTCGGCCTTCGTCATTACGGCCCCGACCTGGTCTCCTGCCCGACCTGCGGCCGCTGCCAGGTGGACGTAGGCCGGGTCATACACCAGTTGGAGGACCGGATATACTCCGACGGCGCGCTTTTGAAGAAGTCCGAAGGCATGAAGATAGCCGTGATGGGCTGCGTGGTCAACGGACCCGGAGAGGCGCGCTCTGCGGATTTCGGAGTGGCCGGCGGCAAGGGCCGCGGCATCTGGATAGAGAAGGGCAAGCAGATCAAGGTAGTCAAGGAAAGCGAGTGGGTCAACGAAGTGATACGCAAGATCAGGAACACGAAATGAACAAACCAGCTAACCAGCAGAATAATGCATCCTCAGCGGTCACTCCGCGCGCCAAGGACTACGCGCAGTGGTACCTCGACGTTATAAAGCAGGGCGTTCTCGCCGAGCATTCGCCGGTGCGCGGCTGCATGGTGATACGCCCGCACGGCTACGCCATCTGGGAGAAGATGCAGCGCGAGCTCGACGACCGTTTCAAGGCCACCGGCCATGAGAACGCTTATTTCCCCCTCTTCATCCCGCTTTCTTTCCTGACGAAAGAAGAGAAGCACGCCTCCGGATTCGCGAAGGAATGCGCTGTGATAACGCATCACCGGCTCAAGTCGGTGGACGGCGAGGTCGTGCCCGACCCGGAGTCCAAACTGGAGGAGCCGCTCGTGGTGCGCCCCACCAGCGAGACCATCATCTGGGCGCAGTACAAGAACTGGATCCAGAGCTACCGCGACCTGCCGCTGCTGATAAACCAGTGGGCCAACGTCGTGCGCTGGGAGATGCGCACGCGCCTGTTCCTGCGCACCGCCGAGTTCCTCTGGCAGGAGGGCCACACCGCCCACGCCACAGAGAAGGAGGCTATGGAGGAGGTCTGGCGCATGCTTGACGTGTACGCCGACTTCGCCGAGAACGTGATGGCGGTTCCGGTCGTCAAGGGCCGCAAGACGGAGGGCGAGCGCTTCGCCGGCGCCATCGAGACGCTCTCGATAGAGGGCATGATGCAGGACGGCAAGGCCCTGCAGATGGGCACAAGCCACTACCTGGGTCAGAACTTCTCCAAAGGCGCCGATGTGAAGTTCCAGAACAAGGACGGCCAGCTCGAATACGTCTACGCCACCAGCTGGGGAGTAAGCACCCGCCTGATCGGCGCGCTTATAATGACCCATTCGGACGACAACGGGCTCGTGCTTCCGCCGAAGCTGGCTCCGGTGCAGGTGGTCATAGTGCCGATCTACAAGAGCGACGAGGAGCGCGCCAAGACCTCGGAAGAGGCCGGGAAGGTCGCGGCCGAGCTGAAGGCCAAGGGCGTGGCCGTCAGGATAGACGACCGCGACGGCATAATGCCCGGCGCCAAGTACTACGAATGGGAGGGGAAGGGCGTCCCGCTCCGCATAGAGATCGGCCCGAAGGACCTCGAGAAGGGGTCCCTCTGTATCGCGCGCCGCTTCGTGGCGGAGATCCCGGGCGAGGCGCCCGAGGCGCAACGCAAGCGCCGCAAGGTCTTCCTCCCCAGGGCGGAGGCCATCGCCTCCATAGTTCCGACCCTGGAGGCTATGCAGAAAGAGCTGCTGGAGCGCGCCCGGAACCTCCGCGCCGCCCGCACGCGCGTGATCGACAGGTTGGACGATTACGAGAAGTTCTTCAAGGACGAGGGCGGCGGGTTCGCCTGGGTGCACTGGGCGGGCACGCCCGAGCAGGAGGACGAGATGGCCAAACGCTTCGAGACCAGCGTCCGCAACATCCCGTTCGAGGACCAGATCCCGCCGGAGGCCAGGGGCGAGGGCAAGTGCATCCTGACAGGCAAGCCCTCGAAGCAGCGGGTGCTGATGTCCAGGTCATACTGAAGTGGCGGATCTTTCCGGCACCGCGGCGTTCATGCGCCACGCCTTGGACGCGGTGCCGTCCATCGTGATGGTGATGGACGACGACGCCCGCGTCTTCTTCCGCAACAAGGCCGCGGCGGAACTGCTGGCCGGAGAGGACGGCAGACTGTACGGGACCCGCGCCGGGGAGCTGATGCACTGCATCCACTCCGACGATGTCTCAGAAGGATGCGGCAGCGGCCCTTCCTGCGCCGACTGCGTCATCCGGGGCTCGGTGAGCGAGGCGCTTGCCGGTACCAGCGTCAAACGGCGCCGCCTCGACATCACTGTCAAGCATGCCGGCATCGCGCGTGGCGTCTCGGTTCTGATATCTGCCTCGCCTTTTTCCTATGGGGACAGACTTTACGCCATAGTAGTGCTGGAGGACATCTCCGAACTGGTGGAGATGCGCTCCCTGCTCCCCATCTGCTCCTCATGCAAGCGTATCCGCTCGTCCGACGGCGTCTGGGAGCGCGTGGAAGTCTACATCAAGCAAGCCTCGCCTGACGTTAACCTCTCCCACGGTTTGTGCCCGGACTGCGCCCGGAGTCTTTATCCCAAGACCGCCGGCTGACTCTGCGCCGGCCCATCTTCCCGCCTTTATTTGCCCCCCTGCATTTGTTAGAATCCTAAGTGAGGGAAGGCACCTGGAGTTTCTGCGCGGCTCGCCGGGAAAAACGGCGGACGCCGGGTGTTTTCCGGCAAGTCCAAGCGCAGGCGACAGGAGATGCGATGAAACCCAACGACTTTATAAAATTCCTAGATAAGGCCAAAATGTACGACCTGACGCAGCCGCTCAGCGTGCATACCCCCCCGTGGCCCAGCTACATGCCGCTGCAGGTACAGTACTTCAAGCGGATAGCCGGAGCGCACATGGGCCAGGGCGCCAACGGCCAGATAATAAAGACCTCCAACCATGTCGGCACGCATATGGACGGAGAGATACACTTTTTCGGCGCCGGCCGCACGATAGGGCAGGTGCCGATGCGCGAGTGGACCGGCCCCGCCGTAGTGGTCGACATCTCCAAGGACGTAGGGGACTACGGCCTCTACGAGCCCGAGACGCTGATGAAGCGCGCCGATATCCGCAAGGGCGACATCCTTATCATCAACACCGGCTACCACAAGTACGCCTGGTACGAGAAGAACTCCGACGAGGTGCGTTACTTCTGCAAGCATCCCGGACCGGGGCCGCGCTTCCATAAATGGGCGCTGGACATGAAGTTCAAGTGGATAGGCGTGGACTGCGGCTCCGCCGACCACCCGATGAACACGATCATCCGCAACTGGCACCCGAAGCTGTTCATCGAGGCCGAGAACAAGCTGGTGGCAACGTACGGCCAGAAGTGGGACGACATGTTCCCGACCGAGGAGTACTATCAGGTGATGCACCTGAAGCTGTTCCCGAAGCGCCTCGTGCACGCCGAGAACCTCGGCGGCGAGATAGACAAGCTCTCGAACAAGCGCTGCTGGCTCGGCTTCTTCCCCTTGAAGGGCATGGAGCTGGAGTCGTCGATGGGCCGCGTAGTGGCCTGGACCGCCTGAGACCGCCAAGGGCCGGCCGATTATCGGCCGGCCCGCCGGCGAGGCCGGAGGAGATATGCCTATAACCGCAGAATTCGAGTACGTCAGACCTAAGGACATGGAGGAGGCTCTCCATGTCTTTTCGCTTTACAAGGAGAAGGCCAGGGCTCTGGCCGGAGGGACCGATCTTGTCGTCCACCTAAAGGAAGGGCTGGTCAGGCCGGAGGTGGTGGTCGACGTGAAGTCCCTGCCGGAGCTCGGCGGTCTTTCGCTCAGCGCCCGCACGCTGCGCATCGGCGCTCTGGCGACGTTCACGGACATCATCGAGTCCGCGCAGGTGAAGGAGCGGTTCCCTGTGCTCTGGGAGGCCGCTCTGACCGTGGCTTCCGCCGGAGTACGCAACAGGGCTACCGTCGCTGGGAATATCTGCTCCGCCGTCCCTTCCGCCGATTCGGCCCCGGCCCTGGCCCTGTACGAAGCCGAGGTGCTGGTCCGCAGCCTCAAGGGCGAGCGCCGGATCCCGCTGGCGGACTGGTTCACCGGCCCGAAGCGCACCGCGCTGCAGCCCGAAGAACTGTTGACCGCGATAGAGCTCCCTGTCCCCGTGCTGAAGCACGGCGGAAGCTACATGAAGCTTTCCCGCTACGAGGGAGAGGACCTCGCCCAGGGCGGGATAGCGGCCCTCGTCCTCTCCGATACTACCTACCGGGTCGCGGCCTGCGCGCTTGGCCCCGTTCCAGGACGCTGTCCTAAGACCGAGGCCGTACTGAACGGCAGTAAGCTCGGCCCGAAGGTGCTGGAGAAGGCCAAGGAGGCGCTGCTGGGCGAACTCTCGCCCATCAGCGATATACGCTCCTCGAAGGAATACCGCCTGCACATGGCGCAGGTGATGCTGGAGCGCGCTCTGCAGGCGGCGGTTTCCCGCCTTTTCGGCAAGGGCCCGAAGTACGGCGCCGGCAGCATCTGCTGAACGGAGATCCCGATGAAAAGCCACGATATAAAGTTCGAACTCAACGGCGAGGCGGTCGCCGTCACGGTGGACCCCAACGACGTGCTGCTGGACGTTCTGCGCGGAAGGCTGGGGATAAAGAGCCCTAAGGTCGGCTGCGACCGCGGCGACTGCGGCACCTGCACGGTGCTGATGAACGGCCGTACCGTGCGCTCCTGCCTGGCCCTTGCCGTGGAGGCCGACGGCGCGCAGATAGTGACGCTGGAAGGCGCCAATAACCGCAAGTGGACCCAGAAACTGCAGAAGAAGTTCCATGAGAGGAACGCGTTCCAGTGCGGCTTCTGCGCGCCCGGCGTCATCCTTTCAGCCACCGAGCTGCTGGAAAAGAACCCGGCCGCCTCGGAGCACGACATAAAAGAGGCCATCGCCGGGAATCTCTGCCGCTGCACCGGCTACGAGCCGATAGTCAGGGCCATAGCTGAGACGGCCAAGGGGCGCTGATATGAGAACGGCCCTGTCCCTTTTCTCGCTTCTGTGCCTTTCCGCCTGCGCCATGCCCCAGCCGGGGAGGTACGGCGCCTCCCCGGCCGCGAAGAAGCCCCTTCCTTTTATGTCCCAGCCTCAGGAGAGCGCCCCGTACGTAGACGAGACCGTTGACGTCGCGTCCGAGCCTCCGGGCGCGCGCATCCAGGTGAACGACGGTTTTGCCGGCTACGCCCCGCTTCGCTACCGCGTCCGCAGGCTTTGGCGCGGCCAGCCTGGGATGATGACGCTGGATCCCGTGAAGATAGAGGCGCTGCCCGTGGCTGCCGGGCAGTGCGTGCAGGGCGGATTTTACGGCCAGGGGAACCAGAGGGTGCCTTCGCCGGTAAACTTCACCATGACCAACTGCGCACCCGCGCCGCAGGCTCCGGACGCGTACCGGAAACGTTCCAAATAGCGCGCAGATATCTGGAGGGGATATGCATCTTCCGAAAGTAAAGAGCAAGCCGGGGAAAAACGGCGTCCGCGCCGAAAAGATGGGCGGGCTCGAGGTGGTCGGCAAATCGGTACAGCGCGTCGACGGCTGGGAGAAGATACGCGGCGCGGCGAAATACACGGACGATCTGGAATTCGGACCGGGCCTGCTCTATGCGGCGCTCGTGGAGAGCCCTTACGCCCATGCCAGGATAAAATCCATAGACACCTCCGAGGCCGAGAAGCTCGACGGCGTGGTCAAGGTGGTCACCGGACGCAATTTCATCCACAAGTTCGGCCTGTACATGAACGACAGGTACATTTTCGCCAGCGACGTCGTGCGCTTCGTCGGAGAGCAGGTCGCCGCCGTGGTGGCCACGGACCCTAAAGTGGCCCTGCGCGGCGCCGCCCTGGTCAAGGTGAACTACCAGGAGCTGCCGGCCGTGCTGGACGCAGTGAAGGCGTTGGAGAAGGACTCCCCCCTCGTCCATCCCGACCTCAAGGATTACCAGCACGTGCCCTGGTTCTTCCCGAAGCCGGGCACAAACATCGCCCACTGGCGCAAGATCCGCAAGGGAGACCTGGAGAAGGGATTCAAAGAGGCCGATCTCGTGCTGGAGGACACCTATTACGTCCCGCGCTACGCCCACTGCGCTATCGAGCCGCATTCGGCCGTCGGCCTGTACGACGCCTCCGGCCGCCTGACGATGTGGACCTCGTCCCAGTCGCCGTTCACCCAGCGCCACGTCTTCGCCGAGACGCTGAAGGCCTTCGGCATCGGCCATAAGGACGTGCGAGTGATCAGCACCTACATCGGAGGCGGCTTCGGCGGGAAGGCCGGCGTCACGATGGAGATCATAGCGGCCGCGCTGGCCATAGCGGTCCCGGGCCGCCCGGTCAAGCTGCTGTGGAGCCGCGCGCAGGAGTTCTACAACACCTACCAGCGCCTCGGCGTCACCGCGAAAATAAAGATGGGCGCCACGAAGACCGGCAAGATAACCGCCCTCGACTTCAAGCTGCACTGGGACGCGGGCGCCTACGTCGAGTACGGCGCCAACGTCGTCAACGCCGCCGGCCTGTCTGCCAGCGGCCCTTACAAGGTGGACAACCTGAGCGTGGACTCGATGTGCACCTATACCAACCTTCCCCCCTGCGGAGCCTACCGCGGTTTCGGCTACTCCGAGTTCCTCTTCGGCCTGGAGTCCCACATCACCCGCATGGCCGAGAAGCTCGGAGTGGACCCGGTGCAGTTCCGCAAGAGCAACGCCATCAAGGAGGGCGATACCCTTCCCTACGGCGCGCATATGAACCCCACCGGCATCCACGAGGCTATCGAGAAAGTGGAGCAGGAGATAAGCTGGGGAAGGAAGGAGAAGTCCAGGGACCCGAAGAAGGCCATAGGCAAGTCGCTGGTCTGCTTCTGGAAGTCCCCGGCGATGCCGCCCAACGCCAGCTCCAGCGCTTTCCTGAAGTTCAACGAGGACGGCAGCATCAACCTCCTGGTCTCCGGCATGGAGATAGGCCAGGGCCTGCTGACCGTTATGGCGCAGATAGCCTCCGAGGTGCTTTCCGTGCCGGTCTCCAAGATACGCGTGGAAACTCCGGACACGGACCGTAACCCTTACGAGTGGCAGACCGTGGGCTCGCACGTGACGTGGGGCTGCGGCAACGCGGTCAAGCGCGCCGCGCTGGAGGCGCGCGAGCGCATCTTCGACCTGGTGCAGCGCGTGCACTGCCTGGACAAGAGCACCCTGTACCTCGAGGACGAGAAGGTGAAGTGCCGCACCAAGCCGGCCTTCTCCCTGCCGTTCAGGGATTTCGTCATAAACGGCATACAGGCGGACGACCATACCTTCAAGGGCGGGCCGATCATGGGCTCAGGAGTGTTCATGCCCGAGTTCGCTTCGGCGATCAGCGACCCCGAGACCGGCCAGGGCGGCCACCCGAACGTCCACTATACCACCGGCGCGGCAGGCATCATACTGGAGATAGACCGCGAGACGGGCAGGATGAAGATAAAGAAGGTTGCGCTCGCCGTGGACTGCGGCAAGGCCATCAATCCCGATCTCGTCAGGGGCCAGGTGGTAGGCGGCCTGCTTCAGGGCTTCGCCACGGTGCTCTACGAGGACATGCGCTATGACGCCAGGGGCAAGCTCCTCAACCCTAACTTCTCGGATTACAAGATCCCTACCTCCATGGACATGCCGGACGAGGTGGTGCCGATAATCATCGAGGTGGCACAGCCGGACGGCCCTTTCGGGGCCCGCGGCGTCGGCGAGCACACGATGATCCCCTGCGCGCCGCTGATAGCCAACGCGGTAGCCGACGCGCTGGGCGTGCGGGTGAGATCCATGCCGGTCACTAAGGAGAAAGTGGCGCTGGCATCCCGGCCCGGGAAGAAGTGAACGGTTCTTAAGGAGACAACATGAAAGTAGCGCTCTGCCAGTACGACATCAAGTGGGAGGACAAGGACGCCAACAAGACCAGGATCGAGGACCTGCTTACGGATTACAAGCGGCGCTCCGAGATGGACTGGCTGGTCTTCTCCGAGATGACCCTCTCCGGCTTCACGATGAACACGGCCGTGGCCGAGCTCACCGACGAGGACCACGCGTTCTTTTCGGGCCTGGCCGCGGAGAACGGCATCAATATCTCCTACGGCGGAGTGGAGAAGAGCTACAACAACCTGATCACGCTCGACCGCAAGGGCAACCGGGTCAACACGTATTCCAAGATCCACCTGTACGCGTTCGGTGGCGAGGACAAGCACTACAATTCCGGTTCGAAGCAGGAGGTCTTCAGGCTGGACGGCCTGCGGGTCATGCCGGCCGTCTGCTTCGACCTGCGCTTCCCCTATCTGTTCTGGAACAAGGCCAAGGACGTCGACGTGTACGTGGTTATAGCGGCCTGGCCGATGCGCCGCGCGGAACACTGGATGACGCTGCTGCGCGCCAGGGCGGTGGAGAACCAGGCCTACTGCATAGGCGTGGACCGGGTGGGCATGGAAGGCAAGATCGAGTACTCCGGCAATTCGATGTGCTTCGACCCGCTCGGCAAGGTGGTAGTGGATGCCGGCACTAAGGAAGGCATCTA
>JAKAMO010000253.1 GCA_021812825.1 bacterium | reverse complement strand
GTCGTCGTGCCTGGTCTCCTGGGTGATCTGCCGGACCCGGAGGTCCTTCTTATCGGTGAGGCGCAGGTTATAGCTGGCCGCGGTGTCCATAGTGTTGAGCAGTTTGAAGCGCAGGTCCGCCCCGTAGGTCCCGGAGGTGTCGAGCGAGAGGTTTTTAGCCTCATTGGTGTTGCGCGAGTACTTGAGGTTTATGGTCGCGCCCTGCGCCCAGCGCCGCGCGCTGAACAGGTTCTCCAGCTGGGAGAGCGAGACTATCATGTCGGGGAAGGTCCGGTTCACGCTTTTGGAGATAGTGCCGGTGACCTCGGAGCGCTGTACCGAGTTGCTGAAATTGTTGGTGAGAGAAAGGGTGGTAAGCGGCGCCGCCGGGCCTTTGAAGGCGTACCCCTCGAAAGGCTGCCAGCGCTGGGTGGAGGTGATCGTGTCGCGCAGCGTGAGGGAGTTGCGCTGGGCGAAAGGGTTGGACGGCTTAAGGGACTGCCTGAGCCAGAGGTGGTCGCGGGTATTGTACTCGCCTTCGATGTTGCTCCACGAGTCGCCGTCCTGTATCTGGTAATTAGAGGAAAGCACCATCGAGCGCAGCAGGCGGTTCCTGGGCGCCAGGTCGTTGATGTTGAGGGTAAGCCCCACGCCTCCCTGGGCGGTGCGGTTCACGCTGTTTATGCTTCCCGTGGTGAAGACGGCGGAGGACTGCGCGACCGTGACGGTAGTAAGGGTCAGATTGTTGTTCTCTATGGTGGTGACCGAGTAGTTCGCCGAAGGGTTAAGCCAGCGGGCGAACAGGAGGTTGGAATTGAACTCCACGGTCTGCTGCATGGACTTATTGTAGTGCTCCGTCCGCAGCGGGTCAGAGACCGGGGAGCGCTGTTCGTTGGCCGTCTGCAGCGAATAGCCGGGGTTGAAGGAAGAGCCGTTCCAGGGAATGAAGGTCAGCTTTGCGCCGTAGGAGTCCGTCCGTTCGTCGGTCTCGTACAGCCCGTCCGTGAGCAAAAGCCGGCTTGCGTCGTAGTTTATCTTGTTGCGCCCGAGCGAATAATTCAGGTTGAGGGAGCGCGGCAGCACCGGGATGGAGCCGGGCAGCGAATAGGCAAGGTTCGCCGCGTAAAGGTTCTTGTCGTCCTTGCGGCTCAGCAGGCTGTAGTCGGTTATCCCCTTCGTGTAATTAAGGCCCAGTTTCGGCAGCGCCCCGAGGCTGAGGTTGCCGGAGGCCGTGCCGTCGAACTTGTTCACGCGCCCCTGCTGCAGGGAGTTGACAAGGTTGTTGGAGCCGGTGGTCAGGGTGTTGGGCGTCTCCGTGATCTGCCTGGCCGCGGTGAAGCTCAGGGGGAAGAACGCCAGCCTGGTGATATTCAGGTAGCCCGTCTGCTGCTCGTTGTCCTGGTTGGCTATGGCGGTGACCGGGGTCTGGAAGCTGCGGTCCATAAAGCGGTCCTTGCCGCCGAAACTCAGCCAGCCGGGGATCTCAAAAGCCGCCTCCACTTTGTGCGCGCTGCCCGCGCGCGTAAGGGGTTCCGCAAGATGCAGCTCGTCGAAGTAGACGGTGCCGTGGTGCTCGCTGCCGTCCGTGGCTTCCACGCCCGCTATGAACTGCGGCACCTGCTGCAGGCTCGGGGTCCCCCTCGAGGAGATCTGCACGCCGGGAGTGGACGGGGTCCAGATGTCCGGGATCTTGTCCCCGGTCAGGTCTTCCTGGTTCACTACGATGAGCCGCCAGCCCGTGAAGTTAAGGGGCACCGAGGCCTTGAAATAGTTGTTCATGTCCCCGGCCTTGAGGAAGAAAGAGGCCCCGCTGTCCAGCGGGCCCTGGTTGTTTACCAGGAAGCGGAGCTTGCCGTGCTGGGAAATGTCCAGCGCCGTGGAGAATTTCCTGTAGACGTAGATGGTCGAAGTCGAATAGATGTTACTGTAATCCAGGGCCAGCGTCTGCTCCGTGATGGAGGTGGAATTGGTCTGCTGCTTCTGCTGGCTGACCGAGCCGTAGAGGTTGTTGTAGACCGTGGAAGCGTCGCCGCCCGCGTCGTAAATAGGCGTGTAGCCGGGGTTGTCGTGGTTGTTCACGCCGACGGCCTGCATATTGCCGGGGTCGGTGCTTGACTGCACGGTCCAGCTGTTCCCTACCGCCGAGATGCGCGCGAATTTTATCACGCCGGAAACGGCGCCTCCGGGAGTCTGTTTAAGCGATATCCGGATCTGCTTTATGGCGTTCCACTTATAAGTGTCCGTAGAGGTAATGGCCAGCGGCAGGTACAGCGTGTGCCAGCCGGTAAAGTTAATATTGTCCTTGGGCAGGGAATCGGTCGTGTCCGTGAACATCGCCCCGGTCACATAGCCGAAGCTGCCTCCGGTGAAGTCCTGCCCGTCCAGGCGGCCGTTCTGGTTGAGGTCTTCGGTGTCCAGGCGGCCGTTGCCGGCGCCGTAGCGCTTCGAGCTCTTTCCCGCCGGGGCGTAAAGCCAGCCTATGTCCTCCGCGCTGGAAACCTGGGAGTCGCAGTTGAGGTCCTCGCTTTTAGGGGCGCCGCTCAGCACAAGGCCGGAGGCGCAGGAGAAGCTCTGCCCTCCGGTATTGTCCGCGTCCTCGCTGACCTGGCCCAGGTGTATGTTGAACATCGGGCCTTCGGTTCCGGCAGCGGTGCCGTTACTGCCGTAAACGACCATTTCCAGCACGTTCTTCTGCGAGAAATCAAGCCCGGTAGTGGAAAGCGGATAGACTATCGAGACTTCCGGCGAAACGCTGAAATCGTATTTGAAATCAAGCACCTGCTGGGTGGCGTCCGTGCCGGCGGCGGGGTTTATGTCCTTGGACTTGACGTTCTCGTTGTACCAGTCAAGGGCCAGCGGGTCGGCGGGGCCCTGGACCGGGTTGGCGGTTATGAACCAGTAGTTCTTGTCCATCGCAGGGGAATCTTCCTGCTTAACCCCTTCCATGTTGTCGATCAGGGCGTAGTCGTTAAGGTTCGGGTTTACCCGGCTCTGCGCGGTTTCCGCGCCGAGCGAGGCCTTCAGGCCCAGAAGGTTAAGGCCTTTAAGCTGGGCGTCGCCCTCGTAGACCATCATGCTGTTCGTCAGGTCGGTTACGCTCGGTACGGTATTGGACTTTATCCCGCCCTGGTAAAGCAGGGTGGAGCCGGCGGAAAGGTGGCTGCCGAAATCGTAGGAGACGCGGCCGCCGACCATCGACTGGTTGCCTACCCCGCCGAACGGGGAAACCTCGTAGACTATCTCTATCTTGGAATCCTGGCTTACGCGCTCGGGGTAGTAGAAGGTGATGAAGCCGGAGTCGTAG
>JAKAMO010000252.1 GCA_021812825.1 bacterium | reverse complement strand
CCGCGCCGCGGAGTATGTGCACCCACTTGTCCGAAGAGCCGGTCCCTATCGCCAGTATCCTGCCGGCGCCCAGCCTGCCCACAGTGTCGAAGTTCAGCGCGGCGTCCGTCCTTTCCTTTATGTCCGGCGGCAGCGCGGCCAGGTACGCCTTCGAGCCGGCCAGGCCGGTCTCCTCGCCGTCGAAAGCGGCGAACACTATCGTGCGCTCCCGCGGGCGGGCCGCGTAATAGCGGGCCAGTTCCAGCAGCAGGGCCGCGCCGGAGGCGTTGTCGTCAGCGCCGGGGTAGACCGCCCCGCCGGCAGGGGGGAGATGGTCGTAGTGCGCGGTGATGAAGACGTACTCGGCCGGGCGCGACGTGCCGCGCACCGCCCCGGAAACGTTGCGCTCCCCGGGCCGGGCCGGCGGCGCGAAGCCGTCCGCCGGGAAAGGCTTCAGGCCGGCCTTCCCGAAGGCCTCGGCGATACGGGCCGCCGCCTTGTCGTGCCCTTTGGAGCCGGGAGCCCGTCCCCCGGGCAGCGACGCCAGGAAATAGGCGTCCTCCCTGAGCCTCCCCTCGGAGAAGACGGACGGCAGCTCCGCCAGCGGCTCGCGCGCCGGGTAGGGGCCGCCGGCGGGCGCGGCTTCGGAAAAGTCGGCCGATAGAGGGGAGCTCCGCACGGGCCAGATCCCGGTGGCCACGGAGTTCATGCCGCTGTCGAAGACCAGCCAGGAGTATTTCCCGTAATGCGGCAGCTTGGCCGCCAGCAGCCCCAGCTTGTCCGCGCTGTCCGAGAGTATCAGCGCCGCGGAGCGCTCCGGGGAGGCCGGGCTGAAGGCCGCGAAGACGAAAGTGCTGCCGGCCAGCGGGAAGACGCGGTTGTCCAGCGTGACGGAGCCGGAGGAGAAGACAGCGCCGTAACGCTCCAGGGACTTCTGCAGCTCCGGGGCGAAACGGTTCTCTCCGCCGAAAAGCCAGTACGAGGCCGCCTCCGGGGGGGCCGGCAGGGATGAGTCCTCCGCGACCTCCGGCAGGTTGCTCTTATCCTTGTCCCAGGCCGCCGCCAGCTCCCGCCACCGCGCCCCGCCGGCGCCGGCCGGGACTATGATGGAGGGCTTCCCGGCGCCGAGCACGCGGGAGAGCGTAGGGGGCGTCTCCAGCGGGCTGAGCCGCCTGAACACGTCGAACTCCGGGTCTATCTCCAGCCGCACCGGCATCACCGGCACCGAATAATGGAAGGTGTCCCCTGGGCCGGAGAGCGACAGCGTCTTCATGCGCGGCGCGGGCTGCCCGGCGAGATATATGGCGGCCGGGACCTGCATCGAGTACGGCGGGCCGTCCTGGGTCTGCGCCACGGTGAAGTCCAGGTCGTAGCCTTCCTGGGTCCGGGTCAGCCTGGCGCCGCGCAGCCGCAGGGCCGGCGCCCCGGCGCGCTTCGTCCACTGGTCGAAGAACGGCTTGAGGCGGCCGGGGCCGGTCACGGATTCGAAGGCCGCGCGCAGGTGGTCGAACGAGGCGGTGCTGAACAGGTTGTCGGAATAGAACTTCCGGAGCCCCTTGTGGAAGTTGGCGTCGCCGAGCATGTTCCTGAGCATGTGGTACATCATCAGCGCCTTGCCGTAGCCGATGGCTTCCGACGCGGAGGAATGCCTGGAGCGGAAATCCGTCAGCGGGAAGTCGGCGCCGCCGGAGACGTAGTCCGCGTACTTCTGCAGCGTGCTCATGCGGTAGTCGCGGCCTTTGCCCCTGTTCTCGGCTATCAGGTAATCGGCCAGGTAGGCGGTCAGGCCCTCGCACCAGTTGCCGGACGCGTAGTCCACGAAAACGCCGTTGCCCCACCAGTTGTGCAGGATCTCGTGCGGGTAGGAGGTGTTGATTATGAACGGCAGCCGGATCACCTTGCCGCCGAGCAGCGTGAAGGACGGCATGCCGTAGCCCGTGTCCCAGAAATTCTCCACGAGCGCGAACTTGCGGTAGGGATAAGGACCGAGCAGGTCCGAGTACATGGAGATGTAGCGGCCGGTAGCCTCCAGGTACCTGTCCGCCAGGGCCCGGTCCGGCTGCAGCAGGAAGGCGTAGTACTTGAGGCCCCGCTCCTCCCGGGCATACTCGGTATACTTGCCGCAGGTCAGGTTTATCTCGTCCTGCGGCGAGGAGGCCACCCAGCGGGCGGCGGCCGCGCCGCCCTTCACGGCGTGCTCGGTCCTGTCGCCGCCGGAGACGGTGTCGTACGGGGCGGGGACGGACGCGCGCAGGTCGTAGGTGACCAGCCCGTCCCCGAAAGAGGGGTACCAGCCCGAGGCCCCGGAGAGATAGCAGCCGTCGGCCGAGATAATGCCGGGGGTCTCGGAGAAGCTGCGAGCGTATTCCTGGGCCTGCTCGCCCGGCGGCTGGAAGATCCTGCCCTGGTAGTCCAGCGTGAATGAGGAGGCCGGCCCGGGGAAGGTGAGCTTATAGACGGAGAGCGGGGCGGAGCCCGCCGAATTTATGCCGTAACGGGAGGCGGCCTCCGCCGGGAGCTCTTCCAGCCGCCCTTCCTTGGCGGACGGGGACATCCCCGCGCGCAGACTGAAGACCAGCTCGCGGGAGGGCTCGGCGAGCGTGACCTTGTCGCTGACGCGGATGAGGGAGGCGGAAGGGGTTATCTTTACGTCGAGCGTATGGCGGACCTGGGAGGCGCCGGCCGCGGCCGGCATGAGGGCGAAAAAGAGTGGGAGCAGGTTCATGGGTATATACTATAATTTTCGGGTATGCACGAGGAATCCGTTCCCGCCGGGGACCCGCGCCCGGCGGCCGCCGTGAAGGCCGCGCTGCGCGTGCTGGCCCTCTGCGCCCTGCTTTTCGTCCCTGCCCGGGGGATCTCCTGGGCGGCCGGCTGGCTGTACGCGGCCCTTTACGCCGGCTGGTCCGCCGCCGTGGTCTCGCTGCTGGGCAGCCGCTCCCCCGATCTGCTGCGCCTGCGGGAGCTCGAGCGCCCGGCCCCTGCCCACTGGTGGGACAGGGCGTTCGGGTTCGCTGTCACTTCCCTGACCTTCGTAATGCTGGCCGTCTGCGGCGCGGATTCGCGCTCGGCCTCCGGCTGGGGTAGCGCGGCGCGGGTCTCCGCGTTCCTGGCCGTAGTCCTGTCCTACGCCCTGGCGCTGTGGGCGTTAGGGCAATCACCGCGCTGGCGCACCCGCGTGGGGGCGCTCAAGGGATGGGCGATGCTGGCCTTTGGTCTGGGAATCATGGGGCAGACGCTCTGGCATGTCCGGCATGGCATCCAGCCGCAGGCGTTCACTATGGGCTGGGTGGCGGTGCTGGCCATGCTCA
>JAKAMO010000251.1 GCA_021812825.1 bacterium | reverse complement strand
CGCAAGCAGCTCTCCAGGCTGGGCGAGACGGACTATTACCTGGAGTCGCTCGACATAAAGCTCTCCCGGCCGTATTTCCTGCCTGTGGCCGCGCTAAACGACCTGCGCCGCGACGCGCTGGCGGCGCTGGGCAAGGCCGCGGCCGCGCTGCCGGTCCCGCGCGAAGAGGCGAAGCTGGTTCCCACCGCCCATCCCTACCCGGAGGAGAAACTGGACTTCCGCGGCAACGTGCTGAACTCCAAGGCGGCCGCGTTCTACAAGCGCCACGGCGTGAAGGAGATCGGCATGGCTGCGGAGGGCGGGGCGGACCTCTCCGGCAAGCCGCTGATGACCACCCGCTTCTGCATCAGGCGCCGCCTGGGCCTCTGCAGGAAGGGCAAGGCAGTGGAGCCTCTGTTCATGGAGGACGCGGAAGGACGGAAGTTCCGGCTGGAGTTCGACTGCGCCCGCTGCGTGATGGAGCTTTACCTGGAGGGCAAGGGTGAACAATAGCCTGGTCCGCGCCGCGGCGCTGGCCCTGTTCCTGCCGCTTGCCGGGACCTGTTCGGCCGGCGACGCGGCGGTGGCGCAGCCGCCGGGGATGTCGAGCCTGGAGGCCTACCGCTACGACCCTTCTTCGAAGCTGGAAGACCGCATCGGCCCGCCGCCTGACGTCCTGCTGAAGCAGTACCGCGAGATCGACGGCCGCCCGGATTACGGCGCATACGCGCCTACCGAGGCCGAGAAGAGGCTGGTGATAGAATACCTCGGGCTGATGCCGCCGGTAGCCGAGCGGGTCTTCCGGGAGAAGTGCGTCGGCCTCTATTTCGTGAGCGGCTTCATGGGCAACGGCATGACCAGCTGGGTGGCGGATTCCACCGGGACGGTATACTTCAGCATGGTCCTGAACCCGAAGTCGCTCAAACAATCCCTGTCGGAGACGCTGAGCGAGCGCGAGAACAGCTGCTTCGTCCCGGCCGAAGGCTGGAAGGTGACGGTGGACGCCGGCTCGAAGTACAGGGGGCTGGCCTACGCCCTTTTTCACGAGGGGGCCCACGCCGTGGACTATATTAGAGGGGTCACCCCTTTCGTGGACCCCGGGATGCCTGAGGGATACCGCGCCCCATTCCGCGGGGACGGCGGGCTCTTTACCGGCGTCTGGAAGGAGTATTCCGTCCCCATGGCGGGGAATGATTACGCGGGGCGTTCGGACATCACTTTTTACGGCCTGGGCGGGCCGAAGATCCCCGCGGCGCAGGCCCCTGGTCTCTACGCTGGGCTCGTGAAAAGCCCGTTCGTTTCGCTTTACGGCTCCAGGTCCTGGGCCGAAGACCTCGCCGAGCTGACCGCCTACGGCCTGATCGCGGGCAGGCTCGGGCAGCCGTATAAAATTTCGCTTAAGGGACCGGGGGTCAGGAAAACGATATCTCCGATGAAAGGCCGCGCGGCTTCGCGCTCTGCCGCCGCGCTGAAGCTGCTGGAAAAGCTCTGACCATGACTTTGCGCTGCGAGCTCAACATAAACAACGGCACGCGCCGCGTCATTATAGTCGGCAACGACGAGGAAACGCACGAGCACCTCGCTCTGCGGCTGGCGGCCGCCGCGCTGTTCTTCGGCGGCGATCCCGTGGAGCCCGGCCCGTCGGCCCCGCTGCTGGCGGATATAGGCTTCCAGCCGGACCTGCTGGTGCCGGACGGCGTAGGCGGGATAAAGGTCTGGATAGAATGCGGCAACGTGGCCATGAACAAGCTGACCAAGGTCGCCCGTCGGGTCAAGGAAGGCCGCCTTATAGTCATCAAGGAGTCGCGGGACGCGGGACTCCGCCAGCGCGAGCTGGTGAACAGGGAGATCCGCAACCCGGAGAAGGTGGAGATCTGGGCCTGGCCCAGGGAGGAGTTCGCTCGCTGGAACTCTTCGCTTAAAGAGAATAATTATATCTACGGCGAGACTTCCGGCCGCTCCCTGAACCTGGTGCTCAACGAGTCCGCCTTCAGCGTGGACCTTATTCCCTGCTAGCCTGCGGGGCCCACGCCCCGCTGGGTCCAATGGCTCTGGCGGCGCCCCTGCCGCCAGGTATACTATAATGTCGGTATATCCTGCAGAGGGGTGAAAAGATGCGGTCAAACCATTTTCGTAGCGACGCCTTCCCGCTTTTCCTCACGCTGATATTCTCGAGCCTTTCCGTCAACGCCCTGCCAGCCGCGGACCAGCTCCGGTCCCAGGCCGGCGAGGGCAAATTCGATCTCGCGCTTCCGGTTCCGCGGCGCCTGCAGAATTCCCCGCTGCTTACCCCCGCCCGCGCCGACTGGCTGCAGGCGGAACGCCTCTATTCGGACGGCGCTTTCAAGCCCAAGGCGCAGCAGCGCATAGACAACGGGGCGAACCCGATGATCATGCTGCAGGGCTTCCACTGGTACGCCGACAACTACTGGTACCACCCGGCCAACGGCTGGTGGGGCGAGCTCGAGAGCAAGGCCGCCGAGATAGGCCGCGACGGCTTCGGACTGATCTGGTTCCCGCCGGTCTCGCGCGGCAGCTATTACCCGACCGAGTGGTACAACCTGGATTCGCAGTGGGGCGTAAAGGACAGGCTTATCCGCGCCGTCAACGCCATGCATTCGAACGGAGTGCTGGTGCTGGCCGACGTGGTGCTCAACCACCGCAACGGCAGCAAGGATTGGGCCGACTTCACCAACCCGGACTGGCCGAGCAGCGTGATCGTGCGCAACGACGAGTGGCAGGGTTCCCCCAAGAGCCAGAACGACGACGAGGGCCAGGGCGACTTCGGCTGCCGCGATTTGGACCACCGCGACCCCATAGTGCAGAAGGATTCCAAGGTCTTCATGCGCTGGCTCAAGAACAGCATAGGTTTCGACGGCTGGCGTTACGACATGGTGAAAGGCTACGCGCCGTACCACGTGGGGGACTATAACAACGCCTCCGCCCCGGTGTTCACGGTCGGCGAGGTGTACGACGGCAACCGCCAGGTGGTCACCAACTGGGTGGACGGCACCGACAACTCCCCGGGCAAGGCCAACGCCTCCAGCGCTTTCGACTTCCCCACCAAGTTCAACCTGATCTCGGCCATCGAGAACGAGCGCTACGAGATGCTCAACGACAACGGCCGCCCTTCCGGCCTGATAGGCTGGTGGCCGGCCAAGGCCGTGACCTTCGTCGAGAACCACGATACCAGCCCCCGCGACCCCAACTTCATCAAGAACGCCTCTCCCGAGTACAAGGCCCAGCGCCTGATGGGCTACGCCTATATCCTGACGCATCCCGGCGTGCCCTGCGTGTTCTGGCCGCATTTCTTCG
>JAKAMO010000250.1 GCA_021812825.1 bacterium | reverse complement strand
CGTGGCCCTGATACTGGAGAAGGACGAGAAGGGCCCTAAGATAGACGACCTGGCCGGACTCGCTAAGACCCGCCCATGGCTGGCCGCGGCGATGGCCGCCTTCATGTTCTCGCTGGCCGGCATACCGCCGCTGGCGGGCTTCTTCGCCAAGTTCTACGCCTTCGCCGGGGCCGTCAACACCGGCTACACGGGTCTGGTAGTGATCGCGGTCATAATGAGCGCGGTCTCCGTCTACTATTACCTGCGCGTGACCGTGGTGATGTACATGAAGCCCGCGGCCAACGGCCACGAAGCGCCGGCCGCGCCCGGCCTCGCCGAAGCCGTGGTCTTCCTGATGGCCATGGGCGTGCTCGCGGCGGGCATGCTCTCCAGGCCCCTGCTCGCGCTCGCGGCCGAAGCCTCCCGCTGGTTCTGATTCTCCGTTCCGCCGGCCAGCCGGGCCGGTTATTTTGCTACACTTTATTCCATGGGGAAGGGTCATAACTGCATTTTGCCGGTTTGCCTGCTCTTCTTGGCCTGCGCCTCGCCGCAGAGGGCGAAGCCGGCGCATGCCCCTGTCCACCGGGAGCAGAAGAATGTCCTGACCCCGGAGCAGTCCCGGCTGGTGGACCAGCTGTACTACAAGGCCGTGGGCGCCTACAGCCGCAACGACATGCCGGCGGCAGTATCCTTCCTGGGAGAGCTCTTCCGGATAGCTCCCGAGTACCCGCCGGCGGTAGAGCTCAGGGAAAAGATACGCCTGGCCTCCGGCATATGACGACCTCCGACGGCGGCGGCACCGCGTTCTACCGTACGCTGGGAATACTGCGGGGGTACGCGGGCCGCGCCGCGAGGGCCCTCGGCCGGCCGGGGGTGAGGGAGGCCGCGGCCAGGGCGCTCCTGCTCGGGGCGGCGGCCATACTGCTGGGCATAGCCGCCGCCTCCCGTTTCATCCTGAACTCGGAGAAAGATTCCGTCATAGGCGACCTGGCCACGCGTACGGCGGTCTTCGCCAAGAGCGCCGGGGCGGCGATGTTCCCGCGCACGAGCCTCTTCGAGATACACTTCCTCGTCAACACCATGATGCTGGACCGCGCCCTGGACTACGCCGGGGTCATGGACCGGGAAGGCCTGATCGTATCCCACTCGGACCCGGAGCTGATCGGGGCCAGGGACCTCTCGCCCGAGGCCAGGGCCGCCGGCTCGGCCGGAGTTCCGCTCACCCAGAGCCACCGGGACCCGTCGGGAGCGGAATATTATTATTTCTCCCATCCCGTCATAGTGGGGACCAAAAGACTCGGCACCGCCGTGACGGGAGTGAGCAGCAAGACGCTCCGGAAGGCCACGGCCCCCCTGAGGCAGAAGCTGGTCATCATCTTCCTTGCCTCCCTGGCCGCCGTACCGCTCCTGCTGCAGATGCTGGCGCTCTTCAGGGGAGAGCGAAGGATCTCCGCCCTGCGGTCCGCCATGATGCATACCGTCAGCCACGAGTTCAACAACGCCATCACCGTACTGGACGCCTCCCTGTTCCTCCTGAAGGAGTCGGAGCCGCCCGACCCGCCCGAGAGCAGGCGGCAGCTCTACGACACCCTCCAGTTCGAGCTGCGCTCGCTGAGCCGCTACGTCAAGAACATCCTCAACGAGGCCAGGATGGAGTCCGGCAGGCTGAAGCTCCAGATGGGCCGGCTGGTGCTGCGTGACCTGGTCTACAAGCTGGTCGCGTCCATGAAGCCGCTGATGATCCAGAAGGGCCTCTCGTTTTACATGGACGCTCCAGAAGCGCCGGTGGAAGTAAGCGCTGACATGGAGGCCATCTCCCTGGTGATCTCCAACCTGATAGGCAACGCGGTCAAGTACACTCCGGAAAGAGGCACTATCTCGGTGCGCATGGCCGAAGACGGCAAGGGCTGCCTGAATTTTCTAGTGGAGAACAGCGGAGCCGGGATACGGCCGGAGGAGATAGGCAAACTGAAGCTGGAATTTTACCGGACTAAGGACGCCAAGGCGTCCGCCTCGGGTTTCGGGCTGGGGCTGCGCATTTCTAACGAGCTGCTGCAGCTGCACGGCAGCGAGCTGGGGATAAAAAGCGAGCCGGGCAAGAGCTCCACGTTCTATTTCTCCCTGCCCATAGCAGACCGTGAAGCGGGACCCGCCGAATGCCCCAACTACCCGGAACGGTCCTGAGCTTCGCCACACCCTCCGCCCCGCCGAACCGGGAAAAACCGCAAGAGAGCCGCCGGGAACAACGGCGGTTTTTTATTTTCCTGATTGTACGTATTTATGCAATATATTGTACTTTTACATACAATATAAGTAATATTTAGCCCTACAAAAAGCCGTTCTCTTTGAGGAATTCCCTGGTGATGCCGGGGGTCCGGGCAGAGGAATATTTCCCGAGTATATCGTATTCGATATTAAGCAGGGACCCCGGCTTCAGCCCCTTCAGGGCAGTATGCTCCCAGGTATGGGGAATAACGGCCGCCTTAAAGGAATCCCGCCGTACATCATAGACCGTCAGGCTTATTCCATCCAGGGCCACCGACCCTTTCTCCACCATGATGGCTTCCGGGGTCTTTTCCACCTCGATAATCCGGCTGTTGCCCTCGTCCCGGGCGGAAATGAGCCTGGCGGTGCCGTCCACGTGGCCGGTAACGAAATGGCCGCCCAGCCTGGCACCCACGGCCAGCGCGCGCTCCAGGTTCACGGCCGAGCCGGCCTTCAGGCGCCCCAGCGTCGTGCGGGAGAAGGATTCGGGGCTCACGGCAAAAGAGGCCAGGCCGCGGCTAAAGCCGGTAACCGTCAGGCAGGCGCCGTTAACCGCCACGCTCTCGCCGTCGGAAAGCTCCCAGTCGGCGGGGACTGATATCTCAAGCAGCCCGGACGAGACGGACCTGACCTTCTCCACGGCCTCTATTATCCCGGTGAACATCAGTCGAACCTCAGGTCGAGCATAAGATCGGGGCCCGCCTTGGCTATAGACGCCAGCCGGGGGCGGATGCCCAGCTCGGCGCGGGCGGCGTTCAGCGCGTCTGGCCAGACCAGGGAATTACGCGACTTCACGCCGCCTATCAGCATGGGGGCCACGAAGCAGACGAAGCGGTCGGCCAGTCCACTGCTTATGAAGGACCCGGCCACCTTGCCGCCGCCCTCCACCAGCACGTGTGAGACTCCGAGCTTCCCGAGCTCGGAGAGCAGCGAAGGCAGCGCCACGCGGCCGCCTTCCGACGGCAGGACCAGTATCCTGGCGCGGCCGTGGAACTTCTTCATGGCCGAAACGGAAGCCTTGCGGGTTGTCGCTACCAGCACATTATCGTTGAGATC
>JAKAMO010000249.1 GCA_021812825.1 bacterium | reverse complement strand
GGCGGGCCCGTCGGTCTCCAGGTGGTGGCGGAACCAGGCCGGCATCACTATGGCCAGCCCGGCGCCGTGCGCGATGTCGTAAATGGCGCTGAGGGAATGCTCGATGGCGTGGTTGATGAAGTTCATGCGGCCGTAGCCGCAGGAGGCCAGGCCGTTGAGCGCCAGCGTAGCGGACCACATCATCGAGGCCCTGGCGTTGTAGTCCGCCGGGTCCTTCAGGATGCGCAGCGTGGAGGAGATCACCGAGCGCGCCAGCGCGTGCACTATCTCGTCGGTGACGGCGGCGTCCGTGTCGGAGGCCGTGAAATAGCCCTCGATGATATGCGCCAGCGAGTCCACCGCGCCGTTGGCCACCTGTTCGCGCGGCAGCGTCAGCGTGGTCTCCGGGTCCAGCGCGGAGACGCGGGGGTACATGGCCGGCCCCTGCGCCGAGAACTTCTGCGCGGTCGCCTCGTTGGTCACCACGCAGCCGGAGTTCATCTCCGAGCCGGTGGCCGGCAGCGTCAGGGCCGTGAAGAGCGGCAGCGCCTCCCGGACCTGGGCCTTGCCGCAGAAGAAATCCCAGACGTCGCCGGGGAACAGGGCGCCGGCAGCGATGGCCTTCGCCTCGTCTATCACCGAGCCGCCGCCGGCCGCCACCACCAGGTCGCAGCCTTCCTTCCTGGCTTTCGCTATGCCCTCACGGACGTGGGAGAGCACCGGGTTCGGCTTCACTCCGGGATGCTCAGCTATCCCCACCCCGTTCTTGCGGAGGGCCTCGGTCAGGACGTCGTAGACGCCGTTCTTCTTTATGCTGCCGCCGCCGTAGACGAACAGGGCCTTTTTGCCGGCGGCCGCCGCGGCCGGCCCCAGCTTGGCCACCACGGCCTTGCCGAATATTATCTTGGTCGGGTTGACGAAAGTGAAGTTCTGCATGGTCCCTCCTCCTGTCCTGGTTAGATTCTAGCAAAGAAAAAACCGCGGCTTTCAGCCGCGGTCTTTCCGGTCCGGGAGAAGGCCCCGCTATTCCGCGTCCACCCAGATCCGCTGCGGCACAGGCGAGCCGAAGGCCTTGGTGCCCACCGGCGTCTCGGAGGCCAGGCAGCCGGAGATGAAGGCGCGGGCCTTCACCAGCTCGTGTACCGGGTTTATCACTATCGGCTTGCTCTTGCCCTTCTTGAAGTCCACGTGGTCGCGCTTGACTATGTACTTGGAATTGAGCTGGCCGCTGTAGTCGTTGTAGATGATCTCGACGTGGCAGTCCAGGTAGTCGCGGTACAGCGGCTTAAGCCAGATTCGCGCGTCGTCGAGCTCGGCCTTGAAATCCTTGCTCTCGACGTATTCTATCCGGTCGCGGAAGTCCTCGGTCAGGTCCAGGTAGACGTTGGGGTCGCAGTAGTTCTTGTCCGGGGTGAAGCTCTCGTAGAGCTTCTCGCGCACCACCGTGGCCAGCTTCGCTCCGATCTTGCCTCCGGTGGAATTGACGAAGTCCTCCTGCTGCTCGCCCCCCTGGTCGTTCGCGCCGTTCAGCACGTGCGAGCCGGCGGTCTCTATGCCGCCTATCAGCGCCGCCCGCAGGCCGCCGCGCACGTAGCCGTAGAGCATGATGCCGTGGTAGTGGTACCACGCGCCGAACTTGTCGCCGCGGCCCTGGAAGAAGTTGCTGATATTGGCGAGCTTGCGGGTCACCGCCAGCTTGTCGCGCTGCGGGTGGCGCCAGTGGTCGGAAAGGACGTTCTCGATGGTCAGGATGGCCAGGTAGACGTCGCCCCTGTTCAGGCGGTAGCTCTGCCGGAAGGCCTGGTCGAGCGTGACCGAGGCGTCTTCCCGCGTGAGGATGTAGTCTATCAGGGCGGATTCGGTGCCGGTCTTGAAGTGGCGCGAGGTCACCCCGGAGGCCAGCGCGGTCAGCAGCTTGGTGAACGTGAGCGGTATCATCTCGCCCTTGTCCCTGCAGTACTGCCGGAACTCCGGGCTCCACTCGTGGGGCTCGCCGAAGAAAGGCTCTATGCCGCCGGCGCGTTCTTCGAGGATGATCTGCTGGTACATCTTGAGGACTTCTTTCTTCCTGAAAGGGTTGATGCGGCCCTCGATGTGCAGCTTGGAGTTGCGCAGCTGCACCAGCAGGCGCTCCTTTTCGTCGTCCGGGACGTCCAGGGCCATTATGTCGGCCTCGGTGGGGATGGCTATCTGCGGGTCCTCTACCACGGGGTTCTGGCCGTTATAGGTGCCGCCGTCCGTGTCGCCGTTGTCCTCGATTATGCCGAACAGCACCTGGAAGAGTACCTTCGGCAGGTTCTTGGTATAGACGGCCAGCGCCACGTCGCTCTGGATGTCATGGCGCTGATAATTCGCCTGGCGGTAGGCGCGGGCGAAATCCAGCGTGCCGTCTATGCCAGGGATGTCGATGGTGCCGCCGATTATGTGCAGCTTCTCCCCGGAGGGCAGGCGGCGCATCAGCAGCGGGTCGTAGGAGTCGCGCTTGAGGTAATAGTTGCCGCGGACGGCCGCGGAGCCGGCCGGGGCCGGTACCTCTATGGCTTCGGAATTCCTGAGGGAGTTGGCATCAATATAGCGCAGCTGCTGGGCTGCCGCGGGGGCCGCGGAAAGGACCGCCGCCAGTACGAGTATGATGTTGGTCATCGACTTTCTCTCCATATTTCCGGGATGATATACTATAATCTAACAGAACGCGGGGGCGCGCGGATGTGAATAAGGTCCCAGCCCGGCGCGGTTTTTGGACCCAGGCCGTTCATAGGCCCAGAGAATGCCCCCAGAGAAGCTCATCCTGATCTCGGACGTCCACTCCAACCTCCATGCCCTGGAGGCGGTGAAGACCGATATCGCCCGCCGCGGTCTTTCCGGCGCGCCCCTCTGCTTCCTGGGCGACGCGGTGGACATGGGCCCTTTTCCCGCCGAGGCCGTGGACCTGCTGCGTTCGATGTCGCCGGCCTTCCGGGTCCGGGGCAACCACGACAGGTACGTCTCGATGGACTCGCCGCGGGCGGAGCTGGAGCGCTATTTCCGCTGCCCGGAAGGCGCGGACCATTCCGAGTGGACCTCGGCCGCCCTTACCGCCGGGGCCAAGGAATGGCTCGGCTCCGCGCCGCTCGCCGCTTCGCTGGACCTTGGAGGAGTCAGGTTCCGCGTCTTTCACGCCTCGGAAGACTGCGACGAGCATCCTCTTGACCAGGAAGCGGCCTCCGGGAACATCCTCTGCGGTCACATACATTCGCCCTACGTGCGCGCCGGCTCCGGGGGCACGCTGGTGATCAACCCCGGCAGTGTCGGGAGCTCCCTGGACGGCAACCCCGCCGCCTCCTACGCGCTGCTGAC
>JAKAMO010000248.1 GCA_021812825.1 bacterium | reverse complement strand
CTTGCCGGCGGGCATGTTCTCGGTCTGGGGGATGTCCACCAGCACTATGTCCGCGATGTCCTTCTCCGCCAGCGCCCTGACCACCGATTCGCCCACGTGGCCGGCGCCGACGACTGTAACCTTACCTCTCTTCATGGAACCTCCTAACTCCGTTGTGATAACAAATTTCAATTATCGTATCATACTTGCGTAAGCAAGATGTATGACAAAAGACATTCCCCCGCTTGACCTATGTCAAGCAATGGCGCCCGGCGGGGAGCCGGGCGCCCCGTTCCGTCAGGCCGTTACCGCCGTCCTGGGCTTTTCCGCCTGGGCCTTGGCCTTCTCCTGCGCGTCCACCACCGCTATCGCGGAGATATTTACGATATCGGCCACCTCGGCCGCCCGCTGCAGCACGTGGACCGGCTGGCTCAGGCCCATCAGGATGGGGCCTATGGCCGTGGCGCCGCCCAGCCTGCTCATCAGTTTGTAGGCGATATTGCCCGCCTCGAGGTTCGGGAAGATGAGGACGTTCGCCCCCCCCTTCAGCGTGCTGAAGGGATAGGTGCTCTCGATTATCTCCGGCACCACCGCCGTGTCGGCCTGCATCTCGCCGTCTATCATCAGTCCGGGCGCCTTGGCCTTGACTATCTCCACCGCGCGGCTGACCTTCTGCACCAGCGGATGCGCGGTGCTGCCGAAGTTGGAGAAGGAGAGCATCGCGACGCGCGGCTCGATGTCGAAGCGCCGGGCCGTCGCGGCCGCCATCAGGGCTATCTCGGCCAGGTCCTCGGCGCTGGGGTCTATGTTGACGGTGGTATCCGCGAGGAAATAGACCTCCTTCTTCATCACGAGCATGTAGAGACCCGCCACCTTGCTGATGCCGTCCTGCAGCCTGATGACGCGCAGCGCGGGGCGGATGGTCTGCGGGTAATGGTCGGTCAGTCCCGAGACCAGCGCGTCCGCGTCGCCCATGTGCACCATCATGGCGCCCAGGGCGTTCCTGTTGCCGGTCATTATCTCCTCGGAACGATGCCGGGTGGCGCCCTTGCGCTCACGCATCTTGAAATACTCGGCCACGTAGGCCGGCCTCTTGGGGAACGTCCACGGGTCCACTATGGTGATGCCGTCCAGGGAGAGGCCCTGCTCCGCCGCGAGGGAGCGGATCTTGGTCTCTATGCCCAGGAGGATAGGCTTCGCTATCCGCTCCTCCACCAGCTCCTGCGCGGCGCGGAGGATCTTCTCTTCCTCGCCCTCGGGGAAGACTATGCGCTTCGGCTCGCGCTGGGCCTTGGCTATCACGGTCCGCATGATCTCGCGGGCCCTGCCGAGGCGCTTCTCGAGCTGGAGCTTGTACTCCTCCAGGTCCACGGGCCGCTGCGCTACGCCGGTCTTCATCGCGGCCTCGGCGACGGCGGAGGCCTCCCAGATCAGCACGCGGGAGTCGAAAGGCTTGGGGATGATGTACTCGCGCCCGAACTGCAGCTTCTGGCCGCCGTAGGCCTTGCGGACCGAGTCGGGCACGTCCTCCTTGGCGAGCCTGGCCAGCGCGTACGTGGCGGCCAGCTTCATCTCGTCGTTGATCTGCGTCGCGCGCACGTCTAGAGCGCCGCGGAAGATGAACGGGAAACCGAGCACGTTATTGATCTGGTTGGGATAGTCCGAGCGGCCGGTGGCCATGATCAGGTCGCTGCGTGTGGCCACCGCGAGCTCGTACTTGATCTCCGGGTTCGGGTTGGACATCGCGAACACTATCGGGTCCCGGGCCATGGACTTAAGCATGTCCGGCGTGACCACGTCGGCCACCGACAGGCCTATGAAGACGTCGGCGCCCTTCATCGCCTCGGCCAGCGTGCGCAGCGGGGTGTCGACCGCGAACTTCTCCTTGTACTTGTTCATGCCGGCCGCGCGGCCCTTGTACAGCACGCCCTTCGTGTCGCACATCATGATGTTCCCGCGCTTCACGCCGAGGCGCACGTAGTGGTCGGCGCAGGAGAAGCCGGCCGCGCCGGCCCCGTTGACCACCAGCCGCACCTTGGCGATGTCCTTGCCCACCACCTCGAGCGCGTTGATCAGGCCCGCGCCGGAGATGATGGCCGTGCCGTGCTGGTCGTCGTGGAAGACCGGGATCTTCATCGTCTTCTTCAGCGTCTCCTCGATCTCGAAGCACTCGGGGGCCTTGATGTCCTCGAGGTTGATGCCGCCGAACGTGGGCTCTAGCAGCTGGCAGGCCTTGATTATCTCCTCGGGCTTCTCGCTGGCCAGCTCCAGGTCGAAGACGTCTATGTCGGCGAAGCGCTTGAACAGGATGCCTTTGCCCTCCATGACCGGCTTGCCGGCGGCCGCGCCGATATTGCCCAGGCCGAGCACCGCGGTGCCGTTGGAGATCACGGCCACGAGGTTCCCCTTCGAGGTGTACTTGTAGACGTCCTCGGGATGCTTCTCGATCTCCAGGCACGGATCGGCCACGCCCGGCGTGTAGGCCAGGCTGAGGTCGCGCTGCGTGAAGCAGGGCTTGGTGGAAACGACCTCTATCTTTCCGTGGACCGGCGAGGAATGATAATCCAGGGCTTCTTTTTTAGAGATGTTCATGGTCTTCGCGCCCGGCAATGCGGCCGCGGCGGGGCGCGGTCTCCTTTGATAGTTGGATTTTAGGGAATTCTGGCGACGTCATAAGCTGCGTGCACCCGGAGAACTACGTATTTAGCCTAACAAATTTTTAGGTGCTTTGACAGCGAGCATGGTCAAGCCGCGGACTGCCTTCAGGCAATGGCCCGGGGGTTGACTTGTCCTTTTTTTATATTATAATTCCTTCGGGGGTGCGCGGCTCGCCGCGCGATTTTCCCGGCTTGAGGACCGGGAGCATGGAGAAGGGGACTAAAAATGACCGACAAAGAACTGCTGTTCAGGCCCTGGGCCGAGCTCAAGGAGCTGCAGAACCGTAAGCTGCACGACTTCATCACCACGAAGGTCTACCCGTTCAGCCCGTACTACCGGGAGATGTTCGACCGCAACGGGATAAAGCCGGACAGCATCAGGACCACCGATGACCTGCGCCGCATACCCTTCACCACCAAGGCGGACCTGGTAAAGATGTCGGCGGAAGGGAAGACGCGGGACCTGATACTGCAGCCCAGCGAGGAGCTGATAAAGAAATACCTGCCGAAGGGCGAACTGCTGAAAGTGGCGGCCACCAAGATCTTCAGGGGCGCCGACTACCTGAAGAAGAGCCTGGAGAAGGAATACCGTCCCATCTTCCTGACCAGCACCGCCGGCACCACCACCGGCCAGCCGATGCCTTTCCTTTACACGCACTACGACCTGGAGAACCTGAAGTTCT
>JAKAMO010000068.1 GCA_021812825.1 bacterium | reverse complement strand
ATGCCCGTGGCGGTGCTCAACTACGTCATAGCCCTCGAGTTCGACTTCGACGCCGACCTGGTCAGCCAGAGCATACTTTTCTCCACCCTGGTGTTCTTCCCGCTGCTCTATCTCTACGACTGGGCCATGCTCAGGTTCCTCTAGCGGCTGCCATGCCAGACGTGAAAAGAGCCGCTTCCGCGGCTCTTTTCTGTTCTACCCGGGTAGTCCCTCAGTCTTTGTCTCCCAGCTCCTCGCGCAGCTTCTGGCGCTCGTATATCAGCTTGTACTGGCCTCCCCGGGCCATAAGCTCGTCGTGGGTGCCCTGCTCGGCAAGCCTGCCGTCCTCCAGCACCAGTATCAGGTCGGAGGTCTCTATCGTCCTGGCCCTGTGGGTCACGGCCAGGCAGAGCGCGTCCGGGTGCTCCTTGCGGAAGGCCTTCCAGAACAGATGCTCGGTCTGGGCGTCCATCGCGCTGGTGGCGTCGTCGAGGAGCAGGACGTCGGGGCCGGTCAGCAGGGCGCGGGCTATAGCCACGCGCTGCTTCTGCCCGCCGGAGAGGGCGAAGCCCCTGGTGCCTACCACGGTATCGAGCCCCTTTGGGAACTTGTGCAGCTCCTGCCTCAGCTGGGAGGTCTCCAGCGCCTTTTCCAGCATGGACTCGGTGACGCCGAATTTGCGGTCCATCAGGATGTTGTCGCGCAGGGTGCCGGTGAAGATGGCCGCCTCCTGGGCGGTATAGCCCACCCTCTCCCGGAAGAGGGGCAGGTTCCAGGCGCGGATGTCGGTCCCGTTTACAAGCATCTCCCCGGCGTCGTGCTCGGAAAGCCGCAGGGCCAGCGAGAGCAGCGTGGATTTGCCCGAGCCTATTTTGCCTACGACGGCCACCCGCTGGCCGCGCGCCGCCTTGAAAGTGATATCCCGTACCAGCATGGCCTGCCCGTCGGGACTCTTCAGGCCGGCCCTGCGGAACTCGAGCGAGGTTATGTGGTCCGGCGTGGTCATGTCCCCCAGGTCGTGTTTGAGCGAAGAGCGGGAGGCCAGCAGGTCGTTGACGCGGCGGATGGAGACCCCGGCCCTGTTGCCGGCCACCACGAACTGGCTGATGTCCATCAGCGGCATGACGACCATGTTGGCGTAGAACTGGAACGCTATCAGCTCGCCTAGCGTCGCCTTCCCGTGTATGACCAGCAGGCCGCCGACGGCGTAGAGCAGGGCTATCGAGAGGAACCCCGCTTCGTGCCAGAAATAGGAGAACAGCACCTGTAGTCTGGCGGTGCTGACCTCGGCCTCCCGTTGCGCCGCGGTGCGGCCCTTGAAGAAGCCGAGCTGGGAGGACTCCTTCGCGTTGGCCTTGATGACGCGGATGCCGGTGAAGCAGGTTTCGAGGAAGTCGAAAAGTTCGGTTATGGATTCCTGCAGATCCTTGTACTTCCCGCTGAGCAGGCGGCCCGTCTTCAGGGACAGGAAGAGCACCAGCGGCAGCGGCGCCAGTACGCAGAGCGCGAAGACGGGATTCAGGTAGAGCATCATCCCGACTATCGCGACGAGCGTGAAGCAGGCCTGCACGAAGCGGAAGACCCCCGAGCAGGAGAACCAGGAGATCTTCTCGGAGATGTCGTCGGAGAGGCGCGCGACCAGGTCGCCGGTGGTGAAGCGGTGGAAGAAGTTGCGGTCCATGTGAACGACGTGGTTGAACACGTCGCGGCGTATCTCCCACTCCAGGCGGGCGTTCATCCAGGCGCGGTTGCGCTGGGCCACCAGGTTGGTGACGAAGAGACCGAAACCGACCCCGAGTATCAGCATGACATTGTGGCGCAGGTATTCCGGGGTCAGGTTGGCGCTCAGGCCGTTGACGATGTTCTTGATCAGCATCGGGTTGTAGGCCTGCAGCGCCGCGCTCGCCATACCGAAGACCACGATGACCGTCATCCGCGCCGCGTGCCGGCGCCAGTAGGGGAGCAGCCATTTAAGGGTGAATATCATTCTCCCTCCCCGTACTGCAGGCGGTAGTACTTGGAGTAGAGGCCTCCCGCGGCAAGCAGCTCGTCGTGCGTCCCCAGCTCCTTCACCTCGCCGCCGGATATCATCATGATGCGGTCCGCGCTCCTGATGGTCGACAGGCGGTGAGCGATTATGATCACGGTCTTGTGCTTCAGCAGGTTCTTGATGGCCGAAGTGATCAGGCGTTCGGTATGCGGGTCCATGTTGGAGGTGGCTTCGTCGAGCACCAGCACCTCCTGGTCCAGGACCATAGCGCGGGTCAGGGAGATGACCTGCTTCTCTCCGATGGAGAGGTTGGCGCCTTTTTCCTTGACCTTCTTGTCCAGCGGGTGCTTCTTGAAGAAGGGATCCAGCCCCATCACCCGTATGGCGTCGTGGACGCGGCTGTCTGGGATGGAGGCGTCCATCAGCTTCAGGTTGTCCATCACGGTGCCGGGGAACAGGTAGATGTCCTGCTGGACGAGGCCTATCGCCGAGCGCAGGGAGCCCAGGCTCAGCTTCCGGATGTCGGTCCCGTCTATCTCTATGTGGCCTTTCTGGAAGTCGTAGAAACGGAACAGCAGGCTGGTCACGGTGGTCTTCCCGCCGCCCGTCTCGCCCAGGATCGCGAGGCTCTGCCCCCGCGGCAGGGAGAAGGAGACGTTCTTCAGCACCCAGGCGGAGTCCTCCTTGTAGCGCATCCAGACGCCGCGGAAATCTATGGAGTCTCGGACCGTGGTCAGGAAATGGGGATCTTTCGGCTCCGTAAGGGCCGGCTTGAGGGCCAGTATCTTCGAGATGCGGTGCCCGGCGGAGAAGGAGCGCTGTATCACGCTCAGGTGCTCGGAGAAGCGGAAGATGGGCTCGAACAGGTAGCCCAGGTACATGACGAACATCACTATCACGCCCACGGTGAGCTTTCCCGACATCACCATCTTGCCGCCGATGCCGAAGACGGCGGCTGTGGTCGCCGGATGCAGGAAGACTATCGAGAGGAAGAAGACCACGTTGAGCAGTTCCACACGCATCTCGGCCGTGAACTTGCGGCGGTTCAGGTCCTCCATCTTCGCCGAAGTGTCCTCCTCGCGGCTGAAGGCCTGCAGCACGCCGATGCCGTTGAGCTGCTCGGTGAGGAAGCCCGGCACCTCGGCCGCGAGCTTCCGGACCTTGACGTACATCGGGGACGTCACCTTTACGAAGATCCAGCCCAGGACGGCGAGGACAGGGAACATGGGGACCAGCATCAGCGTCAGCTTCAGGTTGTAATAGGCCATCACGAAGAACGCGATGGCGAACATCAGCGCGTCGTTCACGATGGAGATCACGGTGTTAGTGAAAAGGGCGTAGAGAGTGCTGGTGTCGGACTGTACCCTCGCCGTCATGCGGCCCACCGGCATCGAGGAGTAGAACTCCAGGTCCAGGGACAGCATGTGACCAAGCAGCCGCTCCTTGAGGTCCACTATGAGGTCCTGCCCGGCCCTGGCCAGCTGCACCACCTGCAGGTAGTTGAAATAGAGGAAAACGACCGTGGTGGCCAGGTACGCGCCGGTGGCCACCAGGAGGGCGGCCGTGTCCCGGGCCGGCAGGGCCGTGTCGATAACGTACTTGGCTATGATGGGGACCAGCAGGCTGACCAGAGTGGACACCAGCGTGTAGACGAAGGCGACGGCGAACGGCCCCTTCCGCGAGCGGATGAGCCCGGACAGGAGACGGAAAGTCTCCTTATAGTTGATGGTTTCCTTCGGGTCCTGCCCGTCGTCGTGGTTGTCGTGGTGCATCGTTGGCTCCGCGTAAAAAAGGGCCCGGCGAACGTCCCGGGCCCTTTTCCTCGGTTCCGGGTCTCAGTTGACCTTGAACTCCGCCCCGCGCTTCAGGGCCTGCACGTTCAGCGCTATCACGTCCGGCTTCAGCTTTTTGTAGACCACCGGGAGCGCCTTGGCGATAGCGTCCACGCTGATGGCGCCGGTAGCCGAAGCGAAAGCGCCCATGGCCACCATGTTCATGACCTTGGCGTTGCCTAGCTCGCCAGCTATCTGGTTGCAGGGGACGTTCAGCACCTTTATGTCGGTGCGGGTCGGCTTAGAGTTCACCAGCGAGGTGTTGATTATCAACAGCCCGCCGGGCTTTATCATCGGCTCGAACTTGGCCAGCGACGGCTCGTTGAGCACTATGGCCGTGTCCGGAGTCGAGACTATCGGGGTGGAGACTTCGTCCGAGGAGACCACCACCGAGCAGTTGGCCGTGCCGCCGCGCATCTCGGCGCCGTAGGCCGGGAAGAAGCTGACCTCCTTCCCCTCCATCATGCCGGCCTGGGCCAGCAGTACGCCGGCGGAGATGACCCCCTGGCCGCCGAAACCGGATATCCTTATTCCCTGGTACATGTCAGCCTCCTTATTTCTTCTCCGCGCAGGCGTCCTTGTAGACGCCCAGCGGGAACACCGGCAGCATGCCTTCCGCCACGTACTTGGTGGCCTCGGAAGGGTTGTCGAGGCGGGTGCCCCAGTTGGTCGGGCACATGCTCAGGACCTCCACCATGGAGAAGCCCTTGCCGTCCAGCTGGTACTGGAAGGCCTTCTTAATGGCGTTCTTGGTCTTTATCACGCCCGGCACGGTGTGGACGGTGGTGCGCTCCAGGTAGGAGGCCCCGTCTATCGTGGCCAGCATCTCGCACATCTTGATCGGGTAGCCCGACTGCTTGGCGGTGCGGCCCTCGACGCAGGTGGTCGCCTTCTGGCCGATCAGCGTGGTCGGGGCCATCTGGCCTCCGGTCATGCCGTAGATCGCGTTGTTCACGAAGATCACCGTTATGTTCTCGGAGCGGATGGCCGCGTGGACTATCTCCGCCATGCCGATCGAGGCCAGGTCGCCGTCGCCCTGGTACGAGAACACTATCGTGTCGGGCTTGGCGCGCTTGATGCCGGTGGCCTCTGCGGGGCCGCGGCCGTGGGGGCCCTGGATCATGTCGCAGTTGAAGTACGTGTCCGCGAACACGGCGCAGCCCACCGGGGCTATGCCTATAGTGCGGCCGCGTATGCCGAGGTCGTCCATCGCCTCGGCGATGACCCGGTGTATCGTGCCGTGGCCGCAGCCAGGGCAGTAGTGCATCTTGACGTCCAGCAGCGATTCGGGCTTCTTATTTTGCAGCAGCATATTCCTTAACCCCCTTCTTGGCGATGTTCTCCAGGGTCTTGAGCACTTCCTCGGCCGTGATGACGGAAGCACCGGGCTTGGCGTGAAGGTAGACGCTCGCCTTGCCGTTTATCGAGAGCTGTACGTCCTCGACCATCTGCCCCAGGCTCATCTCGACCGCTACGAACTTCTTGACGCGGTCGGCGAGCTGGGCCAGGCGGGCCTTCGGGTAGGGCCACAGGGTTATCGGGCGGAAGAGGCCGACCTTCAGGCCCTTCTCGCGGGCCATCTTCATCGCGGCCATCGAGACGCGGGCGGAGGTGCCGTAGGCCACGATGACGATCTCGGCGTCGTCGATCATGCGCTCCTCGTACATCGACTCTTCCTTCTCTATCTGCTTGTAGCGTTCCACGCGGGCCATGACCATCTTCTCCAGCATGCCCTCGCGCAGGTCGTAGGACTTCACGATCCGCTTCTCGCGGCCGTTGTTGACGCCTATCGCCCAGGTCGGCTCCGTGAATGCCTTGGGGTCGAGCTCCGGGTTCTTGAACTCCACGGGCTCCATCATCTGCCCGATCAGGCCGTCGGTCAGGACCATCGACGGGATGCGGTACTTGTAGGAGACCTCGAAGCACTTGTGCGGGAAGTTCGCCATCTCGTTGACGCCGTTGGGCGCCATCACGAAGGTGCGGTAATCGCCGTGGCCGCCGCCGCGGGTGGCCTGCCAGTAGTCGCCCTGCGCCCCGGCTATGTTGCCGAGGCCGGGGCCGCCGCGCATCACGTTGCCGATGAAGACCGGGAGGTCGGCGCCGGCGCAGTAGGAGATGCCCTCCTGCTTGAGGCTGATGCCGGGGCTGGAGGAGGAGGTCATGCAGCGCACGCCGGTGGCGGCGGCGCCGTAGATCATGTTGATCGCGGAGACCTCGGACTCGGCCTGGACGAACGCTCCGCCCACCTGCGGCAGGCGCCAGGACATATATTCCGGTATCTCGTTCTGCGGGGTTATCGGGTAACCGGCGAAGAAGCGGCAGCCGGCGCGCACGGCGCCTTCGCTGAGAGCCTCGTTGCCTTTCATCAGTTTCTTTTCAGCCATGGTGTCGCTCCTTATTTATAGACCATGATGGCAAGGTCGGGGCAGATGCGGGCGCAGCTCTGGCACGCTATGCAGCAGCCTTCCTTGGAATCCTTGGCCGGGTAGTAGCCGGTCTTGGAGAACTTGTCGGATCTTTCTATGCACTTCTTGGGACAGACCTGGATACAAAGGTAGCAGCCTTTGCACCTGTCGACTATCACTTCCATCTTGGGCATATAACCTCCGGTACTGGTGTCGGCGCGGCGGGCGGGGCCGTAAACGTTCGCGCTGGCTGCAGGCACCCTGGGGTGCGGAGCGCGATGAGTCAGCCTGGCTTCCGGAAGTCGCGCGGTATAATAAAAGTATATCAAAATTGGCCGGGCATTAATACCCCGCCAGGGCTGGTGGGATGACGGGAAAATGACGACGGCGGGAGCGGTTCAGCCCGCGCGCGAGGCGAGGGCCTCGGCGTAGAGGCGCTTGAGCGCGGCGCCCATGCTCTCCACGCCGAAACGCGGCAGGCCGTCAGGTCCCGCGGAAAGAGCCCAGTCCCTGGCCGCCAGGCCCATGCGGGCGCGGAGGGCGCGGTCCATCAGCAGTTTCTCTATGGCCGCCGCCAGCGCCTTCGGGGCGGCCGGCGGCACGGAGAAGCCCGTCTCCCCCTCTTTTATGGTCGACGGCAGGCCGCATACCGAAGTCACTACGGCGGGAACCCCCAGCGCCTGGGCTTCCAGCGGGGCTCGCCCCATGGCCTCGTTGAGCGACGGCTGCACGTAGACGTCCAGCGCCGCCGCCAGCTCGGCCGCGTCCTGGCGGAATCCGGTGAACAGGACGTCGGAGGCGACGCCCTCCGCCGCCGCCAGGCCCCTCAGTTCCTCTTCCAGCGGGCCCCCCCCTATTACTACGAACTTGAGCTTCAGGGCCGGCCTGTTCCGGCGTATCGCCGCGGCCGCGCGGATGAAATGCTCGACGCCCTTTACCGGCTCCAGCCTGGCGATGGTCCCGACCGCCAGTTCGTCCGGGGCGACCCCGATGTCGCGCTTGGCGGCCGGGAAGGCCGGCGTTTCGAAGTGGACTCCGCTGTGGATGACCCGCCACTGCGCCGGCGTGCCGATGCCCGCGTCCAGGGATTCTTCCCTCTCTCCGGGGGTCAGCGCCACAAGATAGTCGGTGAAGCGGGCCAGCAGCCTCTCCGCCAGGCGGAAGACCGCGGTCTTGAACGGCCCGTAATAGCCGTAGAGCAGGTGGCCGTGGGGCGTATGTATGACAACCGGCCTCCTCCGCCATCCGGAGAGGAAGGCCGCTATGCGCCCGAGGGCTCCGGCCTTCGAGGTATGGGTGTGGACGATGTCGGGCGACAGGCGCTTCAGCTCCCGGCGCAGCTCCAGCAGGGCCGAAAGATCGTTCCAGGGCGAGATCTCGCGTTTCAGGGCCGGCACCTCGATGTAGCTGACCTCTTTAGGGAGCCGGCCCGCCAGAGCGGCGGAGTCCTTGTGCGGCCCGGAGATCAGCACCACGTCGCTGTCCGCCGCCTGCGAGGCGCAGGAATCCACGGTGTTGGTGCTGGAGCCGCCCGGCTCCAGCCTGGTGATAACGTGCACTATCAGCGGCCTCTCAGGCATGCGCGCGCTCCACCGCCCCGGCCTGGGCGGCGCTCAGGCAGGCGCAGAAGACGAAGATGATGCCGGAGATGTAGATCCAGAGCATAAGGGCCATCAGGCCCCCGAAAGCCCCGTATATCGCGTTGAGCGAGGCGAAATGCCGGAGATAGAAGACGAAGACGCTCTGGGCGGCGTAGAGGAGCAGCGTCGCCAGGAAAGCGGCGAGCCGCACTTCCGCGTAGCTGGTCCTGCGGTGCGGGGCCAGGCGGTAGAAGAAGGCCAGGCACAGGTAGACGGCCGCCCAGGGCAGGGCGAAAAGGGCCAGGCGGTGCGCCGCCGGAACGATGACGGTGGAATGGAGGAGACCGGCCGCCAGCTTGGCCGCCATCGGTATTCCTATGCCGGCCAGCACGGCGAAGGCCGTTACGGCCAGCACGGCGAGGCTTTTCAGCGGGAGCTTCCACCAGTTGGTCCCCTGCGTGCCCCAGGCCCGGTTCGCGGCCTGTATCAGCGTCGTGAAGACCTGGGAGGCCGTCCACACCAGCATCAGGAGGGCCACCGCGCTAGCCTGCCCCCTGGCCTGCGCCAGGCGGCTCAGGGTCTGGAATACCACCCTGTTGGTCCCGGCCC
Source organism: bacterium (assembly GCA_021812825.1). The sequence continues at coordinate 6,512 of JAKAMO010000068.1, read as the reverse complement.
CGTACGGGACGAAGTTCTCTATGAAGTCCAGGACGAGGTAGGAGGCTTCCCCGGGCGACAGGAAGTAGGACGCGGCGCTGACCGTCAGCAGGATGCCGGGGAAGAGCGAGAAGAAGGCGCTGTACGCGAAAGCGGCCGCGCGCTGGAGCCCGTCGATATGCAGGAACCTCCGCCAGGCGGCGTCTAGCACCGCCCAGGCGTGGTGGACCCCCCTCCTCGTTTCCCTTCGCATCGCGCTAGACCGACCTGGAGGCCGCCTCCAGCGACTCGGCTATCATGTCGGCCGCGTTGGAGAGGTCCTTGGCGGAGTGGCGGTAGCAGACGTAGCCGTGATGGTAGGGCTGCAGGAAGACCCTGCGGCGAATCAGCTCGGTATAGAAGGCCGTGCGCAGCTTCTTGTAGCGGCCCGTGTCGTCCTTGTCGAAGGTTATGTACGGCATCCACGGCTCGCCGCTGAAGGTGACGGGCAGGCCGCTGTCCTTCACGATCTTCTTCACCTTGCGGCAGAAGGCGCCGCCTCTCTTGGCTATTACGTCCAGTATGCCGTCGCGCTCGAGGACCTCTATGGTCTTGAGCGAGGCGGCCATCGCGAGGGTGTTGTTGAAGTAGGTGGAGCTGACGAAGGCCTTGCTGACCAGGACGTCCATGATGTCCTTGCGGCCGGCCACCATGCTTATCTCGTAGCCGTTGGCCATGGCCTTGCCGAAGACGCTCATGTGCGGCGTGACGCCGAAGAACTGCTGCGCGCCGCCCAGGGCCATGCGGAAGCCGGTGCGGATCTCGTCGAAGCAGAGCACGGTCCCGTGCTGCTCGGCGAGCTTTTTGCAGCCCTCGAGGAAGCCGGGCTTAGGCCTCTCCACCTCGTGGGCGTTCGGGTGGCCGAGCGGGGTCATGATGATCAGCGCGACGTCCCCGGCGTGCTGCTTCAGCAGGTCCTCGAGGCCCTGCAGGTCGTTGTAGTGGAACTCCAGGACGTCCTCGTAGAGCTTGGGCAGGACGCCGCCCTTCTGCTCGACGCACCAGTCGTGCCAGCCGTGGTAGCCGCAGCGGATGATCTTGGCCTTGCCGGTGAACGTGCGGGCGATGCGGCCGGCCAGCGTGGTGGCGTCGGAGCCGGTCTTGCAGAAGACGACCTTCTCGGCGGAGGGCACGAGGGAGATGGCCTTCTTCGCCAGCTTGTTCTGTATCTCCTGCACGATGGACATGCAGAAGCCCTTGTTCTTTATCTGGTCGATGACGGCGCGGTCTATCTCCTTCTCGCGGTGGCCGATGATAATGGGGCCGTAGGCGCAGAGCATGTCCAGGTACTCGTTGCTGTCGACGTCGGTGACCTTGCCGCCCTTGGCGCTCTCGAAGAAGATGGGGTATTCGCCGGGGACGAAGTTGTACGGGCGCCTGATGCCCATCATGCCGCCGGGTATCAGCTCCTGCGCCTCCTTGTAGAGTCTCTCGGAATTATCGAGTTTCAGATGTTCGGACATTATGTGCTCCTTGGTCTGCGCTAAAACCTGGCAATCGTTCAGCCAGTCGTATACGGTCTTCGGGCACGCGGTCTCGCACACCGTGCTCGCCGCTCGTCACTCAGTCGTCGCGCTTACGCAAGCTCCTCCCTCCGCGACGGCCCTCAGCCCGTATACGCCTGTCTTCACTTGCGATACCGTGCCCGAGGGAACAATCCCCCGGCGGTCCGGGCTACTTCCCGCTCGTCATCCTCTCGTAAAGCTTCTTCACCACGAACGTGGCCACGTGCTCCGCGTAAGTGCCGGCCCCGAAGCCCGCGTCGTAGCCCAGCTCCTTGGCCAGCTTGTTGTTGACGCGCGGGCCGCCCATGATGAGGAGGGTCTTGCCGCGCATCTTCTCGGCCTCGGCCAGCTCCACCAGCTCGGTCAGGTTCTTTATGTGCACGTCCTTCTGCGTCACTATCTGCGAGACCAGCACCGCGTCGGCCTTGAGCTCTTTCGCCTTGTCGAGGATCTTCTCGTTCGGTACCTGGGAGCCCATGTTGAGGGCCTCTATCATCGGGTAGCGCTCCAGCCCGAAGTGGTGGTTGTAGCCCTTCATGTTCATGATCGCGTCGATCCCGACGGTGTGCGCGTCGGTGCCGGTGCAGGCGCCCACGATCACCAGCTTGCGCTTGAAATGGTCCTTGATGAAGGCGTTGACCTCGTCCATCGACATGTACTTGTCAACGGCCTCGGCGTACTCCACCTTGTCGTAGTCCAGCGTCACTTCGGTCTTGCCGTAGGCCACGAAGAACGTGAACTCGTCCGAGAGGGCCTCGGCGTGGACGATGTCGGCCTTCTTGAAGCCGAGCTTCTGCACGTAGAGCTTGGCGGCCTCCTTGGCCCTGCCGCAGTTCTTGACCGGCAGCGTGAAGGAGAGCTGGACCGCCCCGTCGTTGGATGTGTCGCCGTAGGGTTTGATGAACATAGCGGTCTCCTTATTTCCCGACCTTCAGCTTCTTCTTCAGGTACGACTCCACCGGGTTGTAATAGCCGGGGGCCTTTTCGTAGACCCCGTCGAAGCCCTTGCCGCCGTCGCGGGGGCGCTTTATCTCGGCGAACATGCCGGCCTTGATGGCCTCCATCAGGCCGCGCTCCTTCACCTCGGACAGCATCGTTATCGTCTCGTCCAGGACCTGTTTCGCCCGGCGCGCCATTATCCCGTCCTTCCTGAACTCCACCTCGCCCATGAAGTCCGCCATCGTGTTGTGCACGTACAGCGCGTTCGCTATCGCTAGGTGTCTGTCCTGGAGGTAGGGCGTGTGGATGGCCTCGGTCAGCATGCCCAGCAGCTCTATGCCCTGGCCGGTGGCCTTACTGACGAAGTTGAACAGCGTGTTCATCGCGTAGCCCTTGAAGACGTCGCCGGTCATGAACTTCGTCGGCGGCATGTACTTCAGCGGGTGCTTCGGGAAGATCTCCCGCGCCATCAGGGCCTGGGCGTACTCGTACAGGAAGCCGTTCTTGACCTCCGGGTTTATCTCGAAGGCGTGGCCGAGGCCCATCAGGCGCGGCGGCATGCCGGCGTTGGCGGCGAACTTCTCGTTCAGGAACTGGCTGGCGAGCACCGTATGGGCCTTCTCCACCGCGTCGGAGGTCGTCAGGTAGTTGTCCTCGCCGGTGTTGATGATGATGTCCGCCGCGGCGTTGATCATGCGGCTGAAGTACTGGTCCGTGAAGGTGCGGTACATGTTGATGTCGCGGAACAGGATGCCGTACATGCTGTCGTTGAGCATCATGTCCAGGCGCTCGAGGGCGCCCATCGCGGCGATCTCCGGCATGCAGAGGCCGGAACAGTAGTTGACCAGCCGTATATAGCGCTTCTCCCTGTCCACCACTTCGTCGAGCGCCTTCCTCATTATGCGGAAGTTCTCCTGGGTGGCGTAGGTGCCTCCGAAGCCTTCGGTCGTGGCGCCGTACGGCACGTAGTCCAGCAGGCTCTGCGCGGTGGTGCGGATGACCGCGATGATGTCCGCGCCCTGCAGCGCCGCGGCCTGGGCCTGCTTCACGTCCTCGTAGATGTTCCCGGTCGCCACGATGACGTAGATGAGCGGCGAGCGGGCCTTGTCCTTGTAGAGTGCGAGCTTCTCGTCGCGGTGGGAGACGTTCGCGGCTATGCGGGCGTCGAGGCCCTTTATCAGCTCGGCCGCCTTGTCCTGGACGCGCTTCATGTCGGTGAGCTCCAGCCCGGCGATGTCGAGGCCCTTGGCTATCTCGGCGTTGAGCTCCGCCTGGGTCTTGTCGAGCCTGGCCAGCGCGTTCAGGTAGTAGCGGGCCGCTCCGCCCGCGAGCCTGGCCCCGCACTGCGCGGCTATCAGGTTCGGCACCGGAACGCCGTCGGCGTTGGCGCCGTCGGCTCCCAGCAGGCGCAGAGTCGCGCGCTCTACCGTCACCGTGGTATGGCCGTCGATGAAACGCTGCACCGGGGCCGTTACGGCCGCCGCCAGCTTCCTGGCCTTGTCTATCTTGGGCTTAGAGAGTCCCAGCTTGCTGTTTACCTTGGTCATTTCCTGCCCTCCATGAATTTTTGGGCCGTCTTGATGATCCCCTTGGCCACCCCCAGGATGTCGGCGATCTTTATAGCGTCCCGCGCCTCGTCGCCGGCGCCTTCCAGCAGCTCGTAGCGCATGAAGCGGTTGATCATCTTCAGCTTCTCGTAGAGGCCGCAGGCGGGCTTCCCGGAGAAATACTCGTTGAAGGCCGCGGTGTCGAAGCCGCGCATCCGGAAGGCCGCGGAGCCCTTGCCGGTCTCAAGGCCCGAGAAATGGGTGGCCAGGAAAGTGAACGCCGCGGGCCTGGCGCCGAGGTCCTGAAGGATGGCGGAAAGCAGAGCGGCCGCCTCCTCCGAATTGGTGGTCCGGGCGAACTCGTCCAGCAGCAGCAGCTTGCTGCCGGACTTCAGGCCCGCGTGGGCCTCGGCGAAATCGTTCATCTCAAGGCCGAAGCTGCTCAGGCCTCCCGCCGTCTCCATCTCGCCGCCGCCTATGAAGGCCGCGCCGTCGAAGAGGCAGGTCTCGAAAGAGGCTGCCGGCGCGTAGAAGCCGCTCTGCGCCAGCAGCTGCAGGAAGGAAAGCGTCTTCAGGACCACCGTCTTGCCGCCCATGTTGGAGCCGTGGATCACGTTGACCCGGCGCGTGAAGGAGGCGGTCAGCGGCGTGTACTTCAGGCCGGCCTCGGCGATGCGGCCCTCCAGCGGGAGGAAGCGCGCTTTTGCCAGCTTTATGGCGGAGGGATATTTCCGTATCACCGGGCGCGTCAGCTTCAGCTCGGCGGCGAGCCTGGCCTTTTCCGCGGCGGTGTCGATGCGCTCGATGGCCGAGATATAGGCGGCGAAGTTCTTCTGTTCGGCCGCCACGGCCGCCGCGAGCTCCCTGACAACGGCCGCCTCCAGCTCCTGCTCGCGCGCCCGCCGGCGGTCCCGTTCCGCGGCCGCCTCCATGTGCTCCGGGCCGAACACGGGCTTCACGGTGACGTGGGAGCCGTCGAAAGGCTCGACGAAGAGCTCGGGCGAGGCGCCCACCCTGGCGGCAGCCTCCTCGGTAACGACCAGGAAATCGCGGTCCGAGAAGTCCAGGCCGTGGCGCTCGCGCAGGGCCTTCATCTTCTTCTCGCGCAGGGTCCTGAGCTGGCGGTCGCAGGCGGCTATGGCCGCGCGCTCCGCCGCCAGTTCCGCGGAATAGGCGTCGGCTATATGGAACGCCTCGCCGGCGCCGCCCTTGTCCAGCTGAGCCAGCAGCGCGGCCGAGTCCCACCTCGCCCCGAACCTGGCGCGCAGCGCGGCCGGCAGCAGGCTGAAGATCTCCGCGGCGTTGTAGAGGAACTTGCGCGCCAGGAAGAGCCCGGCGGCGGAGGCGAGCGCCTCGGCGGAAAGCTCCAGGGCGGGTATGCTGCGCAGGTGGAAGCGGAGCTTGTCGGCCTTGTGGCGGCTGGAAGCCAGGAACGTCCCTATGGCCGCCGTGAGGTCGTACTCCAGCTTCAGCTCGGCCGCGTCGGTGAAGAAGCGGCGCTCCTCGCGCAGCCTGCGCCCGTACGGGGTAAGCGGCCGGTAAAGGCCGTAGAAGTTCTCGAATTCCGCGAAAGTCCTGAATTTCTGCGTCATTTCCCCGCCTTATAGGGGTTGTATACCAGCCGCGCAGCGAGCGCGGGCGCGGCCAGCTTCTTCTCGAAGTCGGCCCTTGTCACGTTGAAAAGGTTCACCACGAAGGCCGCCGGCTCCGTGCGCGAGGCGAACCTCACCTCGAAGCGGGAGCGTAGCTCGGACCACTGCTGCCAGCCCAGGAAGACCTTGGTGAAGTCCTCTATCACCAGCGTTCCCTTCCTGGCGTCCCTGCCGGGCAGCCTGCCCGGCGTCAGAGCCCCGTCGATTATCATGACGGGCTCCTGTAGCTTCTCGCCCGCCCGGCACAGCGGGACGGAGGCCGCGTCCCAGATCAGCCTGAGCGCGGCCGCCCCTGAATCCAGGTTCTCCGGCTCTATCCTGGCCACGTAGACGAAGCAGGCCTTGCCGGCGGCCGCCACCTGGGTGATCCGGTCCACCGCCCCGTCCACGAAGACGGTGCCGGCGCCGTGGCGCCTCATGTCGGCCAGGACCTCCGCCAGCTGCGCGTTGTTCTCCGGCCCGGAGATCTCGGCCCTGCCGGGCCGGAGCGCCCTTACCAGCACCGGCCGGCCTATCGACGTGCGGAACGGATAGACGTTGAGGATCTCGCAGTGCAGGTCTGCCGCGGCCAGCGCCGTCTCGGAGCAGAGCAGCAGGTCGCCTTTCTCCGCCCTCAGCTGGGGTTTCGGATTGCCGAACACCAGGTCGGCGGACTCGCCGTCGATGCCGACGCTCAGCGCGCCGAGAGGCGAGGTCCCCCTCAGGCGGCTCATCGCGTAGTTGAGGAACGTGGTCTTGCCGGCGTTCTTCTTCGAGCCGACTATGAAGACGGTCCTGTCCTTTAGGCCCTTGATGAAATCCATATGCGGCCGGGTGCGCGGGCGCTCCGGCCCCGGTCCTCTCTATTTCCG
>JAKAMO010000247.1 GCA_021812825.1 bacterium | reverse complement strand
GGAATACCGCCGTTTCCTGAACAATTATCCCGGCGACAACGAGGTCAGGATGCTGCTGGCAAAGCTCTATTTCGCCTCGGGGGACTTTCCGGGCGCCGTCAGGGAGTACGAGGCCCTCAAGCGGGACGGCTCCAAGGACCCGGTCCTGTTCGAGAACCTGGCTTTGGCGCTCTGGAAGAGCGGCGGCGACTACGAACCCGTCCTGGCCGAGCTGCGCGCGGCGGGCGGGCAGGGCTCCTTCCTGGCCGACTACGCAGAGGGGCGCATCAGTTACGAGCAGAAGGATTACGCGGCCGCGCTGCCCCGGCTCGCCTCGGCGGCCGCCGGGGAGCCGTCGGCCGGGGCCTTCTCGGACAGCGAATCCCTTTTCTGGATGGCGGGGGACGCGGCCAGCCGGGTGAAGGACCTGGGCGCCGCCGCCCGCTACCTGGGGGAGCTCCTGAAGGTGAACCCTTCCCACGAGGAAGGCAAGAGGCTGCTGGCCAAAGTGGAGAAGGCCGCAGCGGCCGAGGCCAAGGCCGCGGAAAAAGCCGCTGCCGCCGCGGCCAAAGCCGCGGAGAAGGCCGCGAAGGCGGCGGCCAAGACCTCCGCAAAGCGCTGACCGCGCGCGGGCGTGGCTAGATGAGCAAACAGACCCTGCTGAAAGTTTCCGCGGCCCTGCTGCTGGCGGCCAGCGCCGCGCCGCTGCCCGCCCTGGAACAGAACCAGGTGATCGTCCGCGATTTCGGCTGGAAGATCTATTCCACCGAGCATTTCGACATCCACTACTACTCCGGCTCGGAGCCCTGGGTCCCGTACGCTTCCGGCGTGCTGGAGGCGGCCTACCGCCGGGAATCCGCCGACCTGAACCCGGCGCTTTCCAAGCGCATCCCGTTCTTCCTTTACGGCAGCATCAACGACATGGAGCAGTCCACGATAGCGGACGTCGGCGACGGCGTGGGCGGCCTCACCGAGCCTTTCAAGGACCGCTTCATGGTCTGGTCGGACGGCTCCAAGGGCTGGCTGAAGGACGTGATCGAGCACGAGTTCGCGCACGAGGAGGAGTTCAGCGTCCTGATAGACGGCTTCTGGAAAAGCGCCCGCATACTCAAGACCTACATCTACCCGCTCTGGATGATGGAAGGCATGGCCGAATACGAGACGGGCATGAGCGACTACGCGGTCGAGAAGCTCTACGTCAGGGACGCTGCGCTCAGCGGCGGCCTTATCCCTCTCTCCAGGCTCAACCAGTTCTCCCACCTTAAGCCGCACCAGGTCACGCTCGCCTACAAGACCGGCGCCCAGGCCATCCGCTTCCTGGCCGAGCAGTACGGCGAGGACAAGCCGCGCAAGATGCTCGAGCTGTTCCGCAGCCGCTACGAGGCCGGCTCGGTGCTGACCCCGCTTATAGGCTGCGACCTGGACGCTTTCGAGAAGAAGTTCAAGGAGTACCTGGAGTTAAAGTACCTGGCCGAGGCGCGCGACGAGAAGCTGCAGGAGCCCTGGCGTTACGGCGAGCGCCTGACCCGCGGCAGCGGCAATATCCCGGAATTCAACATGAGCCCGGCCCCGTCTCCCGACGGCAGGCGGGTCGCCTATCTCTCCACCAGGCACGGTCACCCGCCGGAGGTGAGGATAAGGGACCTGCGCTCCGGCAAGGAGACGGCGCTGACCGGGCTTTCTGCCGGAGCCGAGAACATACCTTACGGCCGCTTCACCAAGCCGCTGCGCTCGCTGGCCTGGTCCCCGGACGGCCGCTACCTGGCCTTCAGCGGGCAGAAGAACCACCGCGAGTACCTGTACCTTTACGAGCCGGGCGCCGGTAAAGTGCGCCGCTCAACGGTGGACGGGCTGTACGAGCTGCGCCAGCCGGTTTTCTCCCCCGACGGGAAAAAAGTCGCGTTCGTCGGCATGAGCGGGGGCTTCAACGACCTCTACGAGCTGCCAGTGGACCTGCTGGCCGCCGGCGGGGAGATCCCGCTGGCTAAGGCCGCCAGGCTGACCGACGGCCCGCAGGACGAGAGCTCCCCGGCCTATTCCCCGGACGGAACGATATTGGCCTATTCCTGCGAAACCGACGGCCCGGCCGGGCCGGTGCGGGACCTCTGCCTGCTGCGCCGGGGGGGGGAGCCCGAGGAGGTGCGTTTCGAAGGCGGCAGCGTCTACGACCCGGTCTTCTCGGACGACGGTTCCATCTACTTCATCTCGGACGCCGGTTACGATTTCGAGCTTTACCGGCGCGACGCCTCCGGCGCCGTCTTCCGCATGACGCGCAGCCTCGGCGGCGTCTTCACCCCGGCCGCGGCCGGCGGCAGGATCTTCTTCTCGTCCTTCCGCGGCGGCGGCATGGACCTCTACTCCGGCGCCCCGGAGGATTTCCTCTACGAGCGCCAGGGGCCCGGCGCGCCCGCGGGCGGGGAGTTCTCCGTGACGCCCTCCACCGGGACCTTCCTGCCCTACAGGTTCAAGGCTTCCACGGACCTGTTCTTCCCCGCGTTCCTGTTCTCCTCCCCCGGCGGACTTTTCTGGATGAACTACTGGCAGGCCTCGGACATGCTCGGCCGCCATAACCTGGCGCTGTACCTCAGCTATAATTCCGGGGCGGATTTCCTCAGCCTGCAGGCCAGCTATACTTACAACCGCTGGCGCATGCCGCTGTACCTGCAGACCAGCGTGCTCAACTACAACGGCGTGACCACGGCCGACAACCTGGAGTACGACAAGCGCTATTTCCGCCACGCGGCCGGCACGGCCTGGCCCTTCGACCGCTACAACCGCGTAGAGGCCTTCGCTATCTTCAAGGACGAGAAGAACGAATACAAGGACATCCTGCTCACGGAGAAGCTGCGCACGCGCGCGCTCCAGGCCGGCTACGTCCGGGATACCGTCGACGGGCTGTACCTGACGGCCGTGCGCGGTTCCAGGACGGAACTGACCTGGCTGACGGCCAGGGAGACGGCCGGCGGCAACCTCAAATACGACGCCTACATGGCGCAGTACCTGAAGTACTTCCCGCTGTCGAAGCGTTCCGCCTTCGTGAACCGCGTGATGGCGGGCCAGAGCACCGGCCGCGACAGGCGGGTCTTCGACTTCGGCGGGCTGGGCGGGGTGCGCGGCTTTTCCAGGTCGTCGGACCTTTACGAGAAGCCGGGCGTCCTGATAGACAACGCGGAACTGCGCTTCCCGCTGGTCAGGGACATGGATTACTACATGTGGTACATGTTCCCGGATTTCTATTTCAAGGGCGTCTACGGCAAGCTCTTCGTGGACTCCGCCTACGGCTGGGACGACGACTCCCAGCTGCGCGGCCTGGGAGTGCGCGACCTGAAAAGCGCGGTGGGCGCCGGGGTCAAAGTGCACACCTT
>JAKAMO010000246.1 GCA_021812825.1 bacterium | reverse complement strand
CCAGCGGCGCCTCGGCGAAGGTGGTCAAGAAATTCGCGGTAATCAGATAAATTCAAAAAACATATAATAGGTCTTCGCCACAACATGCTAAAGAACCGGAAATTGCTCCTGCTGCTCCTCTTGACCCTGCCGGCCGCCAAAGTCCTGGCGCAGGATGCCGCCAGTCTGCAGTTCACCGTAGCGGCGCCGGACCCGGTGATGGCCGGCGAGGAAGTGCGGCTCCAGACCCTGGCGGTCAACACCGGTACCGCCGTCTGGAAGCGCGGCACTTATTACTGGGTGGGGGAGGTCTACGTTCTCGACGGGGACCAGAAGAAGTTCCTGGCGCAGACCGAGACCCAGTCGCCGGAGGAGGACGTGCCCCCGGGCGCGGCGCAGGGCGTGCAGCTGCCGTTCGTGGTGCCGGATACCCTGCATGGCCGCCGGCTGCTCTACCGGGTCTTCCTGATAAAGGACGGCCGCCGCATACTGGAGACGGACTACAGGGGCTTCCAGGTGATAGAGAAGGAACTGCGCCCCGTGATACCCCAGGACTTCAAGATGGGCGGCGACGTCTCGTTCACCTACAAGAACTCGAGCCGGGACGGCTGGACCGACCACCAGGGGATAACCGCGGCCAACCTGGTGGGGAGGATCAGGCAGTCCTCCTTCCTCTTCAACACTTACATAGTGCATACCTACCACCGGCCGATAACCCCGTCGATAGTGCTGCTGAATTACTACGCGCCGTGGGGGAACCTGGCGATAGGCGATATCTCTCCCACGCTGACGCCGCTTTCGCTCGACGGGCAGGGCATGCGCGGGGTCTCCTTCGACAGGGCACGCGGCAAGTATTCCCTTACCGCGCTGATAGGCCGGATAGTGGCGCCGCTGGAGCCGGGGCCTAACAGCGGCGGCCGCTACGCCCGGTATACCGGCGGCTTCAAGTTCGGCTGGCAGTTCAGGCCCAACCTGAAGGTGGCCGCCGACGCGGTGCTGAGCCGCGACGACCTGCATTCCATCAATATCACCACCGCCTCGCTGACGATAAAGCCGCAGCAGTCGATAGTCTACGGCCTGAACGCCGACTGGGCCTTCCTGCCCGGCTTCTCCTTCAACAGCGACTACCAGCTGAGCTCGTACCGGGCGGACCTGCAGACTTCCGAGCCCGGAGTGGGCGGCGCGGCCTGGAAGCAGGAACTGAAGTACAAAGCCGACCTCCTGACGGCCCGCGCCGCGCTTTCGCGCGTGGACCCCCGGTTCTATTCCTTCGCCAGCCCGTCGGTGATATCCGACCGGCAGACCGTGGAAGGGGAGCTGGGCGTCTTCCCGGCGGACTGGACCAGTTTCTCGCTGGCCTACAACGGCTATTCGGACAACCTGGATTCCGACCCGGCCAAGACCACCACCGACCAGGCGCAGACCACTTTCGGCAACATGCTGCGCCTCTTCGGCAAGACCGTGGTCAACACCTCGCTGACCACCAACACCACCAAGGGGAAGCCCGCCGGGGTGCAGGACAGCCAGACCACCACCACCAACGTCTCGGTCACGCAGCCCTTGGGCCTTCACACGCTGAGCGCCGCCGTGCAGCAGAGCGGATTCAAGGACAAGACCGGCCTCTCCCACGACCTTTCCACCTCGCTGCTCTCCCTGAACGGCGCCTTCAAGCTGACCAGGCGACTGTCGCTTTCCGCGGGGATGGTGAACTCCTCCACCAAGGACAAGGCCGACTCCACCACCGGCACCAATACCAGCGTGACCGGCAACGTCTCCTATGCCATCCCGAGGCGCTCGATGGCCGTGCAGTGCTGGGCCACGATGACCTCCTACAAGAACGACTCCCCGCTGACCCCGGCGGACAACGGCTCCCTCTCGCTGAACGTCGAAACGGTCTGGGTGAAGAACCAGAGCTCGCGCTTCACGTTCGGGGTCGGCAGCATCTCCAGGACGGACAAGCTGAACAAGGCCAACGGCGCTTCGGAGAGCACCGTCCTCACCCGCTACAACTACTCCTTCTGACGGCAAAAAAAAGGACCGGGCCGCGCCCGGTCCTTCCCCGCCCCGCGCCGTATGCTAGCGCTTGGGCTGGCCCTTCGTCTCCTTCTCCTCACGCATCGAGTCTAGCGCCTTCAGGTATTCCGGCAGCTGCTCGTCGTCCGGAGAGAGCTTCAGGGCCTTCTGCCAGGCGGCCCTCGCCCGGCGGTAGTCCTTGAGCTGCAGGTAGGCCGAACCAATGCGTTTCAGGGAGGTTATATCGTCCGGCTCCAGGCGCAGCACCTCCTCCAGTTCCTTTACGGCGAGGTAGAACTTGGAATCGTAGATCTGGTGCAGCGCCAGCTCCTTCTTGTGCTCCAGTATCGGTATATTGGCGGGCTTGGTGTCGTTGAGCCTGAGCTGCGGGGACTCCTTCTCCAGCTCCGCCACCAGGCGGGGGAAGGCCTTGTCGGCCGGGGCCAGCTCGGAGGCGTAGCGCAGCGCGTCGTAGGCGAAGGGAAGGTCCTCCTCCTCACCGAGCCAGGCGCTGATGCCCTCCGCCGCGGCGTTCCAGGCCGCCGAGGCGCGGCGGGCCGGGGCAGCGGCCGAGACGGCCCGCAGCCTCGCCTGCGTGCGCGTGTAGTACGGGTTGGTCGGGTCGGTGGCGAGCAGTTCCTCCAGCTTTATCAGCGCGTCGGAATACTGCCCCCGGTTGACCAGGCGCATGAACGAGCCCTTGATCTCGGCCGCCGAGCCGGCCATCTTCCCGCGGGCCTCCTCGATCATGTTCTTCGCCGTGGTCTGCTTGGGATCGGCGCGGAGCACCATGTTCCAGTACTCGATGGCCTTGGGGTAATCGCCGTCCACGTAGTACGTGAAGGCCTTGTCGTAGTATTCCTTCACCTCCACGCTCCCGGCGGGCTGAGCCTGGTCCTCGGCCCGGGCCGGGCCCGCCAGCAGCATGAGAGCCAGCAGTGCTGAGATCCTCATTTTTCACCATCCTCGGGCCGCTCCTGCCTCATGATTATCATCTCTATCCTGCGGTTCTTCAGTCGGCCTTCTTCAGTGTCGTTGGGGGCCACGGGGCGGAACTCGCCGTAGCCGAAAGCTGTCAGCCGGGAGGCGGGGACGCCCCGCTTGACCAGGTAGTCGATCACCGAGAACGCGCGCATCAGCGAGAGCTCGCGGTTGGAGGAATATTTCCTGCCTAGCATCCTGGCGGCGTCGGTGTGGCCTTCGACGATGACCTGGTTGTCCATCCTGAGGACGCTGTCCGCGACCGGGGCCAGGATATCCACCGCCGACGGCTTGAGAACGGCCGAGCCGGAATCGAAGAGTACCGGTGAGGCGAAGGTGAGCTTGATGCGGGAGGTGGTGACCTCCATGCCCAGGCTGCCC
>JAKAMO010000067.1 GCA_021812825.1 bacterium | reverse complement strand
CAGGACCTGGTCGGAAGCGTCTAGGAAATGCCATTTCCTGGTTTTTTCGGCCGTGTCGGCTTTGGGCAAAGTGGTTTTCTGTATCATAGTCGTATTATGATACAAAATTTCCGCCCGTTGTGCAAAGGAGGGTGTCAGCGCTTGGCGCCGGCAGTGCTGCAGGGACTGGTTTCCTGGGCTATTTCTCCCATCCAGACCTCGCCGTTCTCGCAGAAATATCTCTTCTTGGCCCCGCTGCCGAAGAACCCGCCGTAGGCCTGTCCCTCCATCTGTTCGGCGTTGCCGCCGCGGTAGGCCCCGATGTACTCGGGCAGGCGGCTGTTGCACTGGTTCATGCAGGTCTTGGTGCCGTCGGTGCACAGCAGATAGCGCGGTCTGACCCCGTCATTGAGCTCTTTTACGGCGTTGACCGGGGAGCTCTTGAGCGTGAACGCCGGGCAGTGAGTGGCCTTCAGGAGCCACAGATATTCCGGCTCGGAGATCTCCTGGTAGCCTTCCTTCTGCAGGGAGGCTATCCGCTCCTCCGCTTCCCTGGACGCCTTGGCCTGGGGGCTGGCCGGCACGGCTTCGTAGGGCATGAGCCAGGATTTCTTTCCCGGCACAGCCGCGCGCCATACCGTCTCTCCCTCCGGGGTCAGCATGCCGGCCGAGCTGAAAAGCGGGGCGCCGGTCTTGGAGCGCAGCTTGAATATCTCCCTGAGGCCGACCTTCTCCGACTCGAAGAACTTTACCGCCTCCCTGGTCGCCAGCGAGATGTAGGTCTTGTAGCCTACGGCCGTGAGCAGAACCCTGGTGCCGTCGGGGGTCTTGTGCCTGACGCTCAGGCCGCGCCCGGGGGCGGCCTTTTCTTTCAGGAGATCGACGGCCCCTCCCAGCTCGGCGGCCTTCATCGCCTTGAAGAGCTTGACGTCGTTCTGGTCCACCGTCTTCTTGTCCTTGCCGGCGGCGCCGCGCAGCTTGAGCTCGTCCAGTATCTGCGCGTCCGTCAGCGAGGCGGCTTTCAGCTCCTCAAGGCGCGTCTTGGCCTTCTTGTTGCCCGGCTCGAGCTTGAGGATGCGGGAATAGGTCTCCTCCGCTCCGGCGGAGTCCGAGAGCGCCTCCTGCGCCGCTGCCAGGCCTTCCAGGGCGTTCATGTCCTCCGGGTTGGACTGGAGGGCGAGCTTGTACTGCGCGGCGGCCTTCGCCCTGTCCCCGAGCTTCAGCCAGGTCTGCGCGGCCTTTATGCGGCAGAGCGCCGCGGAAGGTTTGTTCTCCTTGTAAAGGGCGGCAGCTCGCTCGTATTCCTTTACTCCTTCCTCATATTTGCCGAGGCGTACCAGCAGTGGGGCCCTTTCCGCGGCCAGGTCCGGGTCCGCGGGCGAAAGCTTCATGCACTCTTCGCTCTGCGTCAGCGCGGTGCCGAGGCTGTCCCGCAGGAACTCGGCCCGGAGCTTCTCGCGGCACTCGGCCGCCGACATGGCCGGCTGTTGGCGGGAGGCCGGCTTCGTCCTGGCGGCCGGCCTGGCGCCGGTCGTGCGCTTGAGGCCCGCCCTGAGCAGCGGCGAATAGCGCGCGTAGTCCGGAGCGGCGGCCGCTCCGGGGAAGGAAAAACCTTTGCGGTAATACGAGGCTGCGCGGGCGTAGTCCCCTCGCTTCTCGAGGACGCGCGCCAGATAATAGTAGGCCTGGCAGGACGAGGACGATATCTCTATTCCCTGCGAGAGGGTCTCGGCCGCCTTGCGGGGGCTGCCGGAGGCGGAATAGGTCAGGCCCAGCTCGCGGTAGGCCGGGTAGGCCATGGGATCTAGCTCTAGGGCCTTCCTGCAGTTGGACAGGGCTTCCGCGTGCTTGGAGAGGACGCGGAGGGACTTGCAGGCTCCCAGGTAGCCGGCGTAATCTGTAATGTTCTTTTCTATGAATCCGGCGGCCGCGGCGGCCAGCAGCCTGGCCCGGGGGGCGGAGTTCTCCGGCAGGTCCTCCACGGCCAGCAGCAGCCGGCCCCTGTCCGACGGCTTCTCCTTAAGCCCGAGCATAGCCGCGTCGAACGCCTTCTCCTGCGTCGCCTCGGAGGCGGCACGGACGGGAGCCGAGGCGGTGGCCGCGATGGTCGCCGCAAGCAGTAACGTCCCCCCTGAGATGCGCATTATCTTCGCGACCGTCCCGCCGGATTGAGTATTCGCGGCAGCGTGACGCCGCGCTGCGCCTGGTATTTGCCCTTGCGGTCCTTGTAGGAGATCTCGCACTCGTCCTCGGCACCCAGGAAGACCAGCTGGGCTATGCCCTCGTTGGAGTAGATCTTGGCCGGCAGCGGCGTGGTGTTGGATATCTCGAGCGTCAGGTGGCCTTCCCACTCCGGTTCGAGCGGCGTGATATTCACGACGATGCCGCAGCGCGCGTAAGTGCTCTTGCCGATGCAGAGGCCTATGACGCCCCGCGGGATGCGGAAGTATTCGACCGAGCGGGCCAGCGCGAAGGAATGGGCGGGGACTATGCAGTACGGCGCCTCGATGTCCACGAAGGACTTGTCGTTGAAGGCCTTCGGGTCCACGACGCAGTTGTGCACGTCGGTGAAGACCTTGTACTCGTCGGAGACGCGGATGTCGTAACCGTAGGAGGACAGGCCGTAGGAGACCCTGCCCTTCGCGACCAGCCCCTCGACGTAGGGGGAGATCATCCTCCTCCTGCGGCACATCTCACGTATCCAGGAATCGGGTTTAAGCATGTCAGATTCTCCAATAGTCCAGCGCAGCCCTGAGCAGCGCCTTCGCCTTCTGCGCGCGGGTGAGCCGGACCCGCCCTGCCTTGATCCGGAAGCCGCCCCGCTCCAGCTTCTCCAGGAGCTCGCGGTAGAGCGCGCCCATCACCAGCGCCGGCAGCAGCCTTCTCTTGTGCCCCGGCGCGGCCAGGGCGAGCGCCCCGGCGTAGAAGTCCCTTGCCCGGGCGGCCTCGAATTTCATCAATTCTATAAAATTGGCCACGTAATTGGAACCGCCGAGGTCTTCCGGCCGGCAGCCGAACCGGGCCAGGTCCTCGGCGGGGAGGTAGACCCGCCCGACGGCGTAATCCTCGGCCGCGTCGCGCAGTATGTTCGTCAGCTGCACGGCGTAGCCGAGCTGTTCGGCCAGCTGCGGCGCCTTCTCGTCCTCGTAGCGGAACACCGCCAGGCAGGCCAGCCCTACGGCGGAGGCGACCCGGTACATGTAATGCTGCAGCTCGGCCAGCGTCCGGGGCTGGGAGGGGGAGATGTCCGACTCCACTCCCTCCAGCACCAGCAGGAAATGCTCCTTCTTCAGCGGGAAGGCGGCTATCGCGCCGGCGAGGTCGCGGGCAAGCGGGGTGTCCGGCGGGTTGCCGGAAAAAAGGCCTTCGATGCCGGCGCGCCACGCGGCCAGGCGCGCGCGTTTCTCCCCGGCGGGGGAGGCGGGATCGTCGGCTATGTCGTCCGCGGCCCGCGCGAAACCGTAGTACGCCGAGAGGGCGCGGCGCTGCTCCCCGTCGAGGAAGAAGAAAGCGGGCCTGAACGAAGAGCCCGCTTCATGGTTGCAGCCGCCCGTTTGCGCCAAGCTTCCCTCCGGTTACCTGGCGTCGGCTATGCCGTCGAGGTATTTCATGAAATCCTCCCACCCGCTGTCCTTCGCGAAGAGCAGGCGGGAGTAGGTGGGGTAATACTCTATCAGCGAGCCCGGCTTGCCGGGGATGTCTATCGAGATCCCCCTGACCGAGGAGAAATCCTTGCCGGTGCGGTCCTTACCCAGCGCCGCGTTCTTTATCACCAGCTCAGTATCGATGAATCTGTTCAGCTCCTGCCCGGCGGCCTTGGCCCCGGCAGCCCCTGGCCTGGAGGGGTCGGCGTAGCGCACCGCCAGCTCCACGAAGTGGTGAAGGTCTCCGTAGAAAGCTATGCGCTTCTCCGGGTCCGTCTGCGCGTCGCCTATCTCGAAGCGCACCACGTCCGCCTTCGCCTTCGCGAGCGCCTGGTTGTCACTGGCGGACATCTCGAGCGTGTACCAGTCCTTCAGTTTTTTCGCGAGCGCGCGCATTTTGGAACCGCGCACGGCCGAAAGCTGCGTGCCGTAGCCGCCCTGCGCGAGCAGGTCCTGCATGTCGGGCCGCGAGTACATCTCGCGGAAAGCGTCCACCATGTAGGCGCCGGCCGTCTCCGGCCCGGCGGAAGGGTTGGCGTCCAGCAGGGCCAGGAAGCCCTCCCAGTTGAGGCTTGGCAGCTGTATGACCTCCTCCGCGCCCACGATGACGTCCGCGCCGTCCTTGATCTCGTAGGCCACCTCGGCCATCTGCATGAAGCAGGCCATAGAGACGTACATGTCCACCTTGCCGGCCTCGCGGAAGATGCGGCCCATCTGGCGGGTGCCTATGTAGTTGCCGGTCACGAAATCGTGCGAGATGGACTTGTCGCCGTCCTCTACGTGGTTCTGGCCCGGCCGCACCGGGTCGAGCCAGCCCCAGCCGTGGTCCCAGATTATGAACAGGTACTTCTTTGCCGGGTAGGCCGCTTTGGCCCATTTCACGAAAGCGGCGGCCTCTTTCCAGTCTCCCATGTCGGGGCTGCCCAAATCGGCCAGCATCGGCGAGGCGATATGGTCCGGGTCGGCGTCCTTCGTCACGTAATAGCGTCGCACTCCGGCCCAGTCGCCGTCGGCCGTGGTGTCGTTGTCGAGCCCTTTTGAACGGCCTATCTCCGCCACTATGGCCACCTTATCGGCGGACCCGACGGTCTCGAAGCGGTTAAGGTCCGTAAGCGCGAAAGGCTCTATGTTGCTCTTGCCGTTCATGTAGACCATCACGGTCCATTCCCTGGAGGGCGCGGCCTGCGGGGCGGGCGCCTGGACGGCCGGCGGCTGCGCGGCCTGAGGGAGGGAATCCAGCGCGGGCGACGCGACGGCGGCGGTTATCAACAGGTGCGAGAGAAACTGTAATAGCATCGATTCTCCGTTGCGGAACTTCGAGATGTTTAATTAATTATGCCGAAAACTTGCACCCCAATCAAGGGCAAAGGTCCTATTGAGGTGTGGGTCCGTGCATCCTGAGCTTTTCCGCCTCCAGCGTCTCCAGGAAAACGGTAAGGTCGTCCCTCAGCGAGGCGGTCTTGTATACCTTGCCCAGCGGGAAGACGCAGGTGTTCCACGGCAGGCGTATGGACCAGCCGCCGTCCTCGCCGTCGGTGTTGTACCAGTGGGCCTTGAACTCCTTGATCAGTATGGCGGCCAGGATATGCCCGTAGCAGCGCAGCAGCTTCCAGCCGTCGGAAGTGGGCGGGACGTTTGGCTTGAAATTTGTCTTGATGGCGGCTTCAAGCTTGCGTATCCCGGAGCGGGAGATCTCGATGCCGGAAGCCTCGCCCAGGGAGGAGGCAAGGATCAGCATCCGCCGGTGCTCGGCCTGCGTGTCCGCCAGTCTCTCGGGATTGCTCATCACCTTTGCTCTGGCCGCCGCCGCCCCGCTGGCGGGCGTCGTCGTCTCCTTTATCTTGTCCGCTACCCAGGAGGCGTACTTAGGGACCCAGCCAGGCTCCGGCACGGTCTCTTCCCAGAGCAGGCGCCAGGTCCTCTGTATAGGATAGGTGGTGAACTTGCGCGAAGGAAGTTCGAATATCATGGGCCAGCCCCACGGGTCGAAATCCGTAAGCTTGAGCAGCCGGCCCTTATGCCGTTCCTGCAGGAAATAGCACAGGAAGGCCGCGCAGTCCTTCACGGTCTCTATGTTGCGCTGCGGGTCGGCCTTGC
Organism: bacterium; assembly: GCA_021812825.1. Next base: position 9,448 of record JAKAMO010000067.1, on the reverse strand, counting down.
CCTTCAGGAACTGCAGCCTGAGCCGGCGTTCCACCTCTGTCAGGCCGTCCAGGTTGAAGTAGACCTTGCGGCCCAGCTCGTCCTCCAGGTCCGAGGCAAGGCGAAAGGCCCTGGAGATGAACTCGTCCTGCCTGCTCTCTGCCTCGGTCATCACGGCATTGCCTGCCATCACGTCCCGGAAGGTCTCGATCTTTATTCCAGGCGGCTCCTTCCTGGCCGGCGCGGGGGCCGGGGCCTGGGACGGCGGCGTTGTGGACGGCGGCGTCTGCTTGGACCTGCCTGAGACGGAGGCGTCGCGTGGTTGCGCAGGAGCCAGCGACGCCTGATCGTCAGTTTCCCCGCTCTTTTTCGTGGACTGGAAGCTTTCCGCGGCCGCGGCTATGCCCGGCGGCACCTGCTGGTCCCGACGGAAAGCCGGCGGGACGTTCTGTTCGGGAGCTCCGGAAGAGGCCTGGGCTGGCTTGCGGAAGGCCGGCGGCACGTTCTGGTCCGCGGCCGTTGCGGAGGCCTGGGCCGGCTTGCGGAAGGCCGGCGGGATGTTCTGTTCCCCTGGAGTGGTCGCCGCCTGGGGTTTAGTAGGGGCGGTGGGCGCTGATGGCGCCGGCTCCGGGGTCGGCGCGGCTTGCTGCTGTGCCGGCGCCTGGGCCTGCTGTAGTTTGAAAAGCTCCTCTCCTTTCTCTTTCGGGAAGCCTGCGGCCAGACGCCTGGCGGTGGCCGTGTCGGTCAGGGCTACCCGGGACGTCACCGCCGCGGCTTCGGCGAACTTGCCCGCTTTCACGAGGGTCATCGCCAGGTTCGCCAGCGATTCTATGGACGGGGCAAGGGCGGCGGCGCGGCGATAGCTGTTCTCCGCCTGCGGTATGTCCCCGGTGCGGAAATACAGGGCTCCCAGTTGTGAGAAGATCCTTGCCGAAGCGTGGGAAGGGGAGACCAGCGCGGACTTCAGGGTTGATACCGCGAAAGACAGCAGCCCTCTGTCCTTGGTCTTGAAGGCCGCCTTGGCGGTGGCTGCCGCCAGGCCGGAAAGCGGCTCGGCCTTGTCGAAAGCGGAGGAAGAGAGCCTGGCGAAGGTCTTTCTCGCGTTCTCCTCTCGCCCCTCCTCGATGTCCAGCCAGGCCGTCTCGATCTGCAGGCGCTCCGCGAAATTGGTCGAGATCGCCGGGTCGGAGAGGAGGGCACGGGCCTGCGCCGTATCCCCGGTCCTGCGATACACTACCGCAAGCCACAGTCTGGCTTCCGGGTCGGCGTCGCCGCTCAGCAGGTCGTAGGCTTCCTGCAGCAGTCCCAGCTCCACGAGGGTCGCGCACAGGCGGTACTTGGACCTGGAGACCGGGTTGCGCTGAAGCGAGGCCGCGTAAAGGTAATGGGCCGAGTGCAGGTTCCCCGCAGAGAATTCCGCGTCGCCGGACCCGGCGGGATCTCCGGCGGCGGCGGCCGACGACCTGATGAATCCGGCCAGCAGCGAGATCTCCTTCCGGGAACAACTCAGCGGGGAAAGCCGTCCGGAGCGGACCTGCGGGTGATCGGGATTGAAGATGAACAGGTCGTGGTGCGGGGCGTGGAAGAACAGCAGCGCGGTCTCGGAGGAATCCTGCCTGATGAAAGGCGGATGGAGAAGCGCTTCGCTGGTGAAGGCCGCCAGGGCGGGTCTGCCGTCCGAGTTCGTTTCCGCTAGCGTGAAGAAGCCCGTGGTCCCGTCGGATTCGGCGCGGACCGGCAGGGCCATGGACTGTATGCCGGAGAAGAGCGGGAGGGCTTCCTGGAAGCGTCCCGCCGCGCCTTCAAAAATGTTAAGATTCGAGTTGTCCGCCACGATTATATTCTAATATATTTGCCCCCGGTTTTGACCGCGCCCCGCTTATGGACAGGACCCTGGTAATAGCGACCTTCAACTCTCATAAACTGCGCGAGATACGCGCGATACTGCCGGGGCTTCCGGCCGAGCTTAAAGCTCTGTCCGATTTCCCTGGCGCCGCGCCTGCCGAGGAGGACGGCGCCACCCTGCTGGATAACGCCGTGAAGAAGGCTTTCGCCGCGGCCAGGTTCACCGGGTCGTGGGCGCTGGCCGACGACACCGGTCTGGAGGTGGACGCGCTCAACGGCGCTCCCGGAGTCCGTTCAGCGCGCTACGCCGGCGAGGAGGCCGATCCCGCCCGCAACAGCGCCAGACTGCTTACGGAGCTGGCCGGCCTGCCGCCGGAGCGGCGGACCGCGCGTTTCGCCTGCGTGGTCGCCCTGGCCTCTCCCTCCGGAGAGGTCGTGACAGCCAGGGGGACGCTGGAGGGGCGGATAACCGGCTTGCCCCGCGGCGCGAACGGCTTCGGCTACGACCCGCTTTTCGAGCCCGCCGGGGGTTCGAGGACCCTGGCGGAGCTCCGCGAGGAGGAGAAGAACGCCGTAAGCCACCGGGCGGCCGCGCTCAGGAACATCCTGCCGGAGCTGCTGAAGCGCTTCCCGGCCGGCCTCCCCTGACGCCGCCTGCGCGTCATCTGCTATAATCCTTAATGTAAGGCCTTATGCGATTCAGATTGCTCCATAAATTCGTGGCCGTGATGGCCCTGGTCTCCGTGCTGCCGATCGCGCTGCTGGGCATCAGGCTTATAGGCCTTGGACAGCTCGGCGTGCGCACCGCCATCATGGAGCTCAACCTGGCCACGGCCGACAAGATCTCCTCCGACTTCAAGTCCTATATCCGGAGCGCCGACGCCGCGCTCCGGACGGTCATGAACGCGATGACCAAGATGGACTGGGAGAACAAGCAGACGCTGCTTACCTCCCTGCTGGAAACGCGGCCGGAGATAAAGCAGCTTTCCGTGCTCTCCAGGGACGGCTCAGAGGTCATAAAGGTGCTCTCGCCTTTCGGCGGCGGCGACCCGGAGCTCAAGCGCTACCCGGCTTCAGCCGGGTTCAAGGCGGCCCGCGGCGGTTCCCGCCACCTTTCCGTGGACCAGAAGACCGGCGCGGCCGTGCTTTACTATCCGTTCGGCAAGGACATGGCTCTGCGCGCCGAGCTCGACCTGCCGGCTTTTATCAACACCCTGGACCTTAAGCGAGTGGGGGCGGAGGGCTTTCCGCTTATCCTGGATTCCTCCGGCAGGCCGCTGGCCTGGCCGGCCGACATTTCGTCGGCCGCCGCTCATGCCTTCGCCGGGCTGGAGATCTCCTCCAACGCCGCCAAGGCGGTGGCCTCGGCTTCGGCAGAGTTCACGGGGGCCGACGGCCGCGCGATGCTGGGCGCCTTCTCTCCCATCCCGGAGCTGGGAGGCGCCGTGCTGGTCGTGCAGCCGCAGGAGGGGGCCTACAAGTACGCGATGTTCATGCGGTCGCAGGCCGTCTACGTGATGCTGCTCTTCCTGGTCCTGGCCTCCGCCGCCGGCTGGTTCATGAGCCGCAGCCTCACCAAGCCGATAACGGCGCTTACGCGCGCGGCCGAGTTCGTGGCCGGAGGGGACTTCACCCGCAAGGCCGAGGTGAACACCTCGGACGAGCTGCGGGACCTGGCCGACACTTTCAACAAGATGGTCACGCAGCTCAAGACCTACTCCGACATGCAGGTGGACCGCATCATACGCGAACAGAAGAACACCGAGGCGATATTGTTCTCCACCGAGGACGGCATCCTGATGGCCGACGTCTACGGGAAGGCGCAGGTCGCCAACCGCAAGGCCCGCTCGGTCCTGGGCATAGCGCAGGACGCGCAGGTGGAGGGGAAGTTCCTCGAGCAGCTGATCACCTCAGAGGCGGTGCTGGAGCCGGTCATAGACGTCTTCAAGAGCGAGAAGGAAAACTACTCGCGGGAACTGCAGCTGGTGCAGGAGACCTCGGAGCGCTTCTTCAAATGCTTCGCTACCCCGATAGTCGCCCCCGGTCATGACAGGCCCATAGGGCGCCTGATAGCTTTCTACGACATCACGCTCGACAAGCAGCTGGCCAAGATGAAGGACGAGTTCCTTCACTCCATAACGCACGACCTGCGCAACCCGATGGGCGCCATCAAGGGCTTCGTGGAGTTCATGCTGAAGGAGATCCCGGGTCCCATCAACGACGGGCAACGGAAGATGCTCGTCTCTATCGACCGCGCGGCCTTCCGGCTGCTCGGCATGATCAACAATATCCTGGATTCCGCCAAGATGGAGGCCGGCAAGATGGAGATCTCGCTGGCGCCCGTGAACCTGCGCGACGTCGCGGCGCGCGTGAATTCCCTGCTGGAGTCGCTGGGGCAGCGTAAGAACATAAAGTTCGAGCTCGAGGGAGCGGAGAACCTGGTCATAAACGGAGACTCCGGCCTTATTGAGCGCATGTTCACCAATCTGATAGGTAACGCCATCAAGTTCACCCCGGAGGACGGGACCATAACCACCGGCCTCTCGGACGACGGGGACCATATAACCGCCTGGGTACGCGATACCGGGGACGGCATCCCGTCTGAATACCTGGACAAGGTTTTCGAGAAGTTCGAGCAGGTCAAGGGGCAGAAGGCCGGCGGCACCGGCCTGGGCCTCACGATCTGCAAGTACGTGGCCTCCGCCCACCTCGGGCGGGTCTGGGTGGAGTCGCCCCCGGGGCAGGGCGCGAAGTTCATCTTCTCCATCCCGAAGAACCTGGCCAAGGACGAGAACGGGAAGGTAGTCGTAAAGGGGGGTTAATGAGGAAGTTCCTGCTGGGCCTGCTGCTGCTGACGGGGCCCGCTTTGCCGGCAGCCGCCGCGGAGGAGCTGCAGACCATCGTCGTCAAGCCTGGCGACACGCTCTGGAGCATCTCCAACACCTATCTCAAGGACCCCAAGAGATGGAACGAGCTGCTTAAGTATAACCGCCTCCCCGCGGCCGATCCGTCCATAGCCCTGCCAGGCATGCCGCTGAAGGTGCCGGTGAACCTGCTGAAGGAGGAGTACCGCGCGGCGAAGGTCGTCTACGTGCTCAACGAGGTCCTTTTCAGGCGCAGCGGACTCTCTGACTGGAAAAGCGTCGCGTCCGATATGGACCTCTACAAGAACGACACGGTACGCACGCGCGTCGACGCCCGCGCGGACGTGAAGTTCTACACGGGAGAGATCCTGAACCTCTATCCCAACTCGATAGCCGTGCTGCGCCCGCCCGGAGACAAGGACATCGACGTCCGCCTGATGGCCGGCTCGATGCGCGGCCTGCGCTCGCGCGTGGTCACCGCCTCCGCCAGGATCACGCCGAAGACCAAGGACACCGAGTTCGGCGCCAAGATCAACGACGACCTCACCACCGTGGTGCAGGTCTACAAGGGAAAGGCCAACGTCGAGGCCCACGGCAAGACGGTGGAGGTGTCCGAGGGCTTCGCCTCCGAGGTCAAGATGGACATGCCTCCTTCGCAGCCGGTGAAGCTGCCGCCGCTGCCGGAGCTCGACGGAACCGCTACCGCCGGCTTCTCCGGCAAGAGCCGCACGCGCCTTACCGCTTCCGGGGGCGTGGTCTCGCTGAACATGGGCAAGCCGGTCAAGACCGCACAGGTGACCGCCGAGGTCCCCAAGGACCTGGGCAAGGGCCCGGCCGTCCCCGACGCCAACGACAAGGCGATAGACGCCGGAGAGATAGTCAAGATGATCTCGGTCGGCAACGCGGTGCAGAGCTATCATCTGCAGGTCTCGAAGAACAGGGAGTTCACCTCCCTCGCGCTGGACAGGTCCTACGACGCCTTCGACGAGATAGACCTGAACTCCAAGCTGCCTCCCGGCGACTATTTCATGCGCGTGGCGCTGATAGACCTGCTCGGCTTCGAGGGAAAGTTCAGCACGCCGCGGCCGATAAAGGTCGGCGGGTCAAGGTAGCCCCTGCCACGCATGACCACCCGGCGCGCCAAACCGCTGTCCCTCCTGCTGGCGGGGGTCCTTTCTCTCTTACCGTCCTGCGCGCGGGCGGATACCGCCCCGGCCGGCTATCCCACCGTCTGGGACCGCATCATGCAGGACCAGAGCGCGATAAACCTGCGCCGGGGCTACGCGATGATGGGGGATCAGGACTACGGCGCCGCCGCCGACGAGTTCTTCAAGGCCGCGCAGAAGGACCCTTCCAGCCCCTGGCCCAGGCTGCTGTACGGCTCGGCCCTTTACTGGTTGGGCGAGCCGGACAAGGCCCTGGACGAGTTCGAGGCGGCGCTGAAGCTGGACCCGAAGAACTCCATGGCCCTGCAGCTGCGGGGGATAGTGCGCGCCCGCTCCGGCCAGTACGAGCAGGCTCTTTCGGATTTCCTGGCCGCGGAAAAGCTCTCCCCGGAGAGGCCCGACGTCAAGATGAACGCCGGCTCCGTCTACCAGGCGCTGGGACGGCACGACAAGGCGCTGGATTATTTCCGCGCGGCCGTCTCCGCCGATCCGGACAACCCGCTCTACCGCTACCAGCTCGGTCTCTTCTACTCCCGCTCCGGCCGCAACAGAGAGGCCGCCGAGCAGTTGGATAAGGCCGTCTCCCTTTTCCCGGGCTACGAGGACGCGCTTCTCGAGCTCGCGGTGCTCCGCGAGCGCGAAGGGCGCAACCCTGAGGCGGTCAGGCTGTACAAGCGGGCGCTGAAGGTCAAGCCGCGCGACTCCGTGGCCAGGTTCAGGCTGGCCTGGGCCCTTTACAAGTCCGGCAGGCGCGAGGAGGCGCTGCAGGGCATAGAGGAGGCCTTCCTGCTGGCGCCGGCCAACGAGAAGGGCGGGATCTCCATGACGATGGCGTATTCCGGCAGGCCGCCGGCTTCCGCCGGGAAGAAGGAGCCGCAGAGTCCGCTGGCCTCGGCCCTCTCGCGCATACCGCCCAACCAGGAGGCGAGGGCCGTGGTGGAGCTTCTGCAGACCCCGAAAGCCTCCCTGCAGCCCGCCGCCGAGGGGGAGAAACTGTCCGGGCGGCTCAAGTCCGCGTTCCGGATGCCGAAAGTCAACTATACCAAGCGCGAGTACTTCCTGCCCGCGGCATCCGCTGAGGAGCGGGAAAAGAGGGTGGCGGAGATAGCCGCGGAAACCGATTCCCTGTTCAAGGACTCCGCGAAGAGCGGGGACACCAGGCTCAATTTCAATATCGACACCTCGGCCCCTCCGGTACAGGAGAAGAAGCCCGAGGCCAAGGCGCTGTACAGGCCCCGCGACGTGGGCAACGACATGGGGCTCTGGGTGATGGGCGACAACTGGCTGGACAACGCCGCGGAGGCCGTGGACGAGATAGAGGCTTCGGGAGAGAAAGGACAGGGGCCGCGGCTTATCCAGGGCGTGGGATATCTTCTGCTCGGCGAGCCTTCGCAGGCGCTGGAGCAGTTCTCCGGCGGCGGGTCCCGGGCCGCGCTCGGCCGCTCCGCCGCGTGGGTGGAGGCCGGCGACCCGGCCAAGGCCCTTTCCGAATGCCTGGAGGCGCTGCGCATAGACCCCAACAACAAGACCGCGCTGGCCAACAAGGCCTGGCTGGGGGGCAAATGATGCCGGCTGCGGCCGGGCGCCTGTTCATCGCCTTCAACGACTGCGTTCTCAAGGAGCGCCTCTCCTCGCGCCTCTGCTCCGCCTACGGCCGCTGGCTTGGAGGCTTCCGCACGCTGGAGCTCAGGTCCGCCGGCAAGAGGGGCGGCTTCGAGGTGGAGGCGCTGGGCGGGGAAAAAGCCCTCTTCGCCTCCAGGGAGCTGGTCTCGCCCGTCTCATTCAACAAGTACGCGCTGGACCTCGGCGCGCTGGAGCGCACCGCGCTGCCTGCCCTGGAAGCGGCGGCCGCCGCAGGCAAGATACTCTATTTCGACGAACTGGGCCCTATGGCGATGAAGTCGGAGCGATTCAGCGCCCGCTGCGTGGAGTTGCTCTTCTCCGGCGCGCCCTGCCTGGTCTTCTTCAGGCGCGGCGCCGCCGTCTTCGAGGAGGCCTTCCGGAAGATGGAGGGCTCTCTCAGCGTGGAACTCTCCGAAGAGGGCTGGGCCGAGGCGGTAAGGGATTCCGAGGCCTGGCTCGACGCCAAGGCATGCATGATGAGGAACGACGAATGAACTACACCGAAGACCTGGACCTGCGGTCCGTCAGGAGCGCGCATTTCATCGGCATCGGCGGGATAGGCATGAGCGGCATAGCCAGGCTGATGCTGGGACTTGGCTACAATGTGACCGGGTCCGACTCGAAAGCCTCCGAGATAACCCGCGCGCTCGCCCGCGAGGGCGCCCGCATACACGAGGGGCACTCCGCTTCCGCCGTAGGTTCGCCCGACGTGGTCGTGGTCAGCTCCGCGGTGGGCCCGGACAACCCCGAGCTGCGCGCCGCTTTCCGGCGCGGCCTTCCTGTGGTCAGGAGAGCGCTGATGCTCTCCGCGCTCGCGGGACTGAAGAAGACGGTGACCATAGCCGGCACGCACGGCAAGACCACTACCACCTCCATGACGGCCGCGGCCCTGGAGGCGGCCGGGGCGGACGCCACCGCGGTGGTCGGCGGGATCATCAAGGGGGCCGGCTCCAACATCAAGCTCGGCGGCGGCCAGTACCTGGTGGCCGAGGCCGACGAATCGGACGGCTCGTTCCTTTACTTCTCTCCGCTCGTCTCCTGCGTTACGAACATCGATTCGGACCACCTGGACCATTACGGCAGCATGTCCAGCCTTAAGCGGGCTTTCCTGCGCCACCTCTCGAAGCTGCCTTTCTACGGCCAGGCGGTGCTGTGCAGCGATGATCCGGTAATAAGGGAGCTCCTGCCCTCGCTGCGGACGCCGTACGTCACCTGCGGCACCGGCCGGGGGGCGGACTGGCAGGCCCGCGACGTCTCGTTCGGGGAAGAGGGCTCCTCCTACCGCGCCTATTTCCGCGGCCGCCGGAAGGGGCGCGTGAAGCTGCGCAGCGGCGGCGTGCACAACGTGCGCAACTCCTTGCTGGCCCTGGCCGCCGGCAGCTATCTCGGCTTCCCGTTCGAGCGCCTCGCCGAGGGGCTCTGGAACTTCTCGGGGGTGAAGCGCCGCATGGACAGGCACGGTTCCGCGGCCGGCGTGGACTTCGTGGACGACTACGGCCACCATCCGACGGAGATAAAGGCCACGCTGGCGGCGGCCCGCGGGCTGTTCCCCGGCAGGCGCCTCGTGGTGCTCTTCCAGCCCCACCGCTACAGCCGCACCTCGCTGCTCTACCGCGAGTTCGGCCGGGCCTTCGGGGCCGCCGACAGGATCTACGTAGCGCCGGTCTACGCGGCCGGCGAGAAGCCGCTGCCCGGAGTTGATTCCGGCCTGATCCTGCGCCAGCTGCGCAGGAACGGCGCGCCCGCGTCGGAGTTTCCCGGCGTGCTGGCGGCGGTTAAGGAGCTCAGGCCCGGCGACGTGCTGATGACGCTGGGGGCCGGGGACGTCTGGAAGACCGGAGAGGAGATGAAGCTCAGGCTGGAGATGCTCAGCTAGCCGGGGACCGCAAGCTATGCCGAAATACAGCCAGGTATTCCTGGTGGACAAGGGGATCTGCGGGCGCATAGCGTACTAGCTCGAAGAGTTCTCCT
>JAKAMO010000066.1 GCA_021812825.1 bacterium | reverse complement strand
GTCCAGGTTGCCGGTGGGCTCGTCCGCCATCACCACCAGCGGGTCGTTCACCAGCGCGCGGGCTATCGCGACGCGCTGGCACTGGCCGCCGGAGAGCTCGTTGGACTTGTGCCTTACCCTGTCGCCAAGACCGACCATCCCGAGGCATTCCAGCGCCTTGGCCGGGTTGGTGCCCTGCCCGGTGTAGACCATCGGCAGCAGCACGTTGTCGCGCGCGGTGGTGCGCTTGAGCAGGTGGAAGGACTGGAAGATGAAGCCGATCATCCGGCTGCGGATGGCGGCCAGGCGGCCCTCGCCGAGCTTCGCCGTCGGGTGGCCGGCGAAATAGTACTCCCCCGAATCGGGCCTGTCCAGGAAGCCCAGTATGTGCAGCAGCGTGCTCTTGCCTGAGCCGGAGGGGCCCACCAGCGACACCAGCTCGCCGGGATATACCTGCAGCGAGACCTTCTTCAGGGCCTCGACGCTGAAGTTCCCGGTGACGTAGGTCTTGGAGACCTCGCGGATGTCTATGAGCGGGCGCATCAGAAGCCTATGTTGATGCCGGAGCGTTCCTTGGCTATGCCCGTCGAATAATAGACGGTGTCCTTCTCGGAGAGCCCGGAGGTCACTTCTATGCGCTTTTCGTCGGCCTGCCCCACCGAGATCTTCTTGTCCTCGAGCCGGCCGGCCGCGTTCTTCAGCGAGACCATGGCGTCCCCGTCCTTGTACTTGACGGCCTTCTTGGGTACCGTCAGCGCTTCCTTCTTGCTGCCGGTGATTATCAGCACGTCGGCCGTCATGCCGGAGCGCAGGGCGGCCGCGCCGCCGGAGGGCAGGATCTTCACCTCGTAGACTACCACGCCGTCCTTCTGCGTCGACTCGTGCGAGATGGCTATTACGCGGCCTGCGCGTTTGTCCTTCGGGAAGGCGTCGAGATAGTATTCCGCCTGCTGGCCCTCCCTGACCGAGCCTATGTCGGTCTCGTCCACGAAGGTCTTTACTATCAGGCGGTCTGAGACCACGGCGAGCTCCTTCGACGGGCTGACGGACTGGCCGGGCTCCACCGAGCGCTTCACTATCATCCCCGCTATCGGGGCGACTACGGGCGTCAGATTGTAGGCCTCCTCCACCATCCTGCGCTCTTCGGGGGTGGATTCCCCGTCGCGCAGCGAGTCCAGCAGCGCGGTGCGCTCGCTGGAGCTGACCCACGCCAGCATCTGGCCTTTCTTCACTTCCTGGCCTTCTGCGAACAGTACTTCCTCGGCCCGGCCGCCTACGGACGGCGTGACCAGGACGCGGTTCTCTGGTTCCACCGTTCCCACGGCCTGCGTCTTGGTGACGAGTGGGCCGCGCTCCGGGCTTACCGGCGTCAGGTCGGCCAGCCTGGCGGCTTCCGCCTTGGCCCGCTTGTGCCGCAGGGCCGCGCAGCCGCCGCCGAAAACCAGCAGCAGCGCTAAGCCGAAAATGAACTTCTTGGTCCTGTAGAAAGGTCGTTTCATCCTATTCTCCAATGGCCTGTCCGAAGGCGGCGGCGCTGACGGCCAGCGAGCGGCCGGCGGCCAGATACTGGTTCTGCTCGCTGATGAGCTGCTCTTCCACGTTGCGCCACTCGAAATAGGAGGACTGGCCGGCCAGGTACTGCTTGCGCACCAGCCAGGCGCGCGCCTCCGAGGCGTCGAGCGAGCTTTTCGCCACCCCGAGGTAGTCCCAGGCCTCTATCCAGGCGAGCAGGGCGTCCTCCGCCTTGAGCTGCACGTCGTCGGTGGCGTCCCTGAGGGAGGCCTCGGCCGAGGCCAGTGCGGACCTGGCGGCCTTGGTCCCGGCGGAGAGCCTGCCGCCGGTGAAGAGGGGGAGACTGAGGCTGGCTCCGACGGCCCAGGAACTGTCCCTGCGCGGCCAGTCCGTGCCGTTCCAGCCGTAGCTGCCGTTCGCGTAGGCTTCCGGCAGGCGGGCCCCCGCGGCGGAATCCCCGGAGGCTTTAGCGCTCTCCACCGCGGCGCGGGCCGTTCGCAGGGAGTAATGGCCGCGCAGTCTGCCGGCGAAGGCCGAGAGGTCCGCCGGGGGCTCCTGCGCCGGCGGCAGGGAAAGCTCCGGCACGCGCGCGGTCAGCGGACGGCCGAGCAGCCTGTCCAATTTCCGCTCCAGCAGAAGGAGGTCCTTCCGGTAGCGGCCGTCCTGCCATTTGGCCGTCTTCAGCGCGGCTTCGGTCTCCAGCAGGGCGGCCTTGTTCTCCCTGCCGGCCTGGTACTTTAGCCGGATAAGATCGAGGTTCTCCTCCCGCCGACGGATGGTCTCAGAGGAGAGCTTCACCGTCTCCCTGGCGTTGAGTATATCCGCGAAGGCCGTCTTGAGCTGGTAGGTAAGGGCCGAGACGGTCCGGTCATAGGAGGCTTTGGCGGAATCCCTCGAGGCCGCCGCGGAGCGGACGGCCGCCGGGATACCGGCGGAGAAGAGCGGCTGGCGGCCGGAAAAGCCGTAGGAATAGGAATCGCCGGGGTCGAAGCCCTGGGTGCCTGAGCGGGAATATGAGGCGTTGGCCGAGAAGGAGGGATAGAAGCCGGCCCTCGCCGCGGAAAGCCTGGATTCGGCGGCGCGCAGGTCGGAGGCCGAGGCCTGCGCCTGCGGGTTGGCCTTCAGGACGGCGGCAGCCGCGTCGTCGAGCGTCAGCGTCTGGGCGTAAGAGGCCGCCGGCATGGCGGCGAGCAGGGGAATGAGCAGGTATGAGCGCATAGTATCGTTGCTTCGGCCGGCGGCGCCGGCTTAAGGTTAGTACGTCCGCGCGCTGCCGAAGGTTGCGTGGGAAGGACGGGCGGCTTTCAGCCGAGTATCCTCTTCAGGAAGCCCCGGGCCTTCTTTATCCTCGTCTCGGCCGCGGCGCGGCCCACTCCGAGCCTGGCCATTACGATCGCGGTCTTCACGTCGTTGCCTGTGATGTCCAGCAGGCGCCGCGCCTCGGCCTGGTCTACGCCGCCGACGGTGGCCGTGATGCGCTCGGCCCGCAGTACCAGCTTGCGTGAGGTGGTCTTCACGTCCACCATCCAGTTCCTGTAGACCTTGCCCGAGATGACCATCGAGGCGGTGGAGAGCATGTTCAGCGCCAGCTTCGTCGCGGTGCCGGACTTCATGCGGGTGGAGCCGGAAACTGGTTCCGGTCCCACGTCTATGGCCACCCGTATGGAGGCTTCAGGCGCCCTCTCCCTGGGGTTGCAGGTCAGCAGTACGGTCACGGCGCCGGCCTTCCTGCCGGCGGCGAGGCCGCCCTTCACGTACGGCGTTATGCCGCTGGCAGCTATTCCCACTACGGTATCCCCGCGCCTGACGAGCCGGGCGATCTCCTTCCGGCCGTTCTCGGAAACGTCTTCCGCGCCTTCCTTGGAAAGGAACACGGCGGAGTTGCCTCCCGCCATCAGCGCGGTGAAGGTGCCAGGCGCCACCCCGTAGGTGGGCGGTATCTCGGCCGCTTCCAGCACTCCGAGCCGGCCGCTGGTGCCCGCGCCGATGAAATAGATCTTTCTGCCGGCCAGATAGCTGCGGGAGATGGCCCTGGCCGCTTTCTCTATGCTGGGGACGGCGGCGGCGACCGCCTTGGGGACCAGCGAGTCCTCGTGGTTAAGCTTCTCCAGCACGCGGCGCAGCGGCACGCGGTCGAGGTCCCTGGTGCGCGGGTTGTTCTGCTCGGTCGGCAGTCTGGAATAGCGTGTGAAAGCGTCAATTCTCTTCATTCATGTCCTCAGGCTGGGCGGGTCGATCCGTTCCCGCGTTCTGCGTCTCTCCTGTCGTCTCGGTCCCCTCCGGAGCGAAGCCGGAGGCCGCGGCGGATGAGTACTCGACTATTTCCGGCAGCCTGGGGTTCTTTATCCAGTCAAGCACCCGCCTGATGTTGTAGCGCGAAATGAGTTTTGGGCCGAACCCCTTGGCCTCCACTATGATCGCGGCGTTCTCCTTGCCGCAGGCCCTCCGCGCGATATCGTTCAGCAGCTGCAGTTCCTTGTACTGGCGGCCCTGGCCGGCCCCGCCTATCATCAGCAGCGGCCGGGTGCCGTAGGCGCGCAGGGGGTTCACCGAGAGGACGTCGTTGACGTTCAGCACCGGCGAGACGGCTATCACCATCGCCACTTCCGGGTGTATCGCGGCCGCTTTTATGGCCAGGTTCGCGCCCAGCACGTCGCCGACCAGCACGGTCCGCTCGCCGCTGACGGAATTGGTGGACAGGAAGGCCAGCCCGGCCTCCACGTCGCGCAGCATCTTGTTGTATTCGTTGTCCGAGCCGCTGGGACTGAAAGAGCGCCAGGACGTGGTGGAGCCGTCCGGGGTCACGAAGCTGTCGCCGTGGCCCCGGAGGTCCATCGACAGGTAGCCGAAGCCGTAACGCTTGATCAGCGGCAGCCAGGGCTTCCACTCGCCCAGGTCGCTCTTCTGCGAGTGTATCAGCAGCAGCGTCGGGGAGTCAGGCCCGGCCGGCAGGTAGTGGGCGCTGAGGTTCCAGCCGTCCTCCGTGGTAAGCGTGACCCGCTCCTCGATCCGCTCCTCCGCGCGCGCGTGGAGCGAACAGCAGAGGAGCAGCAGCGCCGCTACGGAGGCCGGCAGGAGCTTTCTCAGCATCGAGGTACCGGGCCGGGAGCCGTCAGACCAGCTCTTCCGGCTTGAACCAGATCCCGACCTCGCGCTCGGCCTCTTCGACGTTGCCGGAGGCGTGTATCACGTTCTCGAAGATGCCGGTCTTGGAGTTGATCCTGCCGAACGAGCCGCGTATCGTGCCGGGGGCGGCCGCCTCGGGGTGCGTGGCCCCGACTATATCACGTACGGCTTTTACGGCGTTCTCTCCCTGATACACCAGCGCCAGCACGCGGCTCCTGGAGACACCGTGGAAGTCTCCCTTTAAATAGGCTATCAGATGGTCGAACTTGGCCTTGTCGGCGAAGAAGCCCTTGCCTTCCAGCAGGGCGTAATGGGTCCTGGCCAGCTTGTCGGTCACGGAAACCATCTTGGCGCCGACCATCTCCAGGCCGGTGCTGTCCAGGCGGTCTATCGAGAGGCCGGCCAGCTTGCGCTGCATGCCGTCCGGCTTAATAAGTATAAGGGTCTTCTCCATGCTCATGTTGCCTCCGTTTATCGTTCAAGATCCGGGTATATTCTACATTCTTTTCCGCCGGGGCCGCCAATCTTGTTTTTTGGGCCGTATTTCTTGTACAATCATTAACTATATTATCCGTGATCCCGGCCGTGCGCCGGTAAATGGGAGACATATGCCAAAAGTGATGGTCGTCGACGACGAAAAAGACGTCGTATATCTCATAAAGGTGCTGCTCGAGAGGGAGAAGCTGGATGTGCTGGAGGCATACAACGGCCTCGAGGCCTACAACAAGCTCACTTCGACGGACCCAGGCAAGATCATACCGGACGCGATGATACTGGATATCATGATGCCGGAGATGGACGGCTATACCCTGCAGACGAAGCTGCAGGAGATGGACGAGCTCAACCGCATCCCGATAATAATCCTCACCGCCAAGGGCCAGATGAAGGACCTCTTCGAGATGTCCTCGAACATCTTCGCCTTCGTCGAGAAGCCCTTCGAGCCCAAGAACCTGATAAAAATAGTAAAGGACGCCATAGCCTCAAGACAATGAACACTACACCGAACTCCGGCATCCACGAGATAATAGCCAACAACTACGGCAAGATAAAGGCCATCCGCGAGAAGGGGGTGGACCCGTTCCCGCACCGCTTCAAGCCCACGCACACCATGGCCGAAGCTGCCAAGCTGGCCCCTGACGCCGCGGCCGTCGTGGCCGGGCGCATGGTGCTGATGCGCGTGATGGGCAAGGCCACCTTCGCCCATCTGAAGGACGGGACCGGCAAGCTGCAGATCTACGTCAAGAAGGACTCCGTCGGGGAGGACTCCTACGAGCTGTTCAAGAAGCAGATGCACGTGGGGGACTTCCTCGGCGTCGAGGGGAAGATGTTCGTCACGAAGACAGGCGAGCTGACGCTGGAAGCGTCGAAGCTGACCGTGCTGGCGAAGTCGGTGCGGCCGCTGCCGGAGAAGTTCCACGGCCTGACCGACTCCGAGGCCCGCTATCGCGACCGCTACCTCGACCTGATCTCCAACGACGACGTGCGCGAGATCTTCGTGAAGCGCTCCCGGATCGTGGCCGCGCTGCGCGAGACCCTCAACTCCGAGGGGCTGCTGGAGGTCGAGACGCCGGTCCTGTGCGGGCAGGCGGGCGGGGCTTCCGCCAGGCCTTTCATAACCTTCCACAACGCCTACAAGAACGAGCTCTACATGCGCATCGCGCTGGAGCTGCCGCTGAAGAAGTTGCTGATAGGCGGCTTCCAGGGCGCCTACGAGATAGGCCGGGTGTTCCGCAACGAGGGCGTGGATACCCGCCACAACCCCGAGTTCACGATGGTGGAGGCCTACAAGGCCTATTCCGACTACCACGGCATGGCAGAGCTGGTAGAGAAGCTTTTCGAGCGCTTCATCCGGATCGTCGGCGCCGATACCGTCGATTACAACGGCCACAAGATAAGCCTGAAGCCGCCTTTCCGCCGCCTGTCCCTTCCCGAAGAGTGGAAGGCGAAGACCGGAGAGGATATCCACAATATACTGGACGGCAAGCGCTTCAACCGCCCCAACCTGGTGGCGCTCGCCAAGAAGCTCCATGTGGACTGCGGGCCTGACACTACGTCTGCCAAGATCTTCGACCGGATACTGGACGAGAAGATACTCTGCGAGCTGCAGCAGCCTACGTTCGTTTTCGACCATCCCACCGCGATCACCCCGCTTGCCAAGTGCAAGCCGGGGGACGAGAGCCTGGTGGAACGCTTCGAGTTCTTCGCGGGCACCGAGGAGATCGCCAACGCCTACTCCGAGCTTAACGATCCGGAGGACCAGAAGAGCCGCCTGGTGGAACAGCTCCGCCAGCAGCAGGAGGAGAACAACGGCGAGGCCGATATCCTCGACAAGGATTTCATAGAAGCGATGGAGTACGGCATGCCGCCGATGGGGGGGATCGGGATAGGTATAGACCGCATCACGATGCTGCTGACCGGCAAGCCGTCCATCCGCGAAGTGATACTGTTCCCTCTGCTCCGCCCCGAGGAGCAGAAAGAAGCCAAGCCGGAAGCGTAGCTTCCCGGAAGGCGCGCCGGGGAACCGTCCCCGGCGGCCGCCCGCCGGTCCCAGTTATGTCCACGGAATTCTTCATAGCCCGCCGGTACCTGCTTGCCAAGAGGAAGGGCCTTTTCGCCATGATCACTACGGTCATCGGCGTGGCGGGGGTGGCGCTCGGTGTCGCCGCGCTTATCGTGACGCTGGCCATCATGGACGGCTTCCAGTCCGACATCAAGAAGAAGATAATAGACGCGCAGGCCCACATAACCATCTACGGCAGCATGAAGCCGCGCGACCTCGAGGTTATCAGGGCCGTGCTGGGCAAGGAGGGACATGCCGCGGCCGAGTCCCCGTTCGTGCTGGGGCAGGGGATACTTACGTTCGACGGCCGCTCCACCGGTGTGGTGGTGAAAGGCTTTTCCCCGGAGGCCGAGTTCAAGGTTAACAGCCTCCGCTCCTCCCTGACGCGCGGGTCCTGGGACGGGCTTTTCTCGCCGGTCAAGGATGCTCCTCCTGCGCTGGTGCTGGGCGAAGAGCTGGCCAGGCACCTGGGGCTCTGGACCGGCGACGACGTGGTGCTGGTCTCGCCGCAGGGGGCGGCGACGACAGGCATGGGGCTGCTGCCGAAGATGAAGAAGTTCCGCGTGACCGGCCTTATACGCACCGGCTATTTCGAGTTCGACAACACCATGGCCTACTGCGGCATCGCGGCAGCGGGAGACTTCTTCGGAGTGCCGGGCGGGGCCAACGGCGTCGGCGTGCGGCTCCGGGACATAAATGACGCGCCGGCCGCCGCGGCGGCTCTGCGCAAGACGCTCGGCTTCGCCTACAGCGTGAAGACCTACGCCGACATGAACCGCACGCTTTTCTCGGCGCTGAAGCTGGAGAAGTTCGTGATGTCGCTGGTGCTGGCGCTGATCATCCTGGTGGCCACCTTCAACATCGCCTCCAACCTGCTGATGATGAGCGTGGAGAAGCTGCGGGATATCGGCATACTGCGCGCGATGGGGGCCGGGCCGTCCTTCGTCAGGAAGGTGTTCCTGTGGGAGGGGAACCTGATAGCTCTCACCGGCATAACGTTGGGCCTGCTGCTGGGCGTGGGGATCTCCGTCTTCATCTCCGCTTATCCGGTCATCGAGCTGCCGTCGGACATCTATTACGTGACGAAGGTGCCGGTGCAGCTGAAGCTTTCCAATATACTGCTCACCGCGGCCGTCAGCTACCTGCTCTGCATGCTCAGCGCGGTATACCCGGCGCTGCGGGCTTCCAGGATCAGCCCTGTGGACGCGATACGCTATGGATAATCCAGTCATGGGATCGCCCTTCCGCCGCGTAGGAAACCCTCCCGTGGTTTCCCCCCGAAGCGGGGCCCCCCATCCGCTATGCGGCGGCAGGGCTATCCCATGCCTGTTCCCGGCGCGGGGAAAAAAGGGATTTTCCTGATGGATAAGATAGTCGAGATCTCAGGGCTGAGCAAGGCCTATACGCAGGGCCACGAGCAGATACTGGTGCTCGAGGAGCTGGATTTCCACATCTCGCGGGGCGAGTTCGTCTCCATAGTCGGGCCTTCGGGCTCCGGCAAGTCCACTTTCCTGAACATCGTCGGGCTGCTGGACGACGTCTACAGCGGCGAGGTGCGGCTTTTCGGCCGCCGCCTGGAGGACCTGGGCGAGACCGAGAAGGCTGCGCTCAGGCTGAAGAACATCGGCTTCGTCTTCCAGTTCGACTCGCTGCTGCCGGAGTTCACGGTGCTCGAGAACATCGAGATGCCGGCCCGGGTGCTTGGCGCCGGGGATGCCGCGAAGGGCCTCGGCCTGCTGTCCCATTTCGGGCTGTCGGCGATAGCCGACAAGTTCCCGATGGAGGTGTCAGGCGGAGAGAAGCAGCGCGCCGCGATGCTCAGGGCGCTGCGCAACGCCCCGGCGCTGCTGATAGCCGACGAGCCGACAGGGAACCTGGACCGCCACAATTCCGGGGTCATACTGGAGGACCTGCGCCGCGCCGCCGGCCTGGGCTCCGCCGTGCTGATGGTCACCCATAACGAGGAGGCCGCCCGGCGCGCCGACCGCGTGCTGCGCATGGGATCGGGCAGGCTGACCGAGGGTATCTACTGATGCTCTGCGAGGAATGCCGCAAGAACCACGCCGCCGTCTTCCTTAAGCTGGCGGTCAACAACAAGGTCAGGGAGATGCACCTGTGCCCGGCCTGCGCCGCGAAGAAGGGGATGGGTTTCGGCCTGGAGACCGGCGCTTTCAACATCTCCGACATCGTCGGCAACATGAGCGGCTATTTCAAGGAGTTCCTGCCGCCGGAGAAGAAGACCCTGCGCTGCCAGGGCTGCGGCCTGAAGTATTCGGAGTTCAAGGAGAGCGGCCTGCTCGGCTGCCCGGACTGTTATTCAAGTTTCGAGCCGCAGCTGGCGGAGCTGATGGCCAGGATACACGGCTTCGCGCAGCACTCCGGCAGGGGCTACGCAGGCGGTCCGGCGCTCAAGCTTTCCAGGGGGGAAGCCGCGAGACGGCTGGAAGAGTTGAGGGCCTCGCTGAAGAGGGCCGTTGAGAAAGAGGACTTCGAGGCCGCGGCCAAGTTGCGAGACGCGATGCGGGAACTGGAGGGGCGTCATGGCTGACGTCATAAAGAGCTTCCGGCCGTACGTGACCTGGGCCAACGCCCGCGGAGCCTGGCCGGACATGGTCTTCTCGACCCGCGTGCGCTTCGCGCGCAACCTGCAGGGCTTCCCTTTTCCGAACCGCGCCGAGCCGCGCCAGCTGGCCGAGATACGCCGCCTCGCGCTTTCCGCGGCCAAGGACACCGGGCTTTTTCCCCGCGGGCACTTCCTGAAGCTGGAGACGCTGCGCCCGGCGGAGAAACGCTTCCTCGTGGAGCGCCACCATGTCTCCCACGCGCTGGCCTCCTCGGTGCTGCCTTCCGGGGCGGCGATAGCCAACGATGAGGACATTGCCGTCATGGTCAACGAGGAGGACCATCTCCGGATACAGTGCCTCCGCTCCGGTTTCGCGATAGAGTCCTCTCTCGCGTCCGCGCTGCGCGCAGACGAGGCTATGGGCCGGGCGCTGCCTTTCGCTTACGGCCGGCGCTTCGGCTTCCTGACGGCCTGTCCCACCAACACCGGCACCGGCATGAGGGTCTCCTGCCTGGCGCATCTGCCGGCGCTCTCCCGCCTGGGGCGCATGCCGCAGGTGCTGGAGAACCTGTCCCATCTGGGCGTAACCGCCAGGGGCATCTACGGCGAGGGGACCATGGTCCTCGGCGATTTTTATCAGATCTCCAACGCCACCTGTCTGGGCCGCTCGGAGGAGGATTTCTGCCAGAACATCGACAGGGTGATCCGCAACCTTATACGCCAGGAGATAGTCTCGCGGGAGGCCCTTCTGAAGGGCGGCCTCAGGATCAAGACGGAGGACGCGGTGTTCAGGGCGCTGGGCCTGCTGAAGCACGCCAGGACCCTCTCCTACGAGGAATTCATGCAGAACGTCTCGCTGGTGCGGATGGGGGCGGCCATGGGATTCCCCACCGGGCTGGACTTCAGCGCCTTCAACCAGCTGACCCTGCTGATGCAGCCCGCGCACATCAGGGCCGCGGCAGGCAGGGACCTGAGCCCGGCCGAACGCGACGCGTTCAGGGCGGAGCTGCTGCGGGCCAGGCTGGCCTGAGGCGGAGAGCGGCCTGCTTGCCTTATCGCGGCATTTATAATTAAATATTGCCATGTATCAGAAGCACTGGAACCTGAAGAAGCTGCCTTTCGAGAACACTCCGGACACGGAATTCTTCTTCTCTTCGGAGAAGCACGAGGAGGCCTTCTCGCGCCTCTCCTACGTGGTCGAGGAGCGCAAACCCTGCGCCGTGGTGACCGGCGCGTACGGCACCGGCAAGACGCTGCTGCTCAAGTCCCTGGAGCGGCAGTTCCGCAAGAAGGGATACGTCTTCTCCTCCGTGCAGAACCCGCGGCTGGACGACCTGGGCCTGCTGAAGGTCATCCTGCATAATCTGACCGGCTACAACGTGCCCAAGCAGAAGGAAGACGTGCTGATGGGCATAGAGAAGTTCCTGACCGACACCGCCCACGACGGCAAGCACGTGGTGGTGGTTATAGACGAGGCCCAACTGATAGACCGCGAGGACGTTTTCGAGGAGCTGCGGCTGCTGCTGAACTTCCAGACGGAAACGCGCTTCCTGCTGACTCTGCTCCTCAGCGGCCAGCCGGAACTGAAGGAGAAACTGGATTCCAACAAGCAGTTCAGCCAGCGCATCACGCTCAGCTACAGGCTGCAGCCGCTGGATTTCGAGGAGACCTGCCGCTACGTAGCCCACAGGCTGGAGGTGGGCGGACTGCAGGAGAACATCTTCGACGACAAGGCCATGGAGGCGCTCTACGAACGCTCCGGCGGCATACCGAGGTGGATAAACAACATCGCCAACATGAGCATGCTGGCCGCGTACTCCAAAGGGGTGCGTACAATAACCGAGGAACTGGTGACGGAAGGCGCGGAAAGCAGCAGATAGGCGGCGGCTGAAAAGGTGGTCTTTATGAAGATACTCGGCATAGGCGCGCATCCGGACGATCTGGAATTCGGCTGCGGCGGGACCTTCTCCAAGCTTTCCGCCGCCGGCCACAGGCTGCACATGCTGGTCATGACCCACGGCTCGGTCGGCGGGGACCCGCGGGTGCGGCTGGCCGAGCAGGAGCGGGCCGCGGCGGTCCTGAAGGCGAAGCTTTACTGGGGAGGGTTCGAGGATACTGGGGTCAGCCTGACCCGCGAGCTGATCTGCGCCGTGGAGACGGTGATAGAGTCCGTGAAGCCGGACATGGTCTTCGTCAACCACGGCGCGGACACGCACCAGGACCACCGCAACGTGGCCCGCGCGGTGGAGACCGCGGCGAGGTACACCAGGAACCTGCTCTTTTACGAGGTCCCGACCACGATAGATTTCAACCCCGGAGTCTTCGTCGACATAGGGGGAGTGATAACCAGGAAGGTGGCGCTGCTGAAATGCCACCGCTCGCAGGTCTACAAGACCAGGGTCAAGAACCTCTCCATCGTCGAGAGCGCCAAGGCCGCGGCGATGTTCCGCGGCTACCAGGACAGGGTCAAGTACGCGGAGGGCTTCATGCCGCGCCGCCTGCTGCTGGACCATCTCATTTCAGCGAAATGACGCCATACCACGCCAGCGTCGCGGGGGCGCGGCCGTGACCATGCGCCGCCAGGGCGGGATCTTCTCCCTGCTCACGCTGGCCGCCCTGGTGGCCATGCTGCCGGCCGGCGGCTTCTCCGCCTGGACGTGGATCGAGGGGCTGCGCTGGCTTTACCTGTTCCTGATAGCGATGTCCGCAGTCTTCCTGCTGGCCCCCGCCAGCGTCTGGCTTGCCCTCAGGATAGGCGCCATCGATATGCCGGGGGAGAGGAAGGTGCATTTCGAACCGATACCGCGCATAGGCGGCCTGGCGGTCTATCTGGCCTTCCTGGCGGCGGTAGTGCGCAACCTGCAGTTCTCCCGCGAGATATACGGCATACTGCTGGGCGGTACGATAATATTCCTGCTCGGCTTCTTCGACGATTGGAAGGGGCTCTCGGCCCGTACCAGGCTTTTCTGGCAGACCGTGGCCGCCCTGACGGTGACGTTCTTCGGCCTGCACATGAGCTTCACCCTCAAGATGCCTTTCGGCGCCGCGCTATCGACCGTCCTTTCCGTCCTGTGGCTCGTCGGCATCGTCAATGCCTTCAACTTCATGGACGGCATAGACGGCCTGGCCTCGACGATGGGAGCCGTCTGCGCGCTGCTGTTCCTGGGCATAGGCTGGAACT
Source organism: bacterium (assembly GCA_021812825.1). Next base: position 2,393 of record JAKAMO010000066.1, on the reverse strand, counting down.
CCGGCCAGCACGCGCTGGCGTTCATCTCGGCCGCCCTGGCAGGCGCATGCGCCGGCTTCCTGCGCATGAACTGGCGGCCGGCCCGCGTCTTCCTGGGGGATTCCGGCTCCACGTTCATAGGCTTCATACTGGGCTGCCTGGCCCTCTACGGCAGCTGGGCCACCGACAATCCTGCCGTAGCTTTCTCCACTCCGCTGCTGGTGCTCGGCATCCCTATCTTCGACATCATCTATACCACCATCTCGCGCATCAGGAACGGCACAGTTACCAACGTGAGGGAATGGCTGGAATACGCCGGGAAGGACCATTTCCACCACCGCCTGATGAAGCTGGGCATGGGCGTGGAACAGACAGTGGGCTTCATAGTGCTGCTGAACGTCTGCCTCGGCCTGGGGGCCTGGACGATAAGGCATACCGCCTCCACGGCGGGGACCTGGCTGCTGCTCGTCCAGAGCGTGCTGATCTTCCTGATAGTAGTAGCGCTGATGCTGCTGGGCCGCGATTCTGTGCCGCGGAAAGGATAGTTTTTCATGAAGGATTCACTGATCTCCGGGTATTCGGTAAGCAGGATGGACGCCGAGCTCTTCACTCCGTTCACGATATCCAGCGGCAGCCACCGGAGCATGACCAACGCGCTGTTCACGCTGAAGGCCGCGTGCGGCCTCAGCGGCTACGGCGAGGCGGCCATAGCCACGCATATCACCGGCGAGACCCGGGAACGCACGATGCGCAGTCTGGAGAAGGCCGGGGAGCTGCTGGCCGGCCGCGACGCCGCGGATTATCTGGGCGCGATGTGCGTCCTGGAGAAACTGCTCGACGGCAACCGGGCCGCGCTGGCCGCCGCCGAGATGGCCCTGCTGGACCTGGCCTCCAGGCTGCAGGGCGTGTCGCTCTGGAAGTTCTTCGGCGGCAGGGTCCCGCGCCTTAAGACCGACGTCACGGTAGTGATAGGGGACGCGCGGACGGCTTTCGATTTTACGAAGAAGATGCGGGCGCGGGGTTTCAGGATATTCAAGATAAAAACGGGCGCGGACATGGACGAGGACTTCCGCCGGCTCGAGGCCGTCCGCAAGGCCGCTCCGGGCTGCGCGGTCTATCTCGACGCGAACTGCGCGTACACGGCGAAGGAGGCGGAGAATTTCCTGCGCGGTCTCGCCCGCCGGGGGATACGTCCTGAAGTCGTGGAGCAGCCGGTGAAGAAGGACGACGTCGACGGTCTTGCCTACCTGTCCAGGAAGCTGCCGATGCCGGTCTGCGCCGACGAATCCGCCTATTCCCTAGACGACGTTTTCCGGCTGCTGCGCCGGAACGCCGTCACCGCCGTCAACATAAAACTGACGAAGCTGGGCTTCCTGCGCGCCCGCGAGGTCTGGGCGCTGGCACGCGCCCGGGGCGTAAAGCTGATGATGGGCGAGATGCTCGAGAGCGAACTGGCCTCCTGCGCGGCCGCCCATTTCGCGGGCGGCCTCGGAGGTTTCGATTTCATAGACCTGGACACGCCGTTCTTCATCAAGGACAGCGGCATGCGCGGAGCCTCGTTCCTCTCTAAGGACGGGGTCTACTCGCTGGACGCGGTCAAGGCCGGCATAGGCGTGACGCCCGGAAAGGCGCGCGGGTGAGGAAAGTCCTTCTTTTCCTTCTGCTGGCTGTTCCTGCCTCGGCGCAGAACCTCCCCGATCTCCCCGACCTTGGGGACCTGCCTGAGCCGACCAGGTACCTGGCCGGCTATATAAACGCCGGGATAGGCAAGAATATGCCGCTGGGAGGGCACTGGGGGGATAAAACAGCCGGCTTCTCCTCTTCCTCCTCGTTCAGCCTGTCCGTCTCCAAGCGGGTAGACGAGGTCCTGAGCTACGGGGCGGAGACATTTTATGCCGGCTCCCACAATAACAGGGCTTCCGAAGGTCTGCAGCTGCGCATCATCTCCCTTACGCCGTTCGTCAGGGCTTCGTATTCCGAGGGGCGGCGTATCTATTACGGGATACTAGGGGCAGGCGTCTATCAGTGGCGCCAGCCCGGCTACACTTCGGGCGGCGTCCGTTTCGGGTCGGATTCCGGTTCCAGCATAGGGCTTAACCTTGGCGGCGGGGCGGCTACGCCGTTCCTTTTCGGGACTATGGGGGGGGTGGAGCTGCGCTGGCACCATATCTTCAGCGTGAAAGGGGCCTCTCTGGACCTCGGCTCGGCTGACAGTCTGAACCTGGCTTTCACCCTGCAGTACAGCGTCTGGAGGGACAAAAAAAGCCCCGTCCCCGCCCCTTGACAACCGGATTAGGCCTGCTATACTATAGTTGGACGCCGCCTAGCGGCCTCCAACTGTGAACTCCCCGAAGGAAGGGGACGCGAAAACCCGCCAAAAGCGGGTTTTCGCATTTACGGGCGCCCTGCCCGTT
>JAKAMO010000245.1 GCA_021812825.1 bacterium | reverse complement strand
CGCCTTAGGCGGCTCCCATTCGGTGCCGTCCCAGTTCACGGCGGAGATGCCGGCCTGGGCGGTGAGCATCGCGTTGTGCTTTATAGTCATCACGACGAAAGGCAGCAGCACGAACACGGCGGCCAGGGCTATCAGGACCAGTATGGTCTCTCTCCGGTTCAGCGGCAGCGAGGAGAGCATGCTGCCCGGGAAATAGCGGTTCAGGTAATATTTCTCCGAGGCGGGCTTATACTGCATCTTCTGCGGCAGGTCCTTCGTAAGGCTGCCGTAGGCCATAGTGTTCAGGGCGAAATGGGAGGCGTCCAGGTAGACCTGCACCTGGAAATGGTAGCGGCTCTCCAGGTCCTTGCGGAAGAAGCGGACGCTGAAGATATCCCTGCCCTCGGCGTTCTTGACCGCCGGGTAGTCGATGGAATAGCGCTCGTTGACGAACTTCTCCGTCATGAAGCCGAGGCCGGAGAGCGTCTTGTCGTCCACCTGCGGCGAAGCCAACGCTACGGGGAAACGGACGGTAAGGGCCTCGTGCCCGACCGGGTCGTCCCACTGCACGGGCGACCAGTTGAAAACCGCGAGCTTCCTGTCGCCGGACATGGTCTGCGTCAGGTTGCCGGAGGCCTGCAGGTCGGCGGCGTAGCGGAAGAAATAGGTTATCTCGCCGGAGGTGACGGCCTGGCCGCCGGCCAGCACTATGTCGTACTTCCGGTCCGAGAGCTTCTTGATGTCGAGCTGGTACTTATTGCCCGAGGAATCCAGCGCGTAGGCCCGCCCCGCGTCGAAGACCGGGGTCTCCTGGAAGCCCTCGAAGTAGAAGCCGTGCAGCTGGCCGCTGCCGGCCCAGCGCACCGCGTAGGAGACCTGCGCCTTCCCGTCGCGGTCCAGTATGACCTCGGTCTCCACCCATTTCATGCCGAAGCCGGCCGCCGCGGCGCGCGGCAGGGCCAGCAGGGCGGCCAGAAGCAGATATCGCGTTTTGATCATGTTCCCCTCGAGCTCAGTCGAATTCTTTCCTTGCTGCACCGCGGTCCAGCGCCATCCCGCCCCAGAGACAGAGCCCGCCGTGCAGCGTCGAAACCGCCCTCAGGACGGCGGCCGCCGTCTTCACCGCGGCGTTGAAGTCCGGCGCCAGCGGAACGTCCCCGTACATCAGCGGCCGCGGCACGGCCAGCCACGGGTAGCCCATCACCAGCAGGGCCGCGGCGGCGTTCAGGTAAAGCATCCAGACCGCCCCGCGGCGGGCCCACTCCTTCCTGGCCAGCACGCCCAGCGCCAGGCCCAGGCCGGAGGACCAGAAGAGCAGCATGAAGACGAAAAAAAGCACGGTATGCCGCACCATCAGCGCGGCCAGCGGCGGCATGTCCACCGGCAGGGTGGAACGCACCAGGCTCAGGTAGAACGCCGGTGTGGAGAGCACCTCCAGCAGCGTCAGCAGGTCCAGCGCGGCCCGGGCGGCCATGACGGCGCAGGCCGCCCCGGCGGCTAGCGTAACGTAGGACAGGACCCTGGACTTCCCCTCCGGAACGAGAATCATCCCGGCTCTGATTATATAACTTTTGCGCTTTACCGGCGGCCTTAAAAAATATTAAATTAATAGCGCGCTTACCGCGCCAGACCCAGCGGAGCCGGAGTTTTTATGCCCGTGAAACTAGTCAGACAATATACGGTGTTCCTGCCGAACGTGCCGGGAGCGCTCTCCAAGTTCGTCGAGCTGTTCGCCAACGAGGGCGTGAACATCATCGGCATAGCCTCGGAGATACGCGACGACTCCGGGGTAGTGCGCGTGGCCGTGGACGCGGACCGCAAGGTCAGCCACATCCTGACCGGCGCCGGCTTCACCACCATCGAGACCCCGATGATCTCGCTGGAGCTTCCCGACAAGCCCGGCCAGCTGCTGCAACTGGCGAAGGCCCTCAGCGAGCACAAGATCAACATCACCACCGTGTACGGCACCTCGATAGGCGGCGCCGACGGCAGGCTTCTGATGAACGCCTCCGACCCGGACAAGGCGATAGAGGTGCTCAAGACCGAACTCGGCCTGAAGTAGCCACGCCGCCCAAAAGAGAACCGCCGCCTTTCGGGCGGCGGTTTTTTTGTGGATATGAGGGGCGCGTGAGTGCCTGCGGCAGGAACCCGCGCGCTCAGCGGAACTTGGCGGCCACCCTGCGGTAGGCCTCCCGGAACGGCACTCCGGCCTTCACCAGCCGGTAGGCCTCCTCGGTGGCGAAGAGCTCCGGCGCGAGTTCGCAGCGCTCAGGCACGAACCGCAGGCCGCCCAGCACCGTCGCCATTATCCGCAGGGAAGAGAGCGCCGCGTCCAGGCAGGCGAACAGCGGGCCCTTCGCCAGCTGGACGTCGCGGTTGTAACCGGAGATCAGGTTGCCGGCCAGCGACAGCGTCTTGAACTCCTCGCCGAGCACGACGTGGTATTTCCCCCTCACCAGCTCCAGCACGTCGGGGTTCTTCTTCTGCGGCATTATAGAGCTGCCGGTGCAGAACTTCTCCGGCAGCGAGGCGAAGCCGAACTCCGGCGCGCTGAACAGGATCAGGTCCGCGGCCAGCTTGTTCAGCGTCAGCATGACCTGCGAGCACAGGTGCATCACGGCCGGCTCGAACTTGCTGCGGCTGAACTGGGCGTATATCGGGTTCTCTATGGCTTTAGAGAAACCCATCAGCTTAGCGCTGAAATCCTTGTCTATTCCCAGCACCGGCACGCCGAAGCCGGCGGCCGAGCCCAGCGGGGACTGGTCCAGCAGCTTCAGCAGCGCCGCGGCCAGCGCCGAATCGTCCTTAGCGGCGGCCGCGAAGCAGCCTATCCAGGTCCCTACCGTGGTCGGCATGGCCCGGCGGGTATGCGTGTAGCCGGGGATGGACAGGCGGCCCTGTTTTGAGGCCAGCTTCCGGCAGGCGGCGGCGAACGCCGCCAGGGCCGTCCCGACCTCCCCCAGCGCGTCCCGCTCGTAGAGCCGCAGGGCGGTGAGCACCTGGTCGTTGCGGGAGCGGCCGGTATGCACCTTCCTCCCGGCCGCGCCGTACCTGGCGGTAAGCCGGCTCTCTATGGCCGTGTGGCAGTCCTCGTCTTCCGGCCTTATCCTGAACTCGCCGCGGGCGTCCAGCTCCTCTATCTCCGCGAGCCCGGCCGCTATATCCTTAAGTTCCTTAGCCGTCAGCAGCCCGGCCTTTCGCAGGGCCCGCGCGTGCGCGAGCGAGGCCGCGCAATCGTACTTCACCAGCCTGCGGTCGAGGACATGGTCGTCCCCCACCGTGAAGGACTCTATGTCCTTGTCGAGGTCGTAGCCCTTGGCCCAGAGCTTCATCAGTTGCTCCCGGCGTGCTTCTTCATGATGGCGCTGTGGGCCATCAGGCGCGTGGCGTGTATCTTTATGAAACCCTCCGAGTCCTTCTGGTTGAAGCCG
>JAKAMO010000244.1 GCA_021812825.1 bacterium | reverse complement strand
GGTCTTGCCGGTTATCTCTACGGTCTTTTCGCGGCCCTTCGCGCCGCGGATGATGTTGACCATCTTGGCGGGGACCTCGAAGAACTCGGAGAGGTAGTCCCGCAGAAGCACGTTGATCTTGAGGTCGGCCGCGGCGGCGCATACCTTGACGCGCAGCACGCTGCCGATGCGGGAAACCACCTCGTTGTCCTCACAGTTCGGTATGACTCTGACTTTTACGATCATGCTGCCTACCTCCTGTTCCTGAAAACGTTCCGCCCGCCGCCTAGGCGAAGAGCGCGCTGCCTATGCGCGGCAGGTCGGAGCCGGCCTCCACGGCCAGCTCGTAGTCCCCGCTCATGCCGAGGGACAGGTAGTTCCCCTCTCCGGGGAAGTCCCTGTCGAAAAGTCTTTTAGCCTGCGCGAAGACGGCGCGCAGCTCCGTCTCGCCGGCGTCCGCGGGGGCTATGCCCATATAGCCTCGGGGGTCGAGGCTGCGGAGCCGGCGGACCTGCTCCAGCACGCCGGCGGCCTGCTCCGGCGCTATCCCGGACTGGGTGGGCGAAGCGTTCAGCTTGAGCTGCAGCATTACCGGGAGCGTCTTGCCGAGAGCGGCCGCGTGCCTGTCGAGCTCGGCGGCCAGCCTGAAGCTGTCCACGCAGTCTATCCAGTCGAAGAGCTCCGCGGCGGCCTTGGCCTTGTTGGTCTGCAGGTGGCCTATGAAATGCAGCTGCACCTTCGGGCGCAGCGGGGCCAGGGGGCCCTCCGCCCACTTGGCCCTGGCGTCCTGCACCTTGCTCTCGCCGGCCAGCTTCACGGCGCCGCTCTCCACGAGGAGCTTCACGTCCTCTATCGCGGCGTACTTAGTGACCGCTATGAAATCGTTGCCGGACGGCGGCCGGCCCGCGCGCGAGCGCGCGGCGGCTATGCGGGCGCCTATGTCCTGGAAGTTGGAAAGAAGGGCGCCCTTGCGTGTGATTTCGGCGGTCGGCATGGTCTGGATAACTATATTTTAGCAAAAAATGCCGGTTTTTCATAGGGAAAACGCCCGGGCGGGCTAAATGCTATGATTTTTGGATGGCTTTACCGCCGGGTTTCTGGATACTGGCCTCCGCCCAGGGGCTGATGGCCGCCGGCTACGCCATTTCCTTCCCCTTCCTGGCCGTATACCTGAGCTCGCACCGGGGCATGCCGATGCCGTGGGTGGGCTTCTTCCTGGCGGGCTCGATGCTGGTCTCGTCCCTCGCCCAGTTCATAGGCGGCGAGGTCTCCGACGCCGTGGGGCGCCGCAAGGTGATGGTCTGGTCGCAGGGGCTGCGCGCCATGCTGATAGCCGTGATCGCCTGGGCCGTATACGCCCGCCTGCCGCTGTGGGTCATCTTCTGCGTACACCCGGTCTCCATGTTCATAGGCTCCTTCTTCGACCCGGCCGCGCGCTCCTGGGTGGCCGACTACACGCACCCGTCCGGGCGCATGAAGGCCTACGGTTTCCTGCGCATGGGCACCAACGCCGGCTGGGCGGTTGGACCCGCCCTCGGCGGCTTCCTGGCGGCGGGCTCCTATTCGCTGATGTTCTTCGTCACGGCCTTCGTAACCGCGGTCTGCGCGGTAATACTATCCGCGTCGGTCCGAGACCTGCCGGGACTGGCGAAGGGGCGCCTGGAAACGCCGGGTTTCTCGGGCGCCGCGGCGGCCCTCTCCGACGGTTCTTTCCTGCGCTTCTGCGCGTTCAGCTTCGTGATGAGCGCCGTGGTCAGCCAGCTGGTGGTCACCACCTCGCTGTACTCCAAGGCGTACCTAGGGCTGGAAGAGCGGCAGATAGGCCTGCTGTTCTCGATCAACGGACTGATGGTGGTCTTCTTCCAGTATTTCGCCACGCGCCTGCTGGAAGAACGGCGCATCACGGCGGGGTTGGCGGCGGGCGCGCTGTGTTACGCCGCGGGCTACCTGTTCTTCGGCTACGCTCCGTCGTTCTTCTTCGCGGCGGCGGCCATGGTGGTCGTTACCTTAGGCGAGCTGGCGGTCTCGCCGGGCATGCAGGCTCTCGGCGCGAACATGGCTCCTTCCGGGGAGAAAGGGCGCTACTTGGGCGTGCATGGCGTGTTCCAGCAGGTGGGCCGCTCGGCGGGGATTTTCATCGGCTCCAACGCCGTCGGTCTGCTCAGTCCCGTTTTCCGAGAGGGGCCGTGGTACATCATAGCGGGGCTGGCCGTGCTGGCCTGCCTGGGCTTCGTCTCGCTGGGCCGCCGCCTTACGCGCGAACAGGACGGGCTGCGAACGCTTCCGCTGCCGCCTTCCGCGCCTATCGAAGCCGCGGAGCCGGTCTAGGCTTTCCTGCGCGTCGAGGCCAGCATGAGCAGGCCTATGACGGCGAGCGCCGCCTGCCAGAAGCGCCCGGAGGCGTCGGACAGCCCCAGCGCGGAGCTCGCCGGATCCGCCGGGTCGTAGTAGATATCCAGGGTGTTGCCCGCGCCGAACCGGCCCGCTACGGCTTCCTCGGCGGACTCCCGGGTATACAGGGTGTTCCTGTCCGCGGAGCCGGCACCCGCGTAGCGCCTGCCCCCCGCGGAGTATTCATATTCCACTATCACTTCGAACGGGTTCCCGCCGCCGCGCCCTCCCCTGTCCTCCAGGGCGCGCGATCCGGTTATGACCGCCTCGGCCTTTATCCAGTTGTCGGTACGGAAGGCCGCAGCGCGGCGTTCCCTGCCGACGGCCCAGGCGAGCAGGAAGAAGAGAGCGGCCAGCGCGTAGCGGTACCTGTTGTCCATTTTTTAATTCTATCAATATGCGTGGCGCCCCTGGAACCGCCGCGGATAAAAAGGCCCCGCGGTCCGGGCGGGGCCTTTACTGCGCGGGCCGCGGGGTCAGCGCGCCAGTTTGAAGGCGTCCACGAGCCCGGCGCCCTGCTGGTCCGAGGTCAGGCCGGGCAGTTTCGCGGCGGCCCCGGTCAGGGCTTTTCTGACGGCGTCGGGCCCGTGCGCGCCGGCCCCTATTGCGAGCGCTGCGAGTCCTGCCACGTGCGGGCTGGCCATCGAGGTGCCCGACAGCGTGGTGTAGCCGCCGCCTTTCTTTGTGGAGTAGATGTTCACCCCGGGCGCTATCACGGCTATCTCCGGGCCGCGGGACGAAAAGGAGGCTATCTTGTCGGAGGAGTCTGAGGCCGAGACGGCTATGGCCTGCGGGTACTTGGCGGGGTAGTTCACAGGGCCTGAGTCGTTGCCGGCGGCGCAGACCACGGTGACGCCGGCCTCGCCGGCTTTCTCCATGACCTGCTGCAGGGCCTCGTTGCCCTGGCCGCCGCCGAGGCTCATGTTGATGACGTCCATGCGATGCTCGACGGCCCACTCGATGCCGGAGATGATCCAGGAGTACTGGCCGGAGCCGTTCTTGTCCAGCACCTTCACCGCGTAAAGGCTGGCCCCCGGGGCGA
>JAKAMO010000243.1 GCA_021812825.1 bacterium | reverse complement strand
AGGTCTCGGGTGGGCAGGAAATCCCAGTAATACTTGATGATCTCCCCGGAGATCAGTTCCATGCGCGCGGCGGCCCTGGCGAGGCGCTTGTCGCTGCGGACAATGCCCACGTAGTTCCACATCAGCGTGCGGATCTCGTCCCAGTTGTGCTTGATGACGACGGCCTCGTCGGAAGGCCGCGCGTTGCCGGTGGTCCAGTGGGCGGGCTTCTCGCCCGTCTGCAGCGGCTCATGCTCCGCCGCGGCGGCTGCGGCCGCGCGGTGGGCGAACACGCAGGCCTCCAGCAGCGAGTTGGAGGCCAGGCGGTTGGCGCCGTGCAGGCCGGTATGGGAGACCTCCCCTATGGCGAAGAGGCCGGGCATCGCGGTGCGGCCGCGGTCGTCCACGCCTACGCCGCCGCAGAAGAAATGCGCCGCGGGAACTACCGGTATGGGGTCGCGCGTAATATCTATGCCGAGGCTCAGGCATTTGGCGTATATCGTGGGGAAGCGCTTTTTGAGGAACGCGGCCTTCAGGTGGGTCATGTCCAGGAAGACGCAGTCCTCGCCGGTGCGCTTGAGCTCCGAGTCTATGGCCCTGGCCACTATGTCGCGCGGGGCCAGTTCGCGGTGGCGCGAATACCTGGACATGAAGGCCTTGCCGTCGGCGCCCCGCAGGATGCCGCCCTCGCCGCGCAGGGCCTCGGAGATAAGGAAGGATTTCGCCTGCGGGTGGAAGAGACAGGTCGGGTGGAACTGGACGAACTCCATGTTGACCAGCGGGAGGCCGGCCCGGTAGGCCATGGCCATGCCGTCGCCGGTGGTGACGTCGGGATTCGAGGTGTAGAGATACACCTTCCCGGCGCCGCCGCAGGCCAGCACCGTGGTGCCGCCGAGGAAGCTGTGGACCCTGCCGGTGGAATGCTCGAGGGCGTAGACGCCCAGGCAGCGGTTGGCGCCGGGCCTGCGCTTGGCCGGCCGGTGGCGGAGTATCAGGTCCACGGCGTGGAAATAGGGGAAGAAGGTGATGTTCCTTTCGGAGAGACAGGCCTGCAGCAGCGCGCGCTCCATCTCCCAGCCGGTGGCGTCCGCCGCGTGGAGGATGCGGCGGCGGGAATGGCCGCCCTCCAGGCCCAGCTCGAAACCACCGCCTTTCCTGTTGAACCTGGCGCCCAGTTCTACCAGCTCGCGTATCCTGGCCGGGGCCTCGCTTATGGTCATCCGGACTATCTCCGGGTCGGAGAGTCCGGCCCCGGTGCGCAGCGTATCCGCCGCATGCAGGGCGAAGCTGTCCTTCGGATCTGTTACGGCGGCTATGCCCCCTTGGGCGAGCGCGCTGTTGGAGGTCTCGGGGGCGCGCTTCGTTATTATCGCCACCCTGCCGGAGGCGGCCAGCTTGAGGGCGGCCGAAAGTCCGGCGGCGCCGCTGCCCACTACGATAAAGTCGAATTTTTGAACCGACATGTTCCCGCCAGGTCCGCGGTCTTTTCTTGGGCCGCGATAAAAAGATAAACTAATTTTATCAAATTATGAAAGAGCCGGTCCCGACCAGGAAGAAACTAGCCCTATACGCCCCTGTAGCCCTGTCCGTGGGCATACTGGTCTGGCTGGTCTACCCCAACCTGGGCGCGATGGCCCACACACTGCGCAATTCCAACCCGTGGTGGCTGCTGCTCTCCGTTTTCTTCTCGTTCTGCAGCTACACGCTGATGGGCTTCTCCCTCTGGGAGGTGCTGCGCATCCTGGGCATCGGGCTGCCTTTCCTGGAAGTCGCCGGCATCGCCTTCGTCTCCACCACGGTCAACTATTTCGTCTCCTCCGGCGGCATCAGCGGCTTCGCCACCAGGGCCCATCTGCTGGGCAAGCGCAGGGTGCCCTACGGGGCCAGCGTCACCTCGTCGGTGGTGATCACGGTGCTGATCTACCTGGCGCTGGCCTTCATAGTGGTGCAGGGCGCCGTGCTCCAGTTCATGCACACCCCGGACGTCCACCGCAACATGACGGCGGCGATAATCGGGGTGGTGGCCGTCCTGGCCTTCGCGTTCACGCTCACGCTCCTATTCTTCCATCACGAGCTGCGCACCGTCTGGGGCCGCAAGCTCTTCGTGGCGGTCAACCGCGTCATCTACCTCTTCTCCCGGCGGGAGATCCCCAGGGAGAACTTCGACAAGTTCGAGGCGCAGCTGGACGAGGGCATACGGGCCATAGAGGTCCGGCGCTTCGAGCTTTCCAAGGTGCTGGCCTACGTGTTCGCGGACTGGTTCAGCAATATACTCATCCTCTACTTCTGCTTCAAGGCCGTCGGCGTGTCGCTGGGCGCCAGCACGCTTATCGCGGGGTTCGCTTTCGGCATGTTGATGACCATCATCCCGATACTTCCGGGAGGCCTCGGGGCGATGGAGGCCGCGATGACCGCGGCTTTCTCCGGCATGGGGGTGCCGGTGGCGGAGGCCCTTACCGCCAGCCTGATGTTCCGGCTGTTCTACTATCTGTTGCCGGCTTTCCTCAGCATCTTCATCTACTGGACGCTGCACGCCACCGAGCCGCCTCCCGCCGGGGAACACTCGCGGCATGGGAAGGGGAAGAGATGATAGAGAAGTTCGACGGGACCGCGCCGGAGCTGGACGTGTCCGCCTGGGCGCACCGCTCGGCCGAGATCATCGGGCGGGTGAAGATAGGGGCGGAGGCCTCGGTCTGGCCCGGAGCGGTGGTGCGCGGCGATGTGGACAGGATAGAGATAGGCCGCGGTGCCAACATACAGGACCTGGCGGTGCTGCATCCCAATACCGGAAGCCCCGTGCTCGTGGGCGAGGGCGTCACCGTCGGGCATTCGGCCATAGTGCACGGATCGTCGGTCGGGAACCACTGCCTGATAGGCATGGGGGCGGTCCTGATGGAATGCGAGGTCGGAGAGTATTGCCTGATAGCGGCAGGTTCCGTGGTCACTCCCGGCACTAAGGTGCCGCCGCGCAGCATGGTCATGGGCGCTCCCGCCAAGGTCAGGCGCCAGCTCACAGAAGAGGAATGCGAGGGGCTGCGGAAGTCCGAACGGACCTATATCCGGCTCGCGGCGAAGTACCGGGAGGGGGGCAGATGACGCAGCGCAAGATAGTGATGATAGAGGACAGCAAGGCGGCCTCGGGCGTCCTTAAGGAAGTGCTGGCCGCCGAGGGCTACAGCGTCCTGCACGCCTCCGACGGGGTTTCAGGGCTGGCCCTGGCGCGCCGCGAGAAGCCCGACCTGATACTGCTGGACCTCCTGCTCCCCAAACTGAACGGCTACGACGTGTGCAACGCGCTTATGCGCGACAATCTGATGCGGCATACCCCGATACTGATAATCTCCACGCTGGATACACCTGAAAGCATAGAGAAGGCCAAGCAATGCGGCGCGCGAAACTTCATGAAGAAGCCGTACAACCTGGACGACCTGCTC
>JAKAMO010000242.1 GCA_021812825.1 bacterium | reverse complement strand
GGAATGTGAGATGGATACCAGGGCCTGCCCGCAGCAGGGGCGGCCGAACTTGTCCATGCCTATGTCGCAGGCCGCCGGGGCGGGCCCGTCCGCGGAGAGCAGCGCCTTGGCGGCCAGGCGGCCCGCCAGCCACTCGCGGCGCCGCTTCTCCAGTCGGAAAGCGGCGTAGACCGCGCTCTCCCTGTCGGAGAGGGCCACGCCGGGGACTTGTCCCTCGACCGGGAGGTACAGCACGCTGGCGCCGGTGCCCGGCCAGACCTCCCCGGCCTCGCGCATCGCCGCCGTCATCAGATGGGCGTCGGGATCATCGCGTAGTCCCGCAGCTCGGCGAACAGGTTGTACTCGCCGTCGAAAGCCCACGCGTCGTAGAGGCTCCTGTTGTCCTCGGTCCTGCCCTTGAAGACTCCGTACAGGAACAGGGTCTCCGGGTCCAGCGGCTCGTGGTCGTAGGCGATGGCGGCGCCTATGGCGTCGGGCAGGGCCATCGTCCTGTCGAACTGTATGTCCCTCCAGCCGCAGGCCTGGAACATAGCCTCGAACACCAGCGGGTGGAAGACGAGCTTCTGGGAACCCTGCTTCCAGAGCGGCGCCTGCGGGCGCTTGAAGACGGCCAGCACCGAGCCCTTGTCCAGCGCGAGTATCCCGTCGAGGACCTGGAAGCTCGGGCCGTGGAAGTAGGTCTTGTAGATGACCGGCGCCTCGGTCTTGTATTTCCTGGTCTTCGGCAGGCGCGGGCGCATGCCGGTGTTCCAGGCGGAAGGGGCATCGTCTGCCGATATGGCCTTGAAGTGGGTGCGCGTCTGGCCGAGCCGCTGCCCCTTGGGGCTGATGAAGTCGGACTCGAGCCGCATGTCTACGGCCCCGCCGGAGGCTTCGGCCTTTATCCGCACCTCGGCGTCGCGGTTCCTAAGCAGCTTTATCGGCACGGCGAAGCGCACGTCGGTGAGGGCCTTGGGAGGCTTGCCGGTCACCAGGGCCGCGGCCTCCGCGAAGGTCTCGAGGCCCATCACTCCGGGCACGTACGGGGTGCCGTTTATCGAGTGGTCGGCCAGGTACGGGTCCGCGGCCAGCGTGAAGTCCTTCACGCCGGCCAGCATCTCCCCCTTCAGCAGGTCGACCAGCTTCGGCACGAAGTGGAAGCCGGTGGAGGCCGACGGGGAGAAGTTGGGCTCGTACTGCAGCTGCTTGTCCCAGTCGAGCTTGCCCAGGCTGCCGGAAAGTATGATCTCCGGCACCTTGCCGTAGGCTATCTCGTCCACGAAGGCCTGCATGCCCTCCTCGGGGTACAGGAACTCCATCTCCTGAGACTTCAGGAACGCCTCGACGCCGGGGCGGGCGCCCATGCCTATCTGCGCGTAGCCGGTCATGTCTATGCTGACGGCGCGCACGCCGCGGTTCTGCTGGCTGACGCAGAACTTGGCCACGTAGTCGTTGGCGGCCGCGTAGTCGCTCTGGCCCAGGTTCCCGAACTTACCGGCTATCGACGAGGCCATGGCCCAGAAGCCCTTCTCCTTGACGATGCCGGACTTCCAGAGCCTGATGGCGGAGTCCGCCTTCACGTTGAAGATCAGGTTGAACTCCTCCACCGCCTTGTCCACCACGAGCTTGGAGCGCTCGAGGCCGGCGAAATGGACCACGCCGTCTATCTGCCCGAAGTCGGACTTGATGCTCTCCATCGTCCTGTCGAAGGCGGTCTGGTCGGTCAGGTTGCAGCGGTAATAGGTCACGTTCACGCCGAGGGCGCGTATCGCCTCCATGTTCCTGTGCATGTCGGCTGCGTCCTTGAGGCGCGTATATTCCTTTTCGAGCAGCGCGGGGGTGGCCTTCTCCGGGCCGTTCTTCAGCTCGTTCCAGAGTTCGCCCATTTTCCAGGCCTTCAGCTCGGACTCGCTCATCTTGGTCAGGCGCTTGGCCTTGTCGCCTATCTCCATCAGGTCTATGATCAGGATGTTGGCCTTATGCTGCTCCGCCAGCATCCTGGAGAACATGGCTCCCAGGCCGCGGCCCGCGCCGGTCACGAGGACGTTCTTTCCTTCCAGTTGGGTCGTGGGCTTGGACATGTCCAGCGCCTGCGGCTTGCCCACCAGCGTCCAGCGCTTGCCATCGGCGTAGCCTATCGCCAGCCGCTTGTCCGAGTATAGTATCTCGTAGAAGGTCTTCTGCACTATGAGCTGGTTGGAGGAGCTGGGCTCGAAGTCCAGCATCTTCACGGCGCTGTTCTCCAACTCCTTGCGGATGCACAGCGTGGGGCCGTGGATGGCGCCGTAGATCGGGTCGTAGGCGTCCTTGGTGCGGTAGCCGAAGCCGCCGTCCAGGGTGGTGACCACCGCCATGAACGTGGTGTGCCCGGCGTCGGCCTTGTTGAGCCCGGCGGACAGGTACTTGGTCGCCAGGAACAGCGGCAGCGCGTAGCGCTTCAGGTCTCCGAAGGCGTCGGTATCCTTGGAAAGGGACTTGACCATGCAGCCGGTCAGGTAGACCACGCCCTGCGTGTCGGGATGCTCGGCGGAGAAGTCCTGCAGCGCCTTTTCCATGGCCGGTATGTCCTTGAAGTCCACCGTTATGGAGTCCTTCAGCTTGGTCTTGGCCGGGGTGAAGATATAGGAATCCGCGCGGTGCTTATTGAGCTCGGCGCGGAAGGCCTTGGCCAGGTCAAGGTCCTCCGAGAAGATCGCCACCGGTCTCTTGGGTGCCAGCTTCTTTATGACTTCCTGTTCCACCGGCGCCGGGACTATGACGGGCACATGCCGTATATGACGCTTGGGGTATTCCTGCTTTGCCGGCTTAGGCTCGGCGGCGACCGGGGGTTCTTCCTCCGCGGTGAGGTCCAGCAGCTCCGGCTGCTCTGGCTTCTGCCGGCGCTTGGCCGGAGCGGGGACTGCGGCCGCGGCTGTCTGGGCCGGCGCGGCTCCGCTCTTGGCGTCGAGCACGAACTTTATGCAGTGCCGTATCGTCGGGTAGTCCTTAAGCGAGAGGTCGTCGCGGCGGGCTATCGAGTAGTGCTCGCGCATCGCCGCGAAGAGCTCGGCCTGCTTTACGGTGTCTATGCCGAGGTCGGCCTCCATGTCGAGGTCGAGCTCGAGCATGTCCTTGGGATAGCCGGTCTTATCGGCTATCATGTTCAGGATGTTCTCGCGCACCGCGTCCTCGGAAACTCCGCCGGCGGCCGGGGCCGCGGCGGGGGTGGCCGCTGCGGCCACTTTCTGCGCCGGAGCTGGCTGCGGAGCCGCTTTCGGAGCGGGCGAGGCCTGCACCGGTGCGGTAGCGGCCTCCGCGGCCACTTTCTGCGGGGCAGCAACGGCGCCTCCTTTGGACTCAAGGACGAACTTGATGCAGTGGCGTATCGTCGGGTAATCCTTAAGGGAGACGTTATCCTTGCGGGGTATGTCGTAATGCTCGCGGATGGCGGCGAAGAG
>JAKAMO010000241.1 GCA_021812825.1 bacterium | reverse complement strand
AGCCGCGGCGGGAGCGGCGGTAACGGCGGGCTGCGCGGCGGGCGCCGGCGGGGCCTCGGAAGCGCGACGGACGGCGGCGTCGAGGCGGTCCTGCAGCACGCGGATCTGCTCCTCCTGGACCGCGGCCTTGTCCTGGGCGCGCCTGAGCTCGGCGGTATAGGCCGCCTCCTCCGCCTTCTCGGCCTCCGCGCCGAAGCGGAAGGAGAAAGCCAGCCTGTGCGAGCCGACGGTGCCGGCTATGCCGCTGATGGGCAGGCTGAAAGCGTAGTCGAAAGCGGCCAGGCCGAAGCGGCCCCCGAAGCCCAGGGTAACGCTGCGGCGCGAATCGTTGCCGGTGGAGAAGCCCATGCGCAGCGCGTAGCGCTTCTGGAACGAATACTCGGCCCCGGCCGAGACGCTGTAATCAGGCCCGGCGAAGGCCGCGTCGAGGTCCAGCAGGCTGGAGCGCACGAGGTAGGAAACGCCGGCCCGTACCTCCACCGGCATCGGGTCGGAGGAGCCTATGCCCATATCGGGTTTATTGAGGTTGCGGAAGGCCAGCCCCAGCGCGTAGTTGGCGCGGGGGCGGTAGAAGAAGCCCAGGTCGGCGCCCAGCGCGCTCTTGGAATAGCCTTTGGAGAAGAGCGGGTCGACGGCGGTGTAGGAGTCGGAATTGTAGGCGCGGCGCATGTACTTCAGCGTCAGGCCGGCGCCGATGCCGCGGTAGACCGCGGTGGCGTAGCTGACGGAGTAGGCGCTCTCGGAATAGGCGTCGCTCAGGCGGGTATCGCTCCAGGATACCGCGGCCGGGCCGCGCAGGTAGCGCTGCACGGGCATAGCCAGGCCGAAATACCCCTGGCCTATCGTGGAATCGTCGGTGAGGCCGGAATAGAGGCGGCCGTAAACGGCGGTCAGTTCCGGCGCGGAAAGCTCCAGCAGCGTGGCGGGGTTGGTGCAGGAAGCCTCGGAACCGCCGGGGACGGCGCTGAAAGCGCCGGCCATCGCGGCCGTGCGGGCCCCGCAGGAATCGGCTGAAAAAGCGGCGTAGGCGTTCATATCAAACGCGGCAAGCAGCAAGCATATCAGAGAAAAGCCTTTTGCCACAGTTATAATTTTAACTTTTGGCTGTTTCATAAATATTACCTGATTATGACGGCGAATAGGCGTTTTTAACGCGCCTTTCGCCGCAACCGCGCTTCCTGCCGCCCCGCCTTACCTGGCCAGCACCATCGTGCCGTTGTAGTACTTGCTGCCGGCCTTGAACTGGTAGATATAGATGCCAGCCTGCGCCTTGTCGCCGTTGGAACGGCGGCCGTCCCACGACAGCGACGCCTCCGTGTTGTAGGTGCCGGCCTTCAGGCCGGCGATCTCGGCGCCGGAGAGATCGTACACCTTGGCGGCGGTGATCGCCAGACCCTCCGGGTTCTCGTAGATTATGTTGAACTCGTCCCAGACCCCGTCGCCGTTGGGCGTGAAGATCTTGCGCGGGACGGTCTGCGTGATCTGGAAGCTCTGCGCGCGCACGACCTGCTTCACTTTGAACAGGCCGGTCTGGCGCGTGGCCACTGACACGGTGCCGTCCGACGGGTTCACCGTGCCGCCCAGCTTCACGTCCTCCACGCCGTTGTAGTAGTAGACGGCGTAGTCGTAGGAGCTGTACGAGACCGACGGCGAGAAGCCGCTGATGGTGAAAGCGCCGGTCTTCGAGAGCGGCATCGTCAGGGTCACGTCGTTGCCGAGCACCTTGTTGGAGAGCTCGTTGTTGGCCGCGTCGCGCAGGAAGAAGCGGTAGCTGACCACGGTGGAGCCGGTCTCATAGGAAGGCTGGTTCTCCATCACCGGGGTCAGGCCGGCGGAGGCCAGGAATTCCTGCACGTACGGCGGGATGTCCACGACGGCGCGCTGGTCGTCGGCGACGGTGCGGGTGACCTCTTCGGCGTTATTGAGCCAGATGGAGGCCGCGCTGCGCACGTTGTTGCCGTCCACGGACTTCACGAAGTACCACTTGGCGGGCAGCGTGGAGACGGTATAGGAAAGCGTGGAGCTCGACAGCGTGATGGCCGCAGAGACCGTGCCGGTCAGCGAGGTGCTGGAATAGACCTCGTAGTTCTTTATCGCCACGTTCCCACCGGCCGCGTTCTTCGAAACGGCGTTCCAGGAGATGGTGAAGTTGCCGCCGGAGATCACGCCGGTGACTATGGGCGCCAGCGGCAGCACGGAGTTGGTGCCGAAAGTGGCGTTGGCCGAGAGGCGGCCGTACATGTTGCCGCTGTCGCGCACCCTTATCGCCACGTAATAGGTCTTTCCGGTCTCGAGCCCGGAATAGAGCCGCTGGTCCAGCGTGCCCGGGCTGAGGGCCGAGACGGTGAGAGAGGAATTTATCGTCGAATAATTAGCGTAGGTGATGGGGTAGGTGGCTATTTTGATCTCGACGTAGCTGGCCTGGCCGAGGAGGCCATCGGAACCGACGCTGGTCCACTGCAGCAGGGCCGCGGTATCGGAGCTGGTGGAAGCGGAAAGGTCGTAAGCCACGCCGGGGCTGTGGCTGGTGCCGGAATGCCCGCTGCGCAGTCCCTTGCCGGAGGCCGTCATGGTGGAGCCGGAAATCTCGCCTATCGTGGACTCCAGGTATTTCCCCCCGCTGGCCGATACGGCCAGGCCGGTGGTAAAGGCTTTGGTCTCCATGGAATTGGCCGCCCAGACCCCCGCCTGGCAGACCGCGAGCGCCGCCGCCGCAATACCCGCGCTTTTATATCTCATAAGAAAGGCCTTGATACCCAAAAACATCAGCCTCCATGTCCCAACCGATGGGATGGGGGCGGCAGCCAGCCCCCGGACCATCCATTCAACGCCTCTACTGACAAGGCGTCGCCGGGCTGGAAGACTGTACTACAGCGAATGTCGCCGTCCCGGTGCTTACACACACCGCTTTCAACGTAGTGTTGTAATAGAGATCGCCGACATCGGCAGGTGAAATACCCTGTAACTGCGCCGTGGTAAGCGCCGGAATATGGAACCTGGAAGTCGTAGCGTTAACAGCCACCGCTTTCGCCGCGAGAACGGTATCCACTACGTTCAGCGTCCCGGCGGCCACGTTTATTCCGGAGCTGGTGGTCACGCTGTACTGCGTCCCGCCAATCGCCGTGAACGTACCGCTGGACGCGGTAATGCCGCCCTGCGAAACGTAAACCGAAGTGGCGATGGTCACCTGATTTATGTTGGCTGCCGCAGTGATGGAAGCCCCGCTCCCGTAGGTCTGAACCCCGGTGAAAGTATTAGCACCATACGAAGCCACCGTCGACAGGTCAACTAGCGCAGCAGGTATGCCGCCAGACAGCTTCGCAGATGACACGCCCACTATCGAGCCGTCCTGTACCGCGTTCAGCGCCACCGAAGACGCTATCACGCTGGCGCCCAGACTGCCCGCCGCTATCCGGTCCGCCACTATGCT
>JAKAMO010000240.1 GCA_021812825.1 bacterium | reverse complement strand
TGAAAGTAGCCGTCGTCTGCTACGAGGACCCCGAGCTCTGGATCTTCGGCAAGTTCGCCAAGAAGCTGACCGCCGAAGTGGCGAAGGCCGGGGTGGACTGCGCGCTGGTCCGGGAGCCGGACCCGTCGGCCGACGTGAACCACCACATCAGCTACATCAACTACCGCGGCGGCGCCGGGGCCGACACGCTGATGATCACGCACGTGGACACGCTGCACAAGTTCCAGATGCTGAAAGGCCAGCTGGAGACGGCGCGCATGGGGATCTGCATGTCCCGCGAGACCCAGCGCAAGCTGGTCTCTGCCGGGCTGCCGCACGACCGGCTCTGCTACGTCAACCCGGCGCAGGACGGCGTGATAAAGCCCCGCCCGCTGGTGCTCGGGATCACCTCCAAGGTCCACGCCGACGGCCGCAAGGGCGAGGACGCCATAGCGGCCTTCTGCGCCAAGGCCTCGCCCGCCGATTTCCGTTTCGTCATCATGGGCGCCGGCTGGGAGCCCACGATAGAAAAGATGCGCGGGCTGGGCTTCGCCGTGGACTACTACGGCGCTTTCGATTACGGCAAGTACGTCGAGATAGTGCCGACATTCGACTACTACCTCTACATCTCGCACGACGAGGGCTCGATGGGCTTCGTCGACGCCCTCAGCGCGGGCGTAAAGACCGTGGTCACGCCGCAGGGCTACCACCTGGACGCCCCCGGCGGCATCACCCACCCGGTGAACGACGGCGCCGACATGGAGAGGACGCTGCTGGCGATCGCCGCCGAGCGCCGGGCGCGCGTGGACTCAGTGGCCGGCTGGACCTGGGAGAACTACGCCCGCAAGCACATAGACCTGTGGCGCTCGCTCCTGGAAGGGCCTTCCGCCCCGCGCCTGCCGGGGGAGCCTTATCCCGACGGCGTCGCCTCCGTCTATACCGCCGAGAACGCCCCGGCTTTCAGCGCCGCCGAGAACGCGGCCTACAAGGCAGGGCTGCTGAAGAACTCCTCGCGCACTTTCTACAGCTACTTCCCGGAAGGCAAGGTCACCCTGCCCATCCTCTGGGACAAGTTCAAGAAACTTTTGAAGAAGATAGCGGGCTAACCGCCGCGGGTGCGGCGCAGGCCCTCGTAGAGGGCCACCCCGGCCGAAGTGGAAAGGTTCAGCGACCTAACCCTGTCCGACCACATGGGTATCCTGAAAAGCCTGTCGGCGTACTTCTCGTACATCCAGTCCGGGAAGCCGGCCGTTTCGGCGCCTAGTATCAGGCAGGAATCCTCGCGGTACGGCGCTTCCCAGTAACTCTTCTCCCCCCTAGTGGAGAAAAAGATAAGCGACGGGTCCGGCGGCAGCGAGGCGACGAACTCCTCGAAGGTCTTGAACACGGAGTATTTCAGGAACTGCCAGTAGTCCAGCCCCGAGCGCCTTATCTCCTTGTCGCTCAGGTTGAAACCCATCTTGCCGACGAACACCAGCTCCGTGCCGGTAGCCACGCAGGTGCGCCCGATATTGCCCGCGTTCCACGGAATGTCAGGATTAATAAGTACGATCTTCATAAAGCTAAGTCTATCCGGAACTGGCGGCACGGCGCGAGCGATTTTAGGGCGCAGGGCCCGTGCGGCCGGAGCGGACGGCCTATCATTGAGGCCGCGGCAAAGAATGTTTGAGCGAGGCACTGCGTGCCGAGCGAGTTCTTTGCCGGCGAAGGCCCAAGGGCCCTCTTCCCCGGCGCCCGTCCATGAGCGAGTGCCGTGCCGCCAGTTCCGGCCTCATTAAATTTTGAAATCGTCGGCGTACTGCCGGTGCCAGAGCTCCAGCATCAGCAGCGCCCACAGCTTGTACCCGTGGTCCCGCGTGCCGCGCTGGTGCTCGTCCCACAGCCTGAACAGCGCCTCCGGCCTGAAGTAGCCGCGCCCCAGCGCCTTCTTCGACAGGCAGGCCCCGGCCCAGTAGTCCTTCAGCTCGCCGCGGAACCAGATGCCCAGCGGTATCCCGAAGCCCATCTTGCCCCGGCGGTAGATCTCCGGCGGCAGCATGTCCCTGAAAGTCTCCTTCAGTATCCATTTCGTCCCGCCGAAGCCCTTCAGCTTCAGGTTCCCCGGCAGGCGGAAAGCGAACTCCAGCACCTTGTGGTCCAGGAAAGGCGAGCGCGTCTCCAGCGAGTTGGCCATCGACGCTATGTCCATCTTCGTCATCAGGCATTCCGGCAGGTAGGAGCGCAGGTCCGTGTACGACATCCGGTTCAGCAGGTCGTCGTGCGGGTTCAGCGCGAACAGGCCGGAGATATAGCGCTCGGCATAGCCCCTGTCCGCCCCCAGCGCGTTGGCGAAGGCCGGCGAGTAGAGCCCGTCGGTCTCCCCCGGGCCGAAGAACGACACCGTGGACAGATAGCGCTTCTCCAGCGTCTCCATCGCGGAGAGCTTCAGGAACTTCTCCAGCCGCCAGAAGAAATTGAAAGGCGCCGTCTTCGGGAAGCCGGAGATGGCCCCCAGCGCCGCCAGCTTGGTCCAGCGCGGCAGACCGGCTACGACGCTCTCGGCCTTCATTCCCACGTAGCGCAGGTAACCGCCGAAGGCCTCGTCGCCGCCGTCGCCGTTCAGCGCCACGGTCACGGCCTTGCGCGTCTCGCGCGAGACGAAATAGGACGGCAGCGCGCTGGAATCCGCGTACGGCTCGCCGTAATGCCAGGCCAGTTTCTCCAGCACGTCGGCCATCTTGGCCTCCACCGTGAACTCGGTATGCTTCGTGCCGTACATCTCCGCCACCTGCCTGGCGTAGCCCAGCTCGGAGAATTTCTCCTCCTTGAAGCCTATCGCGAAGGTCTTGACCGGCGTGGAGGAGTGCTTCGCCATCAGCGCGGTCACGACCGAAGAATCTATGCCGCCGGACAGGAACGCTCCCAGCGGAACCTCGGACATCAGGCGTATCTTCACCGCCTCGGACAGCTCGGCCTTCAGCCGCTCCTTCAGCTCCGGCAGCGGCACGTGGCCCAGCTTCTCCTCGCCCACCGGCAGGTCCCAGTATTTCTCGGTGGCCAGCCTGCCGTCCTGGAAAACCAGCGTCGAGGCCGGCTCCAGCTTCTTAACGCCCTTGAAGATGGAAAGCGGGCTCGGGATGTACTGCAGGGAAAGATAGGCGTCCACCGCGGCCGGGTTCACCTCGCGCTTGACCTCGGGCCGGGTCAGCAGGCAGCGCAGCTCCGAGCCGAAGACGAAGCTGTCCGGGGTATGCGCGTAGAACAGCGGCTTCTTGCCAAGCCTGTCGCGCGCCAGCACCAGGCGCTTTTTTTTGCCGTCCCAGATGGCCACGGCGAACATGCCGCGCAGCTCCTTCGGGAAATCCGGGCCCTTCTCCTCGTAGAGGTGCAGGATGGCCTCGGTATCGCTCTTCGTTCTGAACTTATGGCCGCGGGCCAGCAGCATCTCCCGCAGCTCGAGGTAGTTGTAGATC
>JAKAMO010000239.1 GCA_021812825.1 bacterium | reverse complement strand
CCGGCAACCTGCCGCTGCTGGCCGGCAAGCTGAGCATGCTCAGCCACATGGAGGAGGTGGAAGGGGCGGCGGCCATGCTGAAGAAGCAGCCGGGAGTGGACCCGTCCCGGGTCTACGCTCTCACGAACAGCGAGGGGGCCATACACGCCCTGAATTGCCAGCTCGCCGGGAAGCCCTCCTTCGCCGGCCTGGTGCTGACCGGCGCCCCCGGCCGGCGGATGCTGGAGGTGCTGCGCTCCCAGATAGGAGCCCAGGTCTCGGCGCTTCCTGACGGTGCGGATATAATGGCGCGTTTCGACAAGCTGATGGCGAAGTTCCAGGCTGGCCTGCCTTTCTCCCCGGACCCCGCCCTGCCGGCCGGCATAAATAACCTGGTCGCCAGCTTCAGCGCGCCGGCCAGCCTGCCGTTCACGCGCGAGCTGCTGGCGGCGGACCCGGCGGCCCTGGCCGCCAAGGTTCGCGTTCCCGTGCTGGTGCTCATAGGGAAAAAGGATATCCAGATAGACCCGAAGCTGGACGGCGGCCCGCTCGAGGCCGCGCTTTCAAAGAACAAGGACGCGAGCTTCGTTTACCCCGGGAACGCCAACCATGTCCTGAAATACGAGCCCAAGCCCAGGGAGCAGCTGACCGCGCAGGACGGCCTTTCGTACAACGCGGAAGGCCGGAAGCTGGACCCGGAAGCGGTGAAGATGATAAAGGACTGGTTTAAGGCCAGGGCCTCTTCGAAAGGGGAATAGCCCTATTTCCCGAAGTAGGCGCGGTAGCGGGCCGGCAGGGCGCCGAAGTCCTTGACCACCAGCGGGTCCTTGGTCCCGTCGAAGAAGATGAAGCCGTAATGGCAATCCGCGCTGCCGACGGTCACGGAGCTGCCGTCGTCCTTCACGAAACGGAGATCTCCAGGGGGCGTTTCCATTACCTTTGCCCCCGCGCTTTTCAGGAAAACTTTCGCGCCTTCCATTCCAGCGTCGTCCACGTTCATTGCGGTACTCCCGGGCAGCGGCCGGGGCCGCGGCGGGCGCCCGGAGCCTGCCGGCCGCGGCGCCGTTCTCCGCCGGATAACCGTAAGGGTCTGTCCGGTCGGCTTTCATCCTGTTTACGCTTTCCGTTAACTTATCCTGTAACGCGGCTTTCTCTTCGGCGGCCGCCGTTGCGGAGGCGAATCTGGGCTGTGACATCGCCCCGCGTACGGAGGCGGCGGCTGTTTCCCTTTTGGCTTTTGCCGGGGTCATGGCCGACAGGGCCCCGCCCTGGCCGCCGCCGGTAGTATCGGCCGCGTGCCATACGGGTTCGGCCCGCATGGCAGGAGCCTCTTTCTTGCCGGCGAGGCCTGTATCGGGAGCGGCGCTCTTCTCCGGCGCTGAGGCCGGAATTTCCAGGTCGTAGAGCCCGCTATCAGCGCCTCCGCGCGAGCCGAAGCCTGAGGACGTCAGCATGGCGCTGTCGCGCACTCCGGTGATGTCGACGATCACGGCCACCACGGCCGCGGCGGCGGACAGCGCCAAAGCAGGCTTCAGCCAGCCGAAAGATACGCTCTTCTTCTCCAGAACCGCCCGCTTGAGCGCCGGCGGCACCGGCTCCATCGCGTGCGCCTTCACCGCACCGGAGACGGCCTTGAGCTGTCCCAGCTCGGCGCGGCAGTCCGCGCAGCCGGCCAGGTGCGTTTCCAGCTCAAGCCTCTCCTTCGGCGTAAGTTCGCCGTCCAGGTAGGCGGAAAGGTTCTCCCTGCAAAGATTATGTTCCATTTTCCTTCACCAGCCTGAGCCTCAGCGCCTCGCGCGCCCTCGAGATCCCCGACTTAACCGTGCCGAGGGGCTTTTCCGTTATCTCGGCTATCTCCTGGTAGGAGAGCCCCTCTACTTCGCGCAGTATCAATATGGCCCTGTCCTCCGGGTCCAGCTGCGCCATGGCCTTTTCCAGCGCGGCCTTCTCGTCCTGCTGTTCCATCGCCGCGTCCACCGGCGGCTCCGGGGACTTCACCTGCAGCGGCGGGTCGTCTCCGTCCCCGCCCCAGTCCAGTGAGAGCGTCTTCCAGATGGAGCGCCGCTTCTCGCCGCGCACGCGGTTCTTCCAGACGTTCATCGTGATGCGGTACAGCCAGTTGCCGGCCGCGCCGTCCTCGCGCAGGCCCGCCAGCCCCTTCACCGCCTTGAGGAAGGCGTCCTGGGCTATGTCCTGGGCGTCGCTCGGGTTGCCCGAGAGGCGCAGCGCCAGGTTGTAGACCATCGGCGAGAACCGTTCAAAGAGCTCTTCAGCGTCCGTAGCCGCCTCCAATCGCCTCTTTGTAATGACACCGGCCGGTGGAAAAAGTTCCAGGGTAGCAGTTCATTCTTATTATTCCCCGGTGAAAGTTTAGCAAAACCGGGAACCGGCTGGAACTTAGCCGTGATAAATGGCATATCGGTGGCTGTGGTACTGTCATGCGCGGGCGCCGGCGGTTTTGGCGAGGAAGGCCCTCGCGCAGGGCGAGGCTTGCGTAGCGCGAGGGCCGAGCGGGAGCGCGGCCACGGTGTGGCCGATAGCGTGCCTGACTCGACAAAACTCCGGCAGGACCCGCGCCCCAGTGGGGGGATCTGCTCTGGGATTTTTAATTTGGAACTTTTTTCAGGAACCGGTGTCTATAGGGGGAAGGCGGTCAAGCAAGGAGGGTATATGAAGACCAAGACTATACTAAGGAAAGCGGCGGCGGCCCTGCTGCTGGCGCTGGCCCCCGCGGCCCAGGCTATGCAGGACCTGGGCGAGGGCTCTATGCAGGTGACTGGCGGGGAGCGCATACTCCCGCTCAAGCATACGGACGTCAAGGCGGAGATATCCGGCTTCGTGGCGGAGGTGCGGGTGACGCAGGTCTTCTCGAACCCCTCCGACCAGCCCATAGAGGCGGTCTACGTCTTTCCTCTGCCTGAGAACGCCGCGGTCAACGAGATGACGCTGACCGTGGGCGACCGCCGCATAAAGGGACAGATAAAGAAGAAGGCCGAGGCGCGCGAGGTCTACGAGCGGGCGAAGGCCCAGGGCAAGACCGCGGCCCTGCTGGACCAGGAGCGGCCCAATATCTTCACGCAGTCCGTGGCCAACCTGCCTCCCGGCAAGGAGATAAAGGTGGAGCTGCGCTACATACAGGACCTGGGCTATGACAGCGGCATCTACAGGTTCGTCTTCCCGATGACCGTGGGCCCCCGCTACATTCCCGGCAGCGCGACCGGCAAGAGCGGCACCGGCTGGTCCCCCGATACGGACCAGGTTCCCGACGCCTCGCGCATCACGCCGCCGGTAGTCAGGCCCGGCCAGCGCTCCGGGCGCGACATCTCGGTGGAGGTGAAGCTGAACGCGGGCCTCGCCGTGAAGAAACTGCGCAGCAGCTCGCATGAGACGGAGATCAAGGACCTGGGCGGAAATTCGTACCTGGTCTCGCTGGACGAGGAGGACCGCATCCCCAACAAGGACAGATC
>JAKAMO010000238.1 GCA_021812825.1 bacterium | reverse complement strand
AGCGCGGTGGATACCACGATCTGCGGCGGCCGCGTGCTGATGGAAGGCAAGAAGCTGAAGCTGGATATCGACGAGGAAGAGGTCTCCCGCAAGTCCTGCGAACTGGCCAGGAAGCTCTGGGCCAGGTTCTAGCCGGATAGATAAGGAAAGAGAAGCCGGCCCGGGCCGGCTTCTTTTTTTGCCCTTGACACTCAGGGGCGGCCCTGCTATACTATCACTGTACTAGCATGGTGGTACAGTTATGATAACGATAAACCAAACCTCCCAGGTCCCCATCTACGACCAGATCAAGCTGGGCTTGAAAGGGCTCGTCAAAAAGGGACTGCTCAGGCCCGGCGACGCCGCGCCTTCGATAAGGAAGATGGCCTCGGACCTCAAGGTCAACCCGAACACCGTGGCGCGCGCCTACCGCGAGCTCACCGCGGAGGGCTTCTTCGAAAGCCTGCGCGGGCAGGAGAACACCATCTCCCCTCGCGCGGCGAAGCTGGCGGAGGACACGGACAGGAAGGTGCTCGAAACCCTCGAGGCTGCCCTGAAGGGCGCCCTGCAGAGCGGCTTTTCCTGGAGCGAGATAGAGAAGATGATAGCGGCAGTAAAAAGGAAACTTTTATGAACGCCAACGTGCTGGAAGTGAAAGGACTGCGGAAGGCCTTCGCCGGGAACGAGGTGCTGAAAGGCCTGGACCTGGCGGCCTCCAGAGGCGAGGTGATCGGGGTGCTGGGCCGCAACGGCTCCGGGAAGACGACGCTCTTCTCCATCCTTATGGACCTGACGGCCATGGATTCCGGCAGCGTGGAGATACTCGGGAACAGCCCCGACGGCAGCGGCAGGCTGCGCGGGCTTATCGGCTATGTGCCTGAAAAGCCCGCTTTCCACCCGTTCATGACCGTAAAGGAGGTCCTGGATTTCCGCGCCGGCTTCTTCCCCCGCTGGGACATGGAAAAGGCGTCCGATCTCTGCAAAAGGCTGGAACTGGACTCCGCCGCCAGGGTGGCCGCGCTCAGCAAGGGCAACCTGGCCAAGCTCGCCTGGATAACGGCCGTGGCCCATAACCCGGAGCTGCTGCTCCTCGACGAGCCCACTTCCGGGCTGGACTACCTGGTAAGGGACCATATACTCAACGGCCTCATCCACGAGCTGGCTGACGGCGGCAGGACCATAATAGTGGCCAACCACCGCATGGGGGAGATGGGCGGCATACTGGACAGGGTCTGCGTGCTCAAAGGCGGGGTCATAAGCGCGCGTCACAGCGCCGAGTTCCTGAACGGCGAGGTTTTCAGGGCCGCCGCCAGGCTGGAAGGGGACGCCCCGGAAATGGCCGGTCTCATACAGCTGCGCTCGGCCGGGGCGATGAAGGAATTCGCGGTACTCGGGCGCGGGACCCTGGAAAAGCTGAAGCTGGAGAAGTCCTTCGCCGGGGCCGAGATCTCCCCGATGCCGCTGGAAGAGACCTTCAAGGTACTGCTCGGAGAATAGGAGAAGCTTTATGAAGAACATGCTTGCGCTTCAATTCAGGAAAAGCCGCCTGACCTTCCTCGTCATGCTGGGCGCGGTGCTCCTCTCCGCTCCGGCGGCTATGCTGTTCCATCCACGGAGCATGACCGGGCCCGAGGCCGTGAACCTCGCCATGCTCTTCTGGGCGCTGGCGGGACTCCCGCTGGCGATAATGACGCTGGCCGGGACCGCCGGCTCCGACGCCGCCTCCGAAGCGGCGCGGGCGGCCGAACAGCCTCTGCCCGAAAGCCAGTACGGGCAGGTGCTCTCCGCGCTGGCCGCGGCGTTGGCCGGGACCGCGCTTTTGATGCTGGCCGTCTTCGCCATAATGGGGTTCTCGGTACCGATGGACAAGCTGACCTTCGTGACCGCGCACGTGGCGAGCCACTACGCGTTCTACATGGCGTTCCTGGTCCTCTACACCTTCACGCTCTCCTACGCCTTCCGCAACGCCGTAGCCGGAGGCCTGGCCGCGTCCGCCCTGCTCGCGCTGACGGCCGTACCGCTGCTGTCGGCGGCGCTGTTCCAGGAGCTGATGCTCAGGCTCATCCCGCTGGTACTGCTGAACGCGGTCACCGGCGCCCTCGCCCTGGGCGGGGCGTTGTGGGCGCTGCGCCTGCTCTGCCGCGCCTACGCGCGCCGGGAAGCCGGGGCTGCGGGCAAGACGCTGCTGGCCGCGCTGCTGCTGGCCGCGCCCTTAATACCGCCCTTCGCGGGACTTGCCGCCCTGAACCGGAAAGCCTCCGGCATTGCTTTTCCCGTGTACCCGCTCCGCTATTACTTCGACACGGACGCGCCGCAGGCGCCGGGGGTCATGCTGGTGCAGAAGCCTTTCACCGGCGAAGTCTTCCTCGTGGACGGGGAAGGCCGCCGCGCCGAGGTCCTCCCCCCCGACGCCGGCCCGGACCTGCCGGGCTACTTTTTCCCCGTCCCGGCCTTTATACGCGGGCAGACGATGAGCGACCCGGACGGCGGCGTCTGGGTATTCTGCGACCGCTACGACAGGCCCGGGGTCCTCATGAAAGGGACCGCGGCCACCGGACTAAAGCTGCGCGCCGCGCTCCCCCGGTCCTTGAGCGCCAACCTGGTCCGCGGGAAAGTCCCGGGGATAATAGCCCGCAGAAGGGAAGGCTACTATTACGCCCTGCTGACGCCGGGCAAAGAGCCTCTTAAATGGGAGAACATAGACGCCATGCCGGGCGAAGCGGAGAAGAGATGGGCGTCCGGGACAGGGGTGGAGGCCCGGATGGGCGCCTTCCTGCGCCGGAAGATCTCGGAAGCCCCCGGCGTAGCCGTGCTCTCGGCGGACAGGAGGACCGTTACCGCGGGCGGCAGGAAGTGGACGGTCCCCGGGGCCCTGGGCTTCAAGACCCCCTTCATGGGGGTCGAACGCGCGGACGGCTTCAATTATATAGTCCCCGCGCGTGAAGGGAAGAAGGAAGTCACCTATATCTGCCCGCCCGGCGGCAAGGCCCGAAAGCTCTGGGACGGCTACTTCAGGCTGGGCGCCGACCTCTGGCAGGCTCCCGACGGCACCCTCTGGGGCTACAACAGGAGAGCGCGCATAACCTATACGGTCACGGGCATCACCGGGACATCCAGGAAAGAATTCGATTCGCCCTCCTTCAATATCCTGACCCGGGATGGAAGGTCCATCGAGTCTTTCCAGCTTGACGCGGTACTGCGGGAGCTGCCCCGGGTCGAAGGCGATATCGCCCTAGTCAGGGAGGAGAAGGGTGAACTCTGGTTCACGATAGGCAACGACTACCTGGTAAAGACCGGGTTGAGCCCGAACGGCCCCTATTCCGCCTGGGAACTGCCCGTAAGCGTGCGGGAGAAGTTCTGGCGCAGCGCGCTGCAGCCGACGCGCGACGGGATCATCATTTCAGCGATGGACGGCGTCTACTTCATGGACTGGGAAGGACGAGCCAGGAAGCTCTAACGTCGCTGGAGCATC
>JAKAMO010000065.1 GCA_021812825.1 bacterium | reverse complement strand
TCAGGATGTTGGGCAGTATCGTCTTACCGAAGTCCAGGGCGGCGGTCTCGCCTGATTCCTCGTGAAGGATCTTGACCAGCGCGTCGTAGCTGAAGATGTAGTTCCCCATCGAGGCGTAGGCCGAATGAGGGTCGCCGGGCAGCGGCTTCGGATTCTTCGGCTTCTCCTCGAAGCCGGTCACCCTGTTCTTGGCGTCCACCAGGATGGTGCCGAAGCGGCTGGCCTGCTTGAGCGGCACGGTCAGCGCGGAGATCGTCACGTCGGCCTTGCTGGCTACGTGGAAGTCTATCATCTGCCTGATGTCCATCCGGTAGATGTGGTCGGCCCCGAAGACGGCCACCAGGTCCGGCTTGTAGTCGGTTATCAGGTTCAGGTTCTGCTTGACGGCGTCGGCCGTGCCGCGGTACCATACCTCGCCGAGGCGCATCTGCGGCGGGACCACCGTGATGAAGTGCTCCTTCGTGATACCGCCCAGGTTCCACGTCGAGCGCAGGTATTCGATAAGCGACTGCGACATGTACTGCACCAGCACGTAGTTGGAATAGATCCCCGAGTTTATGAAGTTCGAGAGGACGAAGTCTATGATGCGGTACTTCCCGCCGAACGGCACGGCCGGTTTGGAGCGCTCCTTCGTGAGCGGGTAGAGGCGCTCTCCTTTGCCGCCGGCCATTATTATTCCCAGTGTTTTCATCGTTCCTCCGTCGTGGAAACAGCCCTCAGCTTATGGCGTCCATTATCTCCCGCAGGTCCTTGCCCAGGCACAGGAAGACCGGCTTGTCGCCGCAGGTGTAGCTCTTGATGCGCTGCTGGCGCAGCTCCTGCGTGGCGGAGGACAGGTCGTCGAGGGCCTTGGCCTCGCGGACCACTATCATGTCCGGCTCGTCCAGGCCGTAGGACAGGAAGAAGTTCTCCTGGATGTCGCGGTAGCGCGAGAGGACCTGCGTGCGGTCCGCCATCAGCTTCGCCCTTTCGGCGTCGGAGAGTTCGTACCAGGCGTGGGCCTTCACCACCGGGTGGAACAGCATGAAGCGGTGCCTGCCGAAGGTGTCCTTGGGCAGGAAGCCGAAGTCCAGGTCCTTCTTCGGCGCCTGGGGGTCCGGGCCCGGGTGGACGCCGAGGTAGGTGAAGGACGGGGTCAGGTACCTGCCCGCGCCGGCCGAGAAGGTGCGCGAGCAGATCTCCTGCAGGTAGGGCAGGTCGTCGGACATGCGCCAGAACAGGATGTCGGAGTCCGAGCGCAGGCCGGAGACCATGTACGTGCGCAGGAACAGCTTCTCCTGCGCGGAGCCCACCATGTTCTCGAACTCCTGCTTTGCCGCGATCTTCTCGTTGGAGATCAGGCGGCGGAACTCGGGCTGCAGCTTCACGAACATGAAGCTGGAATAGATGTCAGCGGCCTTTTTTGTCTTTTCCATCCTTCCCCTCGTCCTTTCCGCCGTTCTCCTTCAGCGCCGGCGGCTCCAGATATTCGGAGCTGTGCCCTATCAGCTCCACCTGCTCCTTCGTCTGCAGGCCCGTCTTGACCTCCGTTATCATGAAGGTCTTGCCCTCGGCCTCTATCAGGTGGCCGCGCGGCACCAGCATCGCGTTCTTGTTCTCGCCCACGAACAGCGTGCCGTCGAACTGCTCGCCGATCTTTATGCCGTCCTTCAGGTCCTGCACCTCCAGCCAGAGGCGGTTGACGCGGTCGGAGCCCTTGACCTTCAGGAAGTTTATCAGCTTGGTGGCGAACTTGCGGCCGGTCCGCACGTGCGTCATCTCCGCCTTCATGTCCTCGCCCAGCTCCGAGTAGAGCGGCTCGGTGTTCCTGCCTATGATGATGACCTTCCTGGCCACCGTGAAGAGGCGGTCGCCCTTGGTGACGCGGGTGCCGGCCTCGACGTAAACGTTCGTGACCACGCCGTCGGTCTCCGGCTTGATCTCGGTGTAGCTGTAGACGTCCTGCCAGCGGCGCTCCGTCTGCTTGCGCTCGTCGCCGGTGCTGGAGTCCAGCAGCGCGGCCATCTCGGTGGAGACCATCCTGGCCAGCACGCTCTTCGGCGTTACGAACCCGAACAGCTCGGCCTGCAGCTCCTCTATCCTGCCGTCGAACGGCGCGTAGACGTCGTAGGTCTCCTGCGCGGTGGAGACGCCGGTCACGGGCGTGACGACGGTTATGTCGCCGGTCTTGATGCCGTAATGGCGCAGGCCGGACCACTGGGCCTGGGCCGCGGCCAGCGCCGGGCAGGCCAGCAGCAGCGCCGCCGCCAGGTCAAGATGTCTTCTTCTCATTGAGAGCCTTCCACGCTTCCCAGGTCCACGGCATCTTCGAGCTGAATATGTCCTGTATGGCCTCCGCGTAGCGGCGGATCTCCCATTGCGCGTGCGAGTCCGCCCGCAGATTTATGAAGTTCAGCAGGCTGCGCGCGTTAATGCTCCAGTAGAACTGCGTGTACTGCGCCACCGGCAGCACCATGCGCGCCATCTCGCGGGCGGCGCCGGCGTCCAGCAGTTCCTTGTAGGCGGAGTAGGAGGCTTTTATCGCCCTGTCGTAAATGGCCTTCATCTTCTCCTGGTCGAGCGCGGCGGAGGGCAGGGAACCCTGCCGGTTGCTCCTGTCCTGGCCGCGGAACTCCGAGGGGAAATAGAACTCGTCGTGGACCTCGGTGTAGCGGGCGGAGATCTCGTTGTAGGAGGCTATGCGGTGGCGCATCCATTGGCGCGCCACGAAGATCGGGCACTTGATATGGAACTGGAAGACGGAGTGCTCGAACGGGCTCAGGTGGCCGTGCTCGAGCAGGTAGGCGATGAGCTTCTTGTCCTGCGCCTCCCCCTTGGAGACGGAGCCGAAGGAGACCCTGGCGGACTCTACGGCCCTGCCGTCCCCGCCGAGAAAATCAACGAGCTTAACGAAACCGTTATCCAGGACCTTGTACAGGTCCTGATCTGATCGCGCTGCAGTTCCAGCCATGGGCCCTCCGCGGGCGGATAGCCCGCTTTTTTGCGGATTTACGTTAAAATTATATACTTTTAGCGCTGATTATGAAAGCATCCGGAAAAACCAACCTTAACAGGGCCGGCGCCAGGCTGGCCAGGAGCTCGAGCCTGCGCTCGCTGGAGAAGGTGATGCGCATCCTGCTGGACCCGGGCGGCTGCCCGTGGGACCGCAGGCAGACCCATTCCACGCTGCTCAAATACCTGCGCGAAGAGGCCGGCGAGGTGAGCCGCGCGGTGCGCAGGAA
The DNA here is from genome assembly GCA_021812825.1 of bacterium. Next base: position 12,366 of record JAKAMO010000065.1, on the reverse strand, counting down.
GGACTGGGCCAACCTGAAGGAAGAACTGGGCGACGTGCTGCTGCAGGTGGTCTTTCACAGCGAGCTGGCCCGCCGGGCCGGCCGCTTCCGGCTTGCCGACGTGATAAGGACCGTGAACGCCAAGATGGTCCGCCGTCACCCGCACGTGTTCCGCGGCGGCCGGCTCTCTACACCCGCCCAGGTGCTGAAGCAGTGGGACAAGATCAAGAAGGCGGAGAAGCGCCGGGCCGCCCGCGGGAAGCGAGCTTGAACCAGAAGAACCTGTATCGCCTGATCTTCCCCGGATTCCGGTTCGGCAAGTCCGACCCGGAGCTGGCCCTGAAGCTGGCCGCCTCCGGGGTAGGAGGCTTCTGCTTCTACGGCGGCTCCGCCCCGGAGGTTCGGGAACTCTCCCGGCTGCTGAAATCCGCTTCCGCTACCCCGCTGCTGATAGCGGCAGATTATGAGAACGGAGCCGGCCAGCACGTTTCCGGGGCCACCGAGCTGCCGCCGAACATGGCCATAGGGGCCTCGGGTCGGGAGGACCTGGCCAGGCGCAAGGGGGAGATAACGGCGCTCGAGGCTCGTGCGCTGGGGGTGGACTGGGTGCTCGCTCCGGTGGCGGACCTGGCCGTGCGCGCCGATAATCCCATAGTGAACGTCAGGTCCTTCGGGGCGGACCCCAACCTGGCCGCCGGCCTGGGGGAGGCATATATTTCCGGCCTCAGCTCGCAGGGCGTCCTCTCCTGTCTAAAGCATTTCCCCGGTCACGGCGACACCGCCTCGGATTCCCACCTGGAGCTGCCGGCGGTGACCAAGAACCTCTACGCGCTGGAGCAGGAGGAGCTCAGGCCTTTCCGGGCGCTGTTCAGGCGCGCCGACGCGGTGATGGCCGGCCACCTGCTGCTGCCCGAGCTGGACGGGAACGCCCCGGCCTCGCTCTCCAGGGAGGTCGTTTCCGGACTGCTCAGGCGCAAGCTGGGCTTCCAGGGCGCGGTCATCACGGACGCGCTCGATATGAAGGCCGTTTCCGCCGACCCGGGCGCCGGAGTGAAGGCCCTGCTCGCCGGTGTGGACGCCCTGCTGGCTCCGGAAGACCCGGCCGCGCTGCACGCGGAACTGCAGCGCGCGGCCGAGGAAGGAACTATAACCGCCGCTGCCGCTGCGGCCGCCATCGCCAGGCTGGACGCGCTGGCCAGGAAGCTGACCCCTTTCCGCGGCCTGCCCGCGCCCGAGGACGCGCTGCGCTGCGGGGAGCATCTCGCCTTCGGCGCCGAGGCGGCGCCGTCCTGTCTTGCCTGGGCCTCCACCGGCAGGTTCTCGGCGAAGGCAGGCGAAACGCTCGGTTATCTGGAGCCGCTTACGGCGCGCGGTGACTGGAAGGGCGGCGCTTTCGTCTCCGCGCTGGCGGAGCTGGGGGTGAGGGTGGAGCCGTACCAGCCGGGCTGCGGCATGCGGCTGGCCGCGGCCTGCTTCTCCCGGCCGCGCGCCGGCAGCGGCAGCATCAACCTTTCCGACGAGGAATGGGCGGCCCTTGAATCTGCCGTGGCGGGCGCTTCGGAGTCGGTGCTGCTGGCTTTCGGCAGCCCGTTCGTGCTGGAAGGCCTGGCCCCGTCGGCCGCGCTCTGCGCCTTCTGCGCGCTGGATGATTTCCAGCGCGCCGCCGCCGGAGTCCTGGCCGGCACCGTCAGACCCGGCGGCACCGTGCCGGTCAAAATATCGATGAGGGGAAGAAAATGAACGAAATCTCTGCTTTTCAGCGGTTCACCGGCCTCGGCGCGCTGGACTACTTCATACTCGGCTCTTCGCTGCTCGCGCTGTTCATCATCTCCTATTTCAAGGGACGGGAGGAGGAGAGCACCAGCGACTACTTCCTCGGCAACCGCAAGACCCCGGTCTGGGTAGGCACGCTCTCTTTCGTCGCCACCGAGATCAGCGCGATGACGATAGTCGGCATCCCGCCGATAGGCTTCACCGAGAACTGGCAGTACATACAGTTCTTCATCGGTTCGGCTTCCGCGCGCATCCTGATAGCGTTCTTCTTCATCCCGGCCTTCTACAAGTTCAACTGCACTACCATCTACGAGTTCCTGAAGCACCGCTTCGGCGCCGAGACGCAGTACGCCGGCTCATCGTTCTTCTTCGTCACGCGGCTGTTCGCCTCGGGCGTGCGCCTCTACGCAGCGTCGCTCGCCGTCTCGGTCATCATGGGCTGGCAGCTGGGCTGGACCATCGCTTTCTTCACGCTGATCAGCGTGATCTTCATCGGTTTCGGCGGCATCAAGGCCGTGCTGTGGACCGGGACTTTCGAGGCGCTCACCTTCTACGCGGCCGGCCTGGGGGTGGCGGCCTACCTGATAATGCACATCGACGGCGGCCTGGCCGGCGCCTGGCATGTGGCTTCGGAGGCGGGCAAGCTATCCGTCTTCAAGCTGGGCTGGAACCTGGGAGACCCGAACGTCCTGTGGAGCGCCGTGCTGAACGGCATCTTCGGCTCGATGGCCTCATTCGGGACGGACCAGGAGCTGATGCAGCGCCTGCTGACGCTGGAGACGCGCAAGGAGAGCCAGAAGACGATCATCTACACCATCTTCACCAGCTTCCCGGTAACGTGGCTGTACCTGGCCCTCGGCACGCTGCTGTTCGTCTTCTACAAGCAGCACCCGGCGCTGCCGCTGCCGGAGAACGCCGATAAGATACTGTCCCACTTCACCGTGCACGTGCTGCCGGCGGGCTTAAAAGGGCTGGTGCTGACGGCGGTGGTGATGGCCAGCATAGACTCGCCTCTGAGCTCCCTCTCCTCGTCGTTCATAACGGACATCTACCGGCCGCTGATCCGGAAGGACGCGCCGGAACGCCATTACCTGATGGCCTCGAGGGCCAGCGTGGCCGTCTTCGGCCTGCTGCTGGCCGGCATAGCCTGGCTCTGCGCCGGCGGCTCCGGCCGCATGCTGTGGCTGGCCTTCAAGATAAACGGCGTGACGGCGGGCAGCCTGCTGGGCGTGTTCCTGCTGGGCCTGATGACGAAGCGCGCGGTGAACAAGGGCAACGTGGCGGCCATGTGCCTGAGCGCCGTCCTGGCCGGGGTCATACTGTACCTGTCGGAGAAGGGGATAGCTCCGATAGGCTGGAGCTGGATAATAGTTATAGGCACGGTCTCGACTTTCTCTGTCGGCTGGCTGCTCTCCGGTCCGGGGAAGCAGGCTGAGCCTGCAGCCTGACAGGGCCCGCCGCGAAACAAAGAAGAGCCCCGCGGAACTCCGCGGGGCTCTTTTCTTCTGCCGGGTTTCCTCAGTTGGTCCCGGTCTTGAGGAGATGCTCCTTGCGCTGCTTTATCTCCGCTTCGAGCTTCTCCAGCTTCTCCTTGGCCTTCGCCTTGTTCTCGTCGAACCATTCGCCCAGCTTCTCGCGTGTCTCTTCCCCGCGCGCCGGCGCGAACAGCATGCCGAGGGCCGCGCCTATAAGTCCCCCGACGATGAAAGCTCCGATTATCTCTCCGCCTCTGTGCTCTGACATACTGGTCCTCCCGTAAATTCCCGTCCTGCTAGTGTAATCTTATACATTGCCGCACCCATTGTCAAACCCGCTATGCGAGTCCCTCATCCGGGCTATGCCCGTGTCGTATCAAGACCTATGGTCATCAAGCGGCCAAATCTATATAATTCCGATAATGAGGCGACTGCTTGTCATGCTGGTCCTGCTGATGCTGCCTTCCTTCGCGGCCGCCTACCAGCATGACGCCTCTCTCAGCTCCAGGCTTAAAAAGGAGCTCGAGACTAAACTGTTGACCACCGAGACCGGCAGGGAGCTTCTCGGCAGGCTGAAGAATACGAAAAGCTACTCCCGCCTGCGTGTGCTGGCCCGTACCGACCGGTCGGACTCGCTGGCCTGGTTCGACCCCGATCCCAATGCCGTCTATCTGAATTCCCGCTTCATCCTGAAGTTCTTCGGCGCCGGGAAGTTCAAGGACGCCGGGGTGGTGGACGTCCTGTGGAGCAACAAGGGGGTGCGAGCGGAATTGGTGAAGTACATCGGCCCTGTGTACGTGCACGAGCTGGTGCACGCGCTGCAGTGCTACCTGTACCCGCAGTACCGCCAGGACGCCGGCGCCAACCCGCTGGAGTTCGAGTACGAGGCCTACCTGACAGAGGATATGTACGTGCACGAGCAGATGAAGGCCTCGCCGAAGCTGCTGCGCGAGTACATCCGCGGGGACTACACCGACGTCTACACGGCCGATGCGCTCGGCACCTATTTCACCCTTTCGCTCGATCCCGACAGGTACAAGGAGAAGATCCGCGGGTACTACGAGGAGAGGCGCGGCGGCTACCTCAGCATGGACAAGGCCGCTACGCTGAAGAAGAACGGCCTGGCCGACTCGAAGATACTGGCCTACGCCAACGGCGGAATGGCCGGATACGCGCGCGACAACAAGGCGCTGGCCAGGCTGCAGAAGGAGAAGGAGGCCTACGCCGCCTTCCTGGACGATTTCTACAGGAAGAGGTGGCCGGCCTTCAGCGCCGACGCGCTGCTCTTCGTCGGGAACATCGCTCTCGAGGAGAAGAATTACCCGCTGGCGCTGGACTGCCTGGCCGTCGCGGACGTGAACGCCGGGAAGTACGGTATGGGGGAGGAGGCTCTGAACGCCCTCAAGACCAAGGGCGCTCTGGCCATCCTGGAGACGGCCTCTTTCGTCAGGGACAACCGGGCCAGGATGGACATCGAGGTGCTCAGCCAGCATCTGAAGGCCCTTGAGAAGGCCTGCGCCGCAACCGGAAGGCCGTTCCCGGAGGACCTGCGGGAGCTGAAGAAGGAAGTGTACCCTAAAGCTATGGCCTACTACGCCTCTAAGCACGCCGCCGAGAGCGATCCCGCCAGAAAGGAGTACTACAGGGAGAACATGGAGTATTTCTCCTCTTCCGCGGAGGTATCAGCGGGCGGGGAGTAGGCGGCTTTTTTTATACTTGATAACCCTAATATTAATTGAGTAAATTATCTCTGCGGCCGAAGGCCGCGATCCGCTGAGGAACGAGGGACTTTATGATAGACATCACAAAGAACATCGCAACGGCGCCAAGGCGCACGAAAGCTTCCGTCATCCGCGAACTGTTGAAGATCACCAATAAGCCGGGGGTGATCTCCTTCGCCGGAGGCCTGCCTGACCCCGAATATTTTCCGTATGATTTCGTGGCGGAGTCCGTTAAAGAGATCATGGCCAAGAAGGGCAGGGTGGCGCTGCAGTACGGACCCACAGACGGTCTCCCGGAGCTGAAAGAGGAGTTCCTGAAGTTCCTGAAGAAGCACGAAGGGATAGACGCCAAGCCGGAGAACGTCATCATAACCACGGCCAGCCAGCAGGCGCTGGACATGGTCGGGCGCCTGTTCATAGACGCCTCGGACCCTGTGCTGGTCGAGAAGCCCAGCTATATGGGCGGGCTGCAGGTCTTCAAGTCCTACGGGGCGGACTTCGTCGGCGTGACGCTGGAGGACGACGGCGTCTCCGTGACGGAGCTCGAGGAGAGGCTGGCCTGGCTGAAGGCCCAGGACGAGCACTACAAGTTCATCTACCTGGTGCCGGACTTCCAGAACCCCAGCGGCGTGACGCTCTCCGAGGAGAAGCGCCACAAGGTGGTGGAGCTCTCCGAGAAGTACGACGTGGCCGTCATAGAGGACTCTCCCTACCGGCAGATCCGCTTCGAGGGCGTGGCCCCGAAGATGCTCTACCGCCTGGACCAGGACACCCGCAAGACCAACAACATAATCTCGCTGTTCACGTTCTCGAAGACCTTCGCCCCGGGCCTGCGCCTGGGCATCATACTGGCCCACCCGCAGATCATCCGCAAGATGGAGATCCTGAAGCAGTCGCTGGACCTTTGCTCCTCCAGCCTCAACCAGCTGATAGCCGCCGATTTCCTGCGCAAGGGCGTCTTTGAGACGCACGTGGAGAAGGTCCGCAAGGCCTACAAGCTCAAGAAGGACACCATGGTGGCCGCGCTGGAGAAGTACATGCCGGAGGGCGTCACGTGGACCCGGCCCGAGGGCGGCCTGTTCCTGTGGGTGCGCCTGCCCGAGGGGATGAGCGCCGACGACATGTTCCACGAGGCCATCAAGGAGAACGTCGCCTACGTGATCGGCTCGGCCTTCCACTGCGACGGCTCCGGCAAGAACACGATGCGGCTGAATTTCTCCTATCCCACCACCGAAGAGATAGACGAGGGCATCAAGCGCCTCGCTACCGCGGTCAAGAAGCGCCTGGTCGCAGTGAAGTAGGCGCATGGCCGACTTCTCAGCTGAGCTCAGCGCCAGCCTGCGTGCCGCCGGCGTAGTAGGGGCCGGCGGCGCCGGCTTTCCCGCCTACGTCAAGGCCAAGGGCAGGGCCGAGCTCGCGCTGGTGAACGCCGCGGAGTGCGAACCGCTGCTGAAGAAGGACCAGAAGATACTCGAGTATTTCCCCGAGAAGGTGTTCGACGGCCTGGAGCTGCTGATGAAGGCCTGCGGCGCCTCGAAGGGCGTGCTGGGCATCAAGAAGAAGCACGAGAAGATCATCCCCCGGCTCGAAGGCATAGCGAAGGCCCGCAGGAACATATCCGTGCTGAAGCTCGGGGACTACTACCCCGCCGGGGACGAGCAGTGTCTGGTCTACGAGGCCACCGGCCGCGTGGTCCCGCCCGGAGGCATACCGCTGGACGTCGGCTGCGTGGTCAGCAACGTCGAGACGCTTTACAACGCCGCCTTCGCGCCGCGGCCCGTCACCGATACCTTCGTGACCGTCAACGGCGCCGTGAAGAAGCCCGCCACTTTCCGGGTACCTGTCGGCGTGACCTGGCGGGAGTGCGTGGAGCTGTGCGGCGGTTTCACCGTGAAGGACCCCGCCTACATAGACGGCGGCCCCATGATGGGCAAGGTCCAGATGGATTTCGACCTGCCGGTGGTCAAGGCGTCCGCAGGCATCATCGTCCTGCCGAAGACCCACCCGCTGCTGGTCAAGAAGGCGCAGGGCCGGCCGGTCTTCTCCAGGATAGGACGCTCCGCCTGCGACCAGTGTTCCTTCTGCACCGAGTTCTGCCCGCGCTATCTGCTGGGACACGACGTGCAGCCCCACCGCGTGATGCGCACTATGCTGTTCGCGGGGGGGCCGGAGCACAAGCTGCACAGCCAGTACGGGCTGCTCTGCTGCGAATGCTCCCTCTGCAGCCTCTATTCCTGCCCGGAGAACCTGAACCCGCGCGAGGCCTGCGTGGCGGCCAAGGGGGACCTGCGCGAGGCGAAGATAGGCTTCAAGAACTCGCAGCTCAACACGGGCCGCAAGCCGGATGCCCATCCCGTGCGTGATTTCCGCAAAGTGCCCGTCTCAAAGCTGGTAAGAAGGCTGGGGCTCGAGGATTACAACAAGGACGCCCCCTGGAGCGACGTTGCCTGCAAGCCCGCGCGGGTGAGGATACTGATGAGCCAGCATATAGGGGCGCCATGCTCGCCGTCGGTCAGGGAAGGTCAGCGGGTCGAGAAGGGCTCGGTAGTCGGCGACGTGACGCAGGACAAGCTGGGCTGCCCGGTGCACGCCAGCATCTCAGGCACGGTGACCAAGGTCAACGAAAAATACGTGGAGATAGCCGCTTAAAGGTCTTATTATGCTGAACGCTATAGGCGGAGTGGAACTTTCGAGCGTGGCCAAGGGGCTGGAGACGGCCGACGCGATGCTGAAAACCGCGGCCGTAAAACTGACGCTTTCCCGCTCCATCTGCCCCGGCAAATACGTCATCCTGGTCTCAGGCGAGGTAGGCGCCGTGAACGCCGCTGTGGAGGCCGGTTCTTCCAAGGCGGCGCACGCGCTGGTGGACAGTTTCGTGGTCCCGAACATACATCCTGAGGTGTTCCCGGCCATAGAGGGGACTACTGTAGTGGAGGGGCTGGAGTCCCTCGGCATCATTGAATCCTTCTCCGTCTCGGCGCTCATAGAGGCAGCCGACGCGGCCGTTAAGGCGGCCCCCGTGAAGCTGCTGGAGATACGTCTGGCCATGGCTCTGGGCGGCAAGGCCTTCGTCACGCTGACCGGCCCGGTGGCCGCTGCCGAGACGGCCGTGGGCGCCGGCGCGGCCGTTGTGGCGAAGCGCGGCCTGCTGGTGGAGAAGGTCGTCATACCGCAGCCCAGGCCGGAACTGCTGCGGGAGATAATCTAGGGCGATATTTGTATAATCTTTTTGATATCTAAATTAAGGAGACCGCCATGGCGTCCGAAAAGCGAACCCCGATGATAGCAGGCAACTGGAAGATGCATCTTGTTTCCAAGGAGGCCGCCGACCTCGCCGCCGCCATCCGGAAAGGCCTGGACCCCGACCTGAAGCACGAGGTGCTGCTGGCTCCCACTTTCACCAACCTGCACGCCGTACACGCCGCGCTGGCCGGCTCGAAGATCTTCCTTTCCTCGCAGGACGTAGCCTGGGAGGAGAAAGGCGCCTTCACCGGGGCCGTCTCCCCTTCGCAGATAAAGGACGCGGGCTGCACGCACGCGATCATCGGCCACAGCGAGCGCCGCAAGATCTTCCTCGAGACCGACGAGGTCATCAATAAGAAGATGAAGACCGCGATAAAGGCCGGCATAGTGCCCGTGCTCTGCATAGGCGAGACCCTCGAGGAACGCGAGAGCCAGAAGACGTACCGCGTGCTGGAGACCCAGCTCAACGGAGCTTTCGCCGGCATCACCGCCGCCGAGGCCGCGAAGGTCGTCATAGCCTATGAACCGGTCTGGGCCATAGGCACCGGCAAGACCGCCACCCCGGACCAGGCGCAGGACGCCCACGTTTTCGTCAGGAAGCAGATGGAGCGCATCTACGGAAAGGATTACGCGGAAGCGGTGCGCATCCTCTACGGCGGTTCGGTCAAGGCCGACAACGTAGACGAACTGATGGCGCAGCCCGACATTGACGGCGCGCTGGTCGGCGGCGAGAGCCTGAAAGCCGACAAGTTCGGCCGCGTGATACATTATCAGCCCGTGCTCAGCAAGTGAGGCTTTAAGTGGACGAGAGGCTGCTCAAGGAGATAGTGGAGGACCTGAAGCTCCGTCGGGAGCGGTCCTCCATGCCCGTCCCCGTGGGCGTCTCCAACAGGCACGTGCACCTGACCAAAGAGGATTTTAAGACGCTTTTTGGCGCGGAAGCCGACGATACCCGGCTTAAGCCGGTGAAGCAGCCGGGGCAGTACGCCTGCAACGAGCGCGTTACCGTTGAGGGCCCGAAGGGCGTCCTTAAGGACGTCAGGATGATAGGCCCCTACAGGAAATACAGCCAGGTGGAGGTCTCGCTCGGGGACGCCCGCAGGCTCGGAGTGGAGCCGCCGATACGCGACTCCGGCAAGCTGGAGAACTCCCCCGGGATAAAGCTCACGGGGCCCAAGGGTTCCGTCACGATAAAGCGCGGCGTGATACTGTCCAAGCGGCACATCCATTTCAACGTCAGGGAGGGCGCCGCTTACAAGGTGAAGGACGGCCAGGAAGTGCGGGTCCTCTGCGGCGCCGGCACCGAGCGGGAGACCATCTACGAGCGCGTGCTCTGCCGCGTCTCCGACGCCTACTCGCTGGAGCTGCACCTGGACGTGGAAGAGGCGAACGCCGCGGCCTTGAAGAACGGCGACGCGGCGTACATAGTCTGATTTTGGTAATTTAGTTTAGTTCGACTGGAGGGACAAAATGGAAGCACTCGGAATGATAGAGACCAAGGGCCTGGTGGCCTGCGTGGAAGCTGCCGACGCCGCGGTGAAAGCCGCCAACGTGAAGATAGTCGGCTATGAGAAGATCGGCTCCGGCCTCGTCACGATCCTCTTCAGGGGCGAAGTGGCCGCCTGCCGCGCCTCCTGCGACGCCGGCGCCGCCGCCGCGCAGAAGGTCGGGGAGCTCGTCAGCGTGCACGTGATCCCCCAGCCGCACGGCGACCTCGAGGGCAAGCTGCCGATAAGCGAAGCCAAGAAGAAGTAATCACCGGGAACAGGGACGGTTCCCCGTTCCCGTAACGGGGCCCGTCCCGGTCTCCGCCCTTTTTCTGGAGGTAATATGCTATTCGCACGAGTAGTGGGGAACGTGGTCTGCACGCGCAAGGACGACAAGCTCGTCGGCACCAAGCTGCTGATGGTCCAGCCGGTAGGACTGGACGACAAGCCGCGCGGCAACACCCTGGTCGGCATAGACGCCGTCGGCGCGGGAACGGGGGAACTGGTCCTGCTGGTGCAGGGCTCGAGCGCCCGCCAGACCTCGAAGACCGAGAACACCCCGGTAGACTGCACCGTCTTCGCTATCGTGGACACGATAGAGAAGGACGGGAAGATCGTCTTCAAGAAATCCGTGAACAGGATGGAGCAGTGACGCCATGGCCATCTCCGAAGAGGACCTGAAGAAGATAGTCGCCGAGGTGGTGCGCAACCTGGGCGACGCCCCGCTCGCGGCCGCGCCGGCCTCCTCCTCCGGCGGGCCGGTGTTCGATTCCGTGGACGAAGCTGTGGCCGCGGCGTCCAAGGCGCAGCCCGTCTTTCAGGACCTCGGCCTGGCCGTGCGCGAAAGGATCATTTCCGCCATCCGCGAGGTCTCGCGCGCCAACGCCCGCCGCTGGGCCGAGGCCGCCGTCGCCGAGACCGGCATGGGCCGCGTGGCCGACAAGGTGCTGAAGAACCTGGTCTGCGCGGACAAGACCCCCGGCGTGGAGGACCTCCGCGCGCTCGCCTATACCGGCGACAAGGGCCTGGCCCTGGTGGAGTTCGCGCCTTTCGGGGTGGTCGCCGCGATAACCCCTTCCACTAACGCCGTAGCTACCATCATCAGCAACGCCATCGGCATACTTTCCGCGGGCAATTCCGTGGTCTTCTCTCCGCATCCGGCCGCCAAGGGCTGCGTGGCCGACGCGGTGCGCGTGCTGAACCAGACAGTTGTCTCCGCCGGCGGCCCGGCCAACCTGGTGACCACGATAGCCAACCCCTCTCAGGAGGCCACCAGGCAGCTGCTCTGCCACCCGGGGACACACTTAAACCTGGTCACCGGCGGCCCTGCCATAGTGAAGGTGGCGATGACGGCCGGCAAGGCCTGCAAGACCATAGCCGCCGGCCCCGGTAATCCGCCGATAGTAGTGGACGAGACCGCCGTTTTCCCGGACTGCGCCGAGCAGATCATAACCGGCTGCGGCTTCGACAACAACGTGCTGTGCATAGCCGAGAAGGAGGTCATCGTGACCGAGGCCGCCAGGGCCCGCTTCCTCGAGGCCATGCGCCGCGACCACCGCGCCCACGAGCTGACCCGCGAGCAGATGGACCAGCTGGCCAAGGTGGCCATACCGGAGCCCGGCCGCGAGCCGCGCGTGGACCGCAAGTTCATCGGCAAGAACCCCTCGGTGATAGCGAAGGCGATCGGCCTGAACCTGTCGGACGAGGTCAGGATACTCTGGGCCGAGGTCCCCAACGACCACCCCTTCGTTATCAGCGAGCAGCTGATGCCGGTGCTGCCGGTCACGGTAGCCCGCGACGTGGACGCGGCGATAGAGCTGGCGAAGAAGGTGGAGTGGGACAACCACCACAGCGCGGGCATGTATTCCACCAACGTCAAGAACATGACCAAGATGGGCCGCCGGATGGCGTGTTCCATCTTCGTCAAGAACGGCTGCACGCTGCACGGCCTCGGCCTGGGCGAAGGCTACGCCTCCATGTCCATCGGCACCCCGACGGGAGACGGCATAACCAAGACCAGCCATTTCGTGCGCCCGCTGCAGTGCAGCGTGGTCGGAGATCTGAGAATAGCTTAAGGAGTTAATATGCAGGCGAACATAGCGGTCGGTCTGATCGAAACTTCCTCGATAGCCAAGGGCATCGAGTCGCTCGACGCGATGTGCAAGGCCGCCGGCGTGAAGCCGGAGGTGCACCTGCCCATCTCCAAGGGAAAATACATCATAGTCCTCTCCGGTCCCGTAGGCGAGGTCGAGGCCGCCCTCTCGCGGGGTATCGAGATCGCCGGCGATACTGTGCTGGCCAAGCATATCATACGCAACGTGCATTCTGGCGCGCTGGCCGCCCTCAACAAGAAGGTGAAGCCCGATAAGATAGAGGCCGTCGGCATAGTGGAGACCAAGGAAGCGCTGCCCGCGCTCTTCGCCGCGGACGCCGCGGCCAAGGCCGCCTTCGTGCACGTCGCCGAGGTCAACACCGGCAAGGGCATAGGCGGCAAAGGCTACTTCACCGTAGTGGGCGAGCCGGGCGCGGTGCGTACCGCGGTCGCCGCCGGCGTGAAGGCCATCGGCGAGGACGCCGTGGTCAGCCGCATAGTGATACCGAACGCCCACGAGCATCTGGGCGCGGCGATATAAAGGGGAATTTATGAGGATCGTCATAGGCGCGGACCACGCTGGCTTCGAGGCGAAG
>JAKAMO010000237.1 GCA_021812825.1 bacterium | reverse complement strand
TGCTGCTGTCCGCCGTGATCCTGATAGTGGGCGGCCTTACCTTCTTCCCGGCGCTGGCGCTGGGGCCGCTGGCCGAGCATCTGCTGATGCTCAAGGGCGTCTTTTTCTGATATGAGCGGGAATAAATTCTGGAACAGGGAATTGATAGGCGGCGCGCTCGCCGGCGCTTTCCTCAAGCTCGACCCGCGCAGGCAGATGAAGAACCCCGTGATGTTCGTCACCATGGCCGTGGCCGCGCTGGTAACGGGCGGCATACTGGCCGGTCTGCCGCGCGTCTCCGGCTTCGACGCGCAGATAGCGCTCTGGCTGTGGTTCACCGTGCTGTTCTCCAATTTCGCCGAGGCACTCGCCGAAGGGCACGGCAAGGCGCGCGCGGAAAGCCTCCGGAAGGCGCGAGTGGAGATAACGGCCCGGCTGCTGGCCGACGGGCATGAAAAAAAGGTCCCGGCCTCGCGCCTGCGCAAAGGCGACCTGGTGGTCTGCGCGGCGGGGGACTTCATCCCCGGCGACGGCGAAGTGGTTGAGGGGATAGCCAGCGTGGACGAATCCGCGATAACCGGAGAGTCGGCCCCGGTCATACGCGAGAGCGGCGGCGACCGCAGCGCGGTCACGGGCGGCACGCGCGTCATCAGCGACCGTATAGTGGTGCGCATCACTGCCGACGCAGGCAAGAGCTTCGTGGACCGGATGATAGCCCTCATCGAGAACGCGAGCCGCCAGAAGACTCCCAACGAGATAGCCCTTACCATGGTGCTGGCGGCGCTGACCATAGTCTTCCTTCTGGCCGTAGGTTCGCTCAAGCTGTTCGCGGATTATAGCGCGGCGGCGGCCGGCCAGGACCTTTCGGGCACGGTCACGGTGCCGGTGCTGGCGTCGCTATTGGTCTGCCTGATCCCTACCACCATCGGCGGCCTGCTCAGCGCCATCGGAGTGGCCGGCATGGACCGGCTGGTGCGCCGCAACGTCGTGGCCAAAAGCGGCCGGGCTGTAGAAGCGGCCGGGGACATCGACGTGCTGCTGCTGGACAAGACCGGCACCATAACGCTCGGCAACCGCATGGCCGCGGCCTTCGTGCCGGCGCCAGGAGTACAGGAGCGCGAGCTGGCCGAAGCGGCGCAGCTGGCTTCCCTTTCCGACGAGACCCCCGAGGGGCGCTCCATCGTAGTCCTCGCCAAGACCAGGTTCGAACTGCGGGCGCGCGAGCTCCACCCGCACGAGGCCCATTTTATCCCTTTCTCCGCTAATACGCAGACGAGCGGGGTCGAACTGCTGGACGCGGAGCGCCGCCCGGCGCGCAAGATACTCAAAGGCTCCATAGCCGCCATAAAAGCGGAGTGCGGGACTTTTCCTCCAGAACTTGAGGCGGCGCAGGCGGAGGTCGCCCGCACCGGCGGCACGCCGCTGGCGGTCATGGACAACGGCCGGGCACTCGGGGTGATACATCTCAAGGACATCGTAAAAGGCGGCATACGCGAACGCTTCGCGCAGCTGCGCAAGATGGGCATAAAGACGGTGATGATAACCGGCGATAACCCGCTGACCGCCGCGGCAGTGGCGGCGGAAGCCGGCGTGGACGACTTCATGGCGCAGGCTACCCCGGAATCCAAGCTGGCCCGCATACGCGCGGAGCAGGCGGCGGGGCGGCTGGTGGCCATGACCGGCGACGGCACCAACGACGCGCCGGCGCTGGCGCAGGCCGACGTGGCCGTGACGATGAACACCGGCACGCAGGCGGCGCGCGAGGCCGGCAACATGGTGGACCTGGACAGCAATCCCACCAAGCTCATAGAGATAGTGGAGGCCGGCAAGCAGCTGTTGATGACGCGCGGCGCGCTGACCACCTTCAGCATCTCCAACGACGTGGCCAAGTATTTCGCCATCATCCCGGCGCTCTTCGGCGCGCTCTATGCGACGGGCGGCGGGGCCGGCCCGCTGGCCGCGCTGGACGTCATGCGCCTGCATTCGCCGCAGAGCGCGATACTCAGCGCCGTGATCTTCAACGCGCTGATAATAATGGCGCTGGTGCCTTTAGCTTTGCGCGGAGTGAAGTATTCCCCTATGAACGCGCAGGCGCTGCTGCGGCGCAACATGCTTATTTACGGCGCTGGGGGCGTGATAGCGCCGTTCGCGGGGATAAAGCTGCTGGACATGCTGATAATAGCTGCCGGGCTGGTGAAATAATATGAGGACCTTCCTGACCGCGTTTAAGCTCTTCCTGACAATGACGGTGCTGACCGGCTTCGCCTATCCGCTGCTGGTCACGGGCTACGCCATGCTCTTCCATGGAAGGAAAGCCGGCGGAAGCATCGTGTACGCCGGCGGTAAAGCGGCAGGCTCGGAGCTGATAGCGCAGAAATTCAACGGGCCTCTATATTTTCACCCGCGCCCGTCGGAGGTGGATTACAACACGCCGCCTTCCGGCGGCAGCAACCTGTCGCCCGCTTCCGCGGCGCTGTGCAAGCTGGCCGCGGCGCGTGCCGCGGCTGAAGGTGATTCCCCGGACATGGCCTATGCCTCGGCCAGCGGCCTGGACCCGGATATAAGCCCGGCGGCGGCCTTAGCTCAGGCGGACCGCGTGGCGCAGGCGCGGAGAGCGCCTAAAGTTGATATCATGTCCCTTGTGGGCGCCCTGACGGAGCAGAGGTCCCTCGGCGTCCTGGGGGAGCCGCGAGTGAACGTGTTGGCGCTCAACCTTGCGCTGGATAAAAAATACCCCTATGCCGGAAAATGAAGACATACGTCTCGATCCCGACCAGCTGCTGAAGTCGCTTAAAAAAGCCGGCGCGCGGGAGAAAGGGGGCAAGCTCAAGATCTTCCTGGGGATGTCCGCCGGGGTGGGCAAGACCTATTCCATGCTGGAGGCGGCCCACGCGCTGATAAAAGACGGTTCCGACGTAATGATAGGCATAGTGGAAACGCACGGCCGCACGGAGACCGGCCGTCTCCTTGAGAACGTCCCGGCCTTGCAGAGAAAGACTATCCAGTACCGCGGCAAGGAATTCGCCGAACTGGATATAGACGCCCTTTTGGCCCGCAAGCCAGAGTACGCGCTGGTGGACGAACTGGCGCATACCAACATCCCCGGCTCGCGTCACGAGAAGCGCTGGCAGGACATAGTAGAGCTGCTGGACCACGGCATAAACGTCTACACCACGCTCAACATACAGCACGTGGAAAGCCGCAAAGAAGACGTGGAGCTTGCCACGGGGGTGGTCATACGCGAGACCGTACCTGATTCAGTGATAGAGCGTGCCGAACAGATAGAGCTGGTCGATGTCCCGCCGGAAACCCTGCTGGAGCGTCTCTCGGAGGGGAAGGTATATCTCGGCGACAAAGCTGCGCAGGCCGCCCGGAACTTTTTCCGCCAGGACAAGCTGACCGCGCTCAGGGAGATTTCGCTGCGTTTCGCGGGTGAGGTGGTGGGGAATGAACTGCGGGAGCTGGGCGGGGCCGGGGTGGGCGGAG
>JAKAMO010000236.1 GCA_021812825.1 bacterium | reverse complement strand
AGTCCAGGATGGCGGGGTTGTCCTCGACAGCGAGCACTTTCAGCCTGCCGGGATGCCAGGCGCCGGTCACGTCTCTGCCTCCATAAGACAGATAATACAAAAGTAAAACGGATTTTTGTACGGTGCCTCGGCGCTTGAAAGGGCCGGTATTTTCTCGCATAATATGCAGGTAAGCGCTAGGTGCCTGTTATATGAGGATCCTTTTGTCGGTCTTGCTGCTGTTCGGAACGATGCAGGCCGCGGCCGGTGAGCCGGCCTGGTCGGCGCCGTACCGCAGGCTGGTGCGCGAGCTGCTCAAAGGCCGCGCCCAGCCCGGCGCGAAGATAGGCGTGGCGAATTTCGCCTACCCCGACGGGAGGAGTTCCGGAGACGGCGGGGTGGTATCCGAAAGGATCACCGTGGAGCTCGTGAAGCTGGGCAAGTTCAAGGTCACCGAGCGCCGTGATATAGAGAAAGTGCTCGGGGAGCTGAAGCTGCAGGCTTCCGGCGCGATGGACCAGGATTCCATCAAGAGCCTGGGCAAGACGCTCGGCGCGGACCTGCTGGTGCTGGGCACGCTGACGGAGCTGCCGCGCGGCCGGCTTGAAGTGACGGCCAGACTGGTGGGAGTGGAATCGGGGGAGATAGTCAACGCAGCCTCGGCAAAGCTGAAGAAGGACTGGAAGGACCAGCCGGGAGTGGACGAGGGGGAGGGGGAGAGCACCTTCCGGAAGACGGGCAAGCTGGACGACTACGACCGCGAGATCCACGAGTACATGGACAAGAAGGCCGGGGACGAGAAGCATACCATAAAGGAGCCGCCGCCCTCGTTCCAGTGAGGGGCGCGGCACGGATGATCCCGCGGACGCGCGCGGCTGGAGGAGACGTTGACATGGCCGGAAGTTGCGGAAAAAGAAAGGCGTACGCGCTGGCCGGCGCCGGGCTGTTCCTTGCGGCCCTGGCCGTGTTATGGCTGTATTCGATCGCGCCGTCCTTCAGCGCCGAGAGAGCGCGCCGGGCCGCGCTGCGGCCGATGATGAAAGAGGCCGGGGAACTGTCCCTGACCTATGAAGGCGTGCTGGCCGCCCCGGAGAAGGCCGTTGGCAAGCAGGCATTATGGTGCCTGAAGAGGATGGCGCCGGACTCCGCCCTTTACGGCGGGAGCAGCGGAAAGCCGGTGCATATTTCCGGCTCCGGCCTGCCGCCGTCCAGGACCTACAGGCGTGACTGCGACGAGACTCTGCTGACGATAAGAGCAGTGACCGCCACGGAGTTCCCCGGCGGACAGCGTTCCCTGCGGATCACAGCGGAGTTCGTGGCGTATCCCTGACCTCATGATGAATAACTTGATTGCGGGTATCTGCGCGCTGCTGCTCGCCGCCTCCGTGCCCGCTAAGTCCGCGGCCGCGGGGGAGCCCGAGGAGCAGTCCAAGGACCTGACGTTCTCGCTCGACGGTTCTGCCGATTCCTACGGGGAGGCCGGTTCCAGCGAACTGCGGGCCGGACTCGGGCTGGAAGCGGCTTCCATGAAGCTCGGCAGCTCTGCGCTCGACTGGGACCTGGAGCTGTATTACTCTTATTCCCGCAGCGACACGGACGGCGGCGACTCGAACGCCAATTCGGTCGGCCTCGACCTGGCCAAGCTCATGCTTTCCCGCTGGCGCGGCAAGGAGCTGGAGGCGGTGAAACCCTACCTGCTGGCCGGGGCGGAACTGACCCGCCTGCGCGAGAGGAACGACGACGGGGAACGCGTCACCTCCAGGTTCCTGGCGCCAACTCTGGGGGCGGGGCTGGAGTTCAAGCTGAACAGGCGGCTCAGCCTGAGCGCCGAGTACCGTAGCAATCTGGCCGGCGGCGCGCGCCGCGTTTCCGGCGCAACGCTGGGACTGAGCTGGAAGCTCTTAGGCGGGGAAGAGGAATAAGGGGGGCTTATGCGTTATATCTGCATATTGCTGGGGTTCCTGACCGGCAAGACGAAGGTGCGCTGCGACGAGTGCGCCAACCTGGACGCGGAAGGGAAGTGCTACGGGCATAAGATGCCGGAGAACGTCATACACACGGAAATAGCCTGCGGTTTCTGGAAGAAGAGATAGCCGTCCGGCAGAGGGAAAAAAGAAGGCGGAGCTTTCGCTCCGCCTTCTTTTCTATGGTCGCGGGCTTACCGCGGGAATTTCGGCGGCGGAGGAGGATTGGGGTTCATCGGCCTTTCGTCGGCCGCAGGCCCGGGAGCCGGCGGCGGAGGGGGCGGAGGGGCTGCCTGCGGTGCGGGTTTTGCCGGCCTGTGCGCGGCTATCTGCTTCTGCACCTCGGCCATCAGAACGTCCGGGTTCGTGGGTTTGCGCAGGGCGGAGACGTTGATCATCTTGGTTATGTCCCCGAGCGTCTCGGGCTTGCCGGTGGAGAAGATTATCGGCACCGTGTCCTTCTCCGCGCGCAGCGTCTCGTAAACGTGCATGCCGCCGCCTTCCGGGATGTTCAGGTCCTGCAGGATCACGTCGGCGCGGAACTCGTGCTGGGCCCTGATCGCGCCGGTGGCCGTGTCGGCCGTGCGCACCTCGAAGCCGGCGTCCTCGAAGAACTCCTTCGAGAAATCCACGATGGCCGGTATGTCGTCAACCACTAGTATCTTGGGCATAGCTTGCTCCTCCGCATAAATCATACAAAAGAACGGGGCGGAGGTTTTACCCTCCGCCCCGTCTTGGGTCCGGGCGCCGGTCTTAGACCAGGCCCTGGGCCATCATCGCCTCGGCGACTTTCTTGAAGCCGGCGATGTTGGCGCCCATCACGTAGTTGCCGGGATGGCCGGCCTCCTTCGCGGCGGTCACGCAGGCGTTGTGGATGTTCACCATGATGTTGTGCAGGTGCTTGTCCACTTCCTCGCGGCTCCAGCTCATGCGGACGCTGTTCTGGCTCATCTCGAGGCCCGAGGTGGCCACGCCTCCGGCGTTCGAGGCCTTGCCGGGGGCGAACAGCACGCCGGCCTTCCGGAAGGCCTCCACGGCCTCCGGGGTGCACGGCATGTTGGCGCCCTCGGTCACGCAGACGACGCCGTTGTTGATCAGCTGCCTGGCGTCGCTTTCGCCCAGCTCGTTCTGGGTGGCGCACGGCAGGGCCACGTCCACCTTCACCTCCCACGGCTTGCGGCCGGAGAAGAAGCGGGCGCCCTTGAACTTATCCGCGTACGGGGCCACTATGTCCTCGCCGCTGGCGCGCAGCTGCAGCATGTACTCCCACTTCTCGCCCTTTATGCCCTCGGGGTCGTGGATGTAGCCGTCGGGGCCGGAGATGGTGACCACCTTGCCGCCGAGGTCGTTGACCTTCTGCACGGCGCCCCAGGCCACGTTGCCGAAGCCGGAGACCGCCACGGTCTTGCCCTTCAGGCCGGTGCCCTTCGTCTTAAGCTGTTCCTCGCAGAAATAGACCACGCCGAAGCCGGTGGCCTCGGGGCGTATCAGCGAGCCGCCCCAGGCGAGGCCCTTGCCGGTCAGC
>JAKAMO010000235.1 GCA_021812825.1 bacterium | reverse complement strand
AGGGGCAAGCTCCTCAACCCGAACTTCTCGGATTACAAGATCCCCACCGCGATGGATATGCCGGACGAGGTGGTGCCGATAATCATAGAGGTGGCCCAGCCCGACGGGCCCTTCGGGGCGCGCGGCGTGGGCGAGCACACGATGATCCCCTGCGCGCCGCTTATCGCCAACGCCGTGGAGGACGCCCTCGGCGTACGGGTGAGGTCCATGCCGGTCACGAAGGAGAAGGTGGCTCTGGCCGCCGGGCCAGGGAAGAGATAGAGAGCTTTAAGGTCCGGGCGAAGTCCGGCCGGGGAGACAACATGAAAGCAGCGCTTTGCCAGTACGACATCAAGTGGGAGGACAAGGAAGCCAACAAGACCAGGATAGGGGACCTGCTGACCGACTTCAAGCGGCGCTCGGAGATAGACTGGCTGGTCTTCTCCGAGATGACCCTCTCCGGCTTCACTATGAATACGGCCGCCTCCGAGCTTACGGACGAGGACCACGCGTTCTTCTCCGGGTTGGCGGCCGAGAACCGCATCAATATCTCCTACGGCGGGGTCGAGAAGGGCTACAACAACCTGATCACGCTCGACCGCAAGGGCAACAGGGTCAACACCTACTCCAAGATCCACCTGTACGCTTTCGGCGGCGAGGACAAGCACTACAAGTCCGGCTCGAAGCAGGAGGTGTTCGAACTGGAAGGGCTGCGGGTCATGCCGGCCGTCTGTTTCGACCTGCGCTTTCCCTACCTTTTCTGGAACAGGGCCAAGGACGTGGACGTCTACGTCGTGATAGCCGCCTGGCCGATGCGCAGGGCCGAACACTGGATGACGCTGCTGCGCGCCCGCGCGGTGGAGAACCAGGCCTACTGCATAGGCGTGGACCGGGTGGGCATGGAAGGCAAGATCGAGTACTCCGGCAATTCGATGTGCTTCGACCCGCTGGGCAAGGTGGTGGCGGACGCGGGCACTAAAGAGGGCATTTATCTCGCCGAGGCCCCTCTGGACAAGACGCTGGTGGCCAAGACCCGCGAGCGCTTTCCCTTCATAGGCGAGAGGAAGAGCTTCCCCTGGCAGTAGGGGGCGGAAGAGACCGGTCTGAAAAACACGGCGTCGCGCACACCGTGCGCGCGCCTCGTCACTCAGTCGTCGCGCTTACGCAAGCTCCTCCCTCCGCGACGGTTTTTCATCCCGGCTCTCTTCCTCCTGTAGATTGATTGCTCTAAGGACGATTTATGATCAAGACTGTTATCAAGAAAGGCGCGTATTACGACTCGGTGATGCTGATGCAGGCCGCGAGCGTGCTGCGCTCGATGCCTGGGGTGGAGGAGTCCGCCGTGGTCATGGCCACACCGGAGAACAAGGGCATCATCAAGGCCTCGGGGCTGCTTACACCGGAGATACAGAGCGCCGGGGACAATGACCTGGCCATAGCCGTAAGCGCGCGCGGTCCGGAAGCCGCGGAGGCGGCGCTGAAAGCGGCTGACGACCTGCTGAACAAGAAGGCGGAGTCCGCGGCGGGCCCGGACCGCAAGGCCTCCGGCCTGGACGAGGCCGCCGGAATGCTCGACGGCGCCAATCTGGCCGTCATCTCCGTGGCGGGGCGCTTCGCCGGCGCGCTGGCTTCCGACTGTATCGAGCGGGGTATGAACGTGATGCTTTTTTCCGATAACGTCCCGGTGGCAACCGAGGTGGCGCTGAAAAAGGCCGCCGTGAAGAAAGGACTGCTGGTCATGGGGCCGGACTGCGGCACCGCCATCATCAACGGCTCGCCCATAGCCTTCGCCAACGCGGTGCGCCGCGGGAATATCGGCGTGGTCGCCGCATCCGGCACCGGCGCGCAGGAGGTCACCACGCTGATCTCCAACGACGGGTCCGGCATCTCCCAGTGCATCGGCACCGGCGGCCGGGACGTGAAGCGGGAGGTCGGCGCTCTGACCTTCCTGCAGGCTCTCAGGATGCTCGCCGCTGATCCCGGCACGGGAGTGATACTGCTGGTGGCCAAGCCGCCGCACCCGGCGATACTTAAGAAGATACTGGCCGAGGTGAAGCGTATAAAGAAGCCCGTGGTGGCCGTGCTGCTGGGCGGCGACATAAAGGAGAAGGTGAGGGACGGTTTCTATCCGGCCAGGACGCTGGAGGAAGCCGCGCTTAAGGCCTCGGCGCTGGGTAAAGGGCAGGAAATAGGCAAGGCCAGGGAGGTCATCTACGATATGAACCTCAAGGCCGCCGCCCTCGCGAAGAAGGCCGCCGCGTCCAAGAAGAAAGCCGGGTTCCTGCGCGGCCTGTTCTCCGGCGGCACTTTCGTCAGCGAGGCCCAGGTGATACTCCCGGAGCTGATAGGCGAGGTTAGGTCCAACGCTCCGCTGGATAGGAAGCTCAAGCTGTCGGACTCCATGAAGCTTTCCGGCCACGCCGTGATAGACCTGGGCGAGGACGAGTTCACCGTAGGGCGTCCCCATCCGATGATAGACTTCTCGTTGCGCAACAGGATGATAGTCGCGGAGGCCAGGAAGCCCGAGGTCTCGGTGCTGCTCCTGGACCTGGTCCTCGGCTACGGTTCCAACCTGAAGCCGCTCGATGATATACTCCCCCCGCTGCGCGAGGCCTTCAGGTCCGATCGCGCGCTTTCCATCGTGGCTTCCGTCACCGGGACCGAGGCCGATCCCCAGGTGCGCTCCAGGGTGGTCAAGGCCCTGGAGGCCGAGGGCGTGCTTGTCATGCCTTCCAACGCGGCGGCCTGCCGCCTGGCCGGAGAGATAATACGGCTTTCCGCTAAGAGGTGAACGCTATGGGATTTTTCGAAACCGAGCTCAAAGTGGTGAATATCGGCCTGGAATCTTTCATGCAGGGGCTCCGCGATTCCGGAGTGAAAGCGGTGCATGCCAAGTTCAAGCCGCCGCTGGTATCCGACGCTTCTCTCTTCGCGAAAGCGGCGAAAGCCTCCGTTCGCGTCGAGAAGGCCAACCGGAAGGCCATGGAGAGGATACTGGCCGCGAAGCCGGCCCTCGTAGGCATGGGCACAGCCCTGGACGTTATCCCCGGGATGCGCAAGGACCTGATACTCCACGCCGGGCCCCCGGTGACCTGGGACCGGATGTGCGGGCCCATGCGAGGCGGCATCATGGCCGCGCTGATGTACGAGGGCCTCGCGAAAACGCCTGAGGAGGCGGAGCGGCTGGCGGCCTCCGGCAGGATCAAGTACGAGCCCTGCCATGAGCACGGCGCCGTAGGGCCTATGGCGGGCATTATTTCCGCGTCGATGCCGGTCTTCATCGTGAAGAACGAGGAGCACGGCAACTTAGCCTATGCCACGCAGAACGAAGGCCTCGGCAAGGTGCTGCGCTACGGCGCCTACTCCCCGGAGGTGATAGAGCGCCTGAAATGGATGGAGAAGGTGCTCTACCCGGCGCTCAGGGACGCCATAGAGTTCCTCGGGAGGGTGGACCTTAAGTCCATGGTGGCGCAGGCCCTGCATATGGGC
>JAKAMO010000234.1 GCA_021812825.1 bacterium | reverse complement strand
ATCGACCTCTGCATGGAATGCGGCGCCTGCGCCGGGAACTGTCCCGTAGAGGCGCTGAGCCTTAAGAAGGGCGTAGGGTGCGCCGCCGCCGTGATAACCGGCTTCATCAAGGGGACGGAACCGGTCTGCGGCTGCGGAGAGGGCGGGGACGACTGCTGCTGAGCGTATCTTTCCCGGAAATGAACTCACTCCCCGGGCTAAAGCCCGGAGTTTCCCGCATTGCAGAGAACTTGGCCTCCGCTTCGCTCCGGGCTGCCAGAAATCCCCGGCCTTAAAAGACCGGGGATTTCTGGCAAGTTTGTTAAAGGATACGCCGCCCCCTCCGGGCGGCGTTTTCATCGGGAGATAGTTACTCTTCGCGGGCGCGGGCTTCCAGCTCCTCCCAGCGTTCGAACAGGGCCGCAACTCTGGTCCTGGCTTCGTCCACCTTCAGCTGTCGGCGGTGCAGTTCCTCCGCGTCCGTGGCTATGGCAGGGTCTTCCAGCGCGGACTCGGCGTTCGCCACCTTATCCTCGGCGGCCTTTATCGTGCGTTCCATGTTGCGCAGCTCCTCGGCCTCTTTCCGACCGAGAGCGGGAGCTTTCTTCTCCGCCGGGGCGGCGGCAGCGGCAGCCGCGGTGTCGCGCCCGGCCTGCCAGTCCTCCCACTGCTCCAGCCCGCCGAAATAGCCGTGCCCGCCCCTTCCGTCTAGGCCCAGCACCGCTCCGCAGACGCGGTCCAGCAGGTAGCGGTCGTGCGTCACCAGCACCAGCGCGCCGGCGAAATCCTTTAGGCTGTTCTCCAGCACCTCCAGCGAACGGATGTCCAGGTCGTTGGTGGGCTCGTCCAGCAGCAGCAGGTCGGCCGGCCGGCGCATCAGCCCCGCTATCATCACGCGCGACTGTTCCCCGCCGGAAAAGGAAGAAAGCGGCATGTCCAGCTGCTCGGGCCGGAACAGGAAGCGGCGCGCCCAGCTGTTAACGTGCACGAAGGCCCCGTTGTACTCTACGTGCTCGCCCGCCGGGCAGAGCGCGCGGCGCAGCGTGAGCCCCGGGTCCAGGCTGTCCCGGTGCTGGTCGAACACCACTACCCGCAGGCCTTCGGCCAGCTTTACCCCGCCTGAATCCGCAGGCAGCTGCCCCGCCAGTATCTTCAGCAGCGTGGTCTTGCCGCTGCCGTTGCCGCCTATCAGGCCCAGCTTATCGCCGGGGCGCAGGGCCAGGTCCAGCGGGCCGAAGAGCCGGCGGCCGCCCAGGGTCTTGGAGACGCCGGCGGCGCTCACGAGCCTGTTGGCCTGCCTGTCCCCGGCCAGGAAATCTATGGTGGTAGCCCGGCCCTGCGCGTTGCGGTATTCCAGCTCGGAAAGCTCGCCCAGCAGGCGGCCCGCGCGGTCGATGTGGGCCTTCTGCTTGGTGGTGCGGGCGCGCGCGCCGCGCCGCAGCCATTCTATCTCGCTGCGCACTATGTTGCGCAGCGAATCCTCGCGCGCGGCCTGCGCGTCCAGGAAGATCTCCCGGTTCTCCAGGAACTTAGTGTAGCTGCCGGAGCTGCTGAAATGTCCAGACGGGTAGCGCCGGTCCAGCTCTATCATGCGGGTGCAGACGCGCTCCAGGAAGCGCCGGTCATGCGTGACCACGAGGAAAGAGAAAGAAAGGCCGGTCAGCAGCTTCTCCAGCCACAGCACCCCCTCCAGGTCCAGGTGGTTGGTGGGCTCGTCCAGCAGCAGCAGGTCCGGCTCGCGCAGGGTAGCCGCCAGTATGCCGAGGCGCTTGCGCCAGCCGCCGGAGAGCTTCGCCACTTCCTGCGCCGGGTCGCCAAAGCCGGCCCGGTCCATGCCGGCGGAAATGCGCGTCCCTATCTCGTGATCTTCCAGCCCCAGGTCCGCCAGCCCGGCGGCTAGGCGGTCCCGCACGGTGAGCCCCGGCGGCGCCTCCTCCACGCGGTCCTGCTGCGCCAGGTAGCCCACGCGCAGCCCGCGGCGCGGCGCCAGGCTGCCGGAGTCCGGAGTTTCCAGGCCGGCCAGTATGCGCAGCAGCGTGGATTTGCCGGTGCCGTTGGGGCCGATCAGGCCGGTACGCTCCCCCTCGAACAGGCCGAAGGAAAGGCCGGTGAAGAGCGGGCGCGCTCCGAAGCTCTTAGCCAGCTCCTGGCAGCTCAGCAGTATGGCCATTGAAGATAGTTTTCTTTACGCGCGTAGTCGCCGGGAAGCCTACTTTTTGGCGCCGCCCAGGCCGGCGAGGTAGGCCTCCACCAGCCGCACCGTGGCGTTAAGGCCTTTTATGTGCGTGCGCTCCACTCCGTGCGAGGCCGAGACTCCGGGACCTATGACGGCCACGCGCACGTCGTAGCCGGCCCCGATGGCCGCGTGCGCGTCGGAGCCGTAATACGGGAAGATGTCCACCACGTGGGCGATCTTCTTCCTCTTCGCCAGGTTCACCAGCCGCTGGCGCAGCTCGTAGTCGTGCGGGCCGGTGGAATCCTTGGCGCAGATGGAGACCGCGGTCTCGTCCCCGTTCACCTCCCGCCCCACCACGCCCATGTCCACGGCCAGCATCTCCTTCACGCAGGCCGGTATGCCGGAACTGGCGCCGTGCCCGACCTCCTCGTAATTGGAGAAAAAGAAGGCCGCGGGGACCTTCTTCAGGCGCGGCGCCGCCTTCAGGATGACCTCCGCCAGCACCGCGCAGCCGGCCTTGTCGTCCAGGAAGCGGGAGCGGATGAAGCCGGTGCCGGTGGCCTCGAAGCGCGGGTCGAAGAATACGTAATCCCCCGCGCCTATCCCCAGCTTCTTCACTGCCGCCGCCGTCTTCACCTCGGCGTCCAGCCTGATATGCATGTTGTCCGCGGAGCGTTCGGTCTTGCCGATGTTCCTGTTGACGTGGGCCGCCGGGTTGTCGCAGAGGAGCGTCCCGCGCCACTGCTTACCGGAGGAGCTGCGCACCGTCACGTATTCCCCCTCGAAAGAGTTCCACGGCCAGCCGCCTATCTGCGTGACGCGCAGCGTGCCGTCCCCCTCGATGCGCGTCACCATGGCCCCGAGCGTGTCCACGTGCGCCGCGCAAACGGCCAAGGGCTCCGGGTGCTCGCAGACGAGCAGCGCGCCCTTGTTGGTGATCTTCGGGGACAGGCCGGCGGCGCGGAATACCTCCGCCAGGAAATCTATCGCCTCGCGCGTATAGCCGCTGGGCGAGTTTATCGCCTCAAGCCCGCGCAGTATTTCCACTATTCCGGGTTCTTTCATGCCAACCTCCTGTCCCAGTTAAAGGGCCTAGGATAATATACAAAAATGCGCGGCCCGGGCGGGGTTTCCGCCCGAAGCCGCGCAGAAGAAGGGTCCCGGCTAGCTCTTTACGGTGAAACCCTTGGTCTTAAGGACCGCCGCGACCTCCTCCAGGTCTATGCCCAGGCGCCCGCAGCCGGCGCGCACGGTCATCTGCTTGCCGTGGGACTCCCTCATCACGGGGTTCTTCACCCCCATGAAGCCCAGCGCGAAGAGTATGTCTATCAGCTCCAGGTAGTCCGTCGTCAG
>JAKAMO010000064.1 GCA_021812825.1 bacterium | reverse complement strand
CCCTTCACCCGGAGCAGCAGCTCCAGGGCCTCGCGCACGGTGGTCTTGCGCAGGAAGACCGTTATCGTCTTGGTCTCCAGCCCTTCGGTGATGATGAAGTTCACCTTGGACTGCGCCGAAACCACGTCAAGGAACGTGGAGAGCGGCGCGGCCTTGAGCCTTATGGGGCCTATTTTGCGGTCGAGCGGGGAAACGGCCTCGACCTCCTCGTACATCGGGGCGTCCTTGGGCGCGCCGCCTATCTGCACGGACTCGACCGGCGTGCCGGGGGTCTGCGCCTGCGGCATGGTGGCCGGGGGCGCGGCGTCGCCGCCGTCGAGTATAGGGCCGCCGCCCTCGTCGCCGCCGGCCGGGGCCTGCAGGTCCTGCGCGAAGTTCTTCTCGGAGTCCTGTGTCCCCTGGGCGTAAAGGGAGGCCACCGGGAAAAGAAGCGGGTCGACAGCCAGTGTGAACGCGAGCAGGATCTTAATAGTCTTCATAAAAACGCCTCCGTCCTATCTTATACCTGATTAGTTGCCGAGCGCCCAGAGAATAAGGCGATCAGCGCATGACCTTCTTGAAACGCTTCCCTTTGTATTCGCAGATAATGTAGTTCGCACCTATCTTGAGGATCTTTATCCCCTTCACCTTCTGGCCAGCCGTATACATGTCGTCGTTGATGATGGCGGAATTCCCCACGATGCCCTGCAGCCGGATCAGGGTCTCGGGGCCAGGCTCCTTGGTCTTTCGCGTCTGCATGAGCTCATACTGTCTCTCCGACTCCTCCCGGGCACGCTTGGCCTCGGCGATGCGGCGGTAATCGTCCGGCGTGAGGGTGGGGTCCCTCTCGCTCTTCGGGGAATAATAGGAAATGGGCTTGGGGGCAGTGGAAACGACCGTTTCAGCGCCCTCGGGCCTGGCTTCCCCGGCCGCCGGAGCGGTAGACACGGCAGCAGGCTTCTGCGCGGCAACGGGCCGCTCCGGCGCTGCCGGCTCCTCGCCATCAGCCTCGTCCTCCTCCACTACCGGAGCATTCGCGGCGGCGGAAGGCCTGTCCTGGGCCTTCGGGATCGCGGCCGGGGCGGCGGAGGCCGCCGGCTGGGAAGGGGACTGAGGGGCCGGCGCGGGCGGCGAGGAAGGGGACGCCTGCTTCGGGAAGACATTGGCCGTCACCGGAACTTGCGCTATCTCCAGGGAGGCCTGTTTCTTGCCCTTGCTCCACCAATTGTAGAACAGGAATGAAGGCACCGCCAGCACGGCCAGCAGCAGCAGCCAGGAGAGTACGGAGGAGAAGCTCTTCATATCAGCTCCCTCCCCCTCCGCCGAGGCGCGGGAAGACGGTGGAGATCGTGAACGAGGCCTTGACCATGCCCGGAGAGCTGTCCTGCCGGCTCATCTGAAGATCGGTGATACGCACGAAGATAGGAGAGTTCTCTATGTCCGCCAGCCATTTGCCTAGCAGCGCGTACGTGGTGGTGGTGGAGACCTCGCGGGAGACCACCAGATAGCCCGAGACCTCCGTCTCGTTCTGGGCGCTGCGGGACTCTATGGAAACCCCCGCGTTCCTGGAGGTCTCGGTAAGCAGGTAATTGAGCCACTCGCCCTTGTCCGCTATCCTGGGCAGCCTGCGCTGCAGGCCCGTCAGCCGCATCTTAGCGGATTCGTACTCATCCGCATACTGGGCCACGGCCTCCATGCTGATTATGCTGCGCTGGGTCTTGGCGAGCTTGGAGGTGATAGGGCTGTAGACCGCGGCGTAGAGCAGCAGCAGGGAGGGGCCGGCGATGGTCAGCGGCCGCTTGAAAGGAGCGAAGCCCTTCTCGCCGTAAATTATCAGGATATCGGCGAGCATGTCCTTGAAGTAGGACTTTATCTTCTCCTGTACCGGCGTCTTCTGTTCCCCCATGGTCATTTCCTCTTGAGCCGGCAGACCACGGCGAAGCTGGTGGTCGGCCTGTGTCCCGGGTCGTTCGCGAAAGGAGAATCCACGCCGCCCTCTTCGGTGGTGCTGTCGACGGCGCCGAAAGGGGGCGTGAAGGCCTTGAACGCTTCCGACTTCTTCACCGCGGAGGTGAACGCGTCCACGAGGCGGCTCTTGCTCTGGCCTTTGAGGAAGGTTTCGCCGGAGATGCGGAACTCGCGCTCGGCCGACTGCGCCTCCGACAGCGAGAACGGATTGGAATAGGAGAAGCCCGTCACCCAGAGCTCGGCCGGGATGAGGTCGGCGATGGCCGACATCTTGGGGGCGAACGGATCCACGTCGGAGACCAGCCCCTGCAGGACCTGCCCGCCGGTCTGCATCGTAGTGATCTTCGATTTAATGGTGTCCGGGTCGAGGCCGTCCAGCTCCGGAACGTTCAGCACCTTGTTCCTGAGCGAGGAGACCTTGGACGAGGCCATGAAAAGGCGGGTCTGCCCCAGTATGGAGAACAGCAGCAGTATGCCGCCGAGGAGGAAAGTGATGTTCCAGACGTATGACTGGACCTTCTTCTCCAGGTTGGCGGCCGTGCTTACACCGGAGATGTCCGGCAGCGATGGGCCGGGGACGCGGCCCTTCATGGCGGCAGCCGAGGCGAACAGCGCGGCGGCGTCGTTGTCCTTCAGCCCCATCAGGGCGGAAATATTCCAGGTCTCCACCGGTATGGGAGCGGCCTCCTTGGCCACGGAACCCTGCCAGACATCGCAGCCGTCGCCGCTCAGCATCACCGCCTTATAGTCCTTGCCGCCCACATAACGGTCGACAAACTGCACTGCGCCCTTGATGTCCAGACGCTTGCGTTCGCTCATCGTGCCGCCGGAGTCAGTCTCGGTCTCGCGGTAGAGCACCGGGTATCCGGAGTGCGAGAAGACCATGTAGCTAGAATTCTCGCTGAAATGGACGTAGCCCTTCGAATCGTGGCCTTCCGAGTCCAGGAAGCCGGAGGCCCTCTCCAGGGAGAGCGGCGTAGCCTCGACCGCGGCCAGGGTAAGGCCGGCGGATTTGAGGGTCTCGGTAAGGAACTCGACGCTCTTGCGCTGGGTAAGGCCGAAGAGCACCCCGAGCTTCTTCCCCCCGTCCGAGGGAACGGCGCAGTAGTCGTAGACGACCTCATCGAACGAGACCGGGATGTATTTCTTCGACTCCAGAGGGATGGACTTGCTCCAGAACCGCCGGTCCACGGCCGGCATCACGAAATATCTGAGGATCGAGAAATGCTGGGAGAGAGTCACCACCGCCGAGCTGGAGCCCCAGCTGACACGCTTCACGGCCTGTTTGAAGGAATCCAGCCAGGGAGCCTTCTCGTTGAAGAACTCGTGGTTGAGCGAGAGGGGGCGGAGCATCCCCTCCTTGACCGGGAAGTTCGTGGGGAACTTGACAAGATGCTCGACCTCCGGTTTGGAGGCCTTGCCGATCTTCACCTGTGAGATACAGATCTCCTTCGGGGAGATGTATATGCCCAGGTGACTTTGTCCCGCCGCTTTCGCCATAAATATATTTATTTTACTATATAGTGCCCGCTGTTGCGATACCGCGCCGCTACTGATTCCCCGCCAGCTTTATCTCCACCATCGGCTTGGTCGACTCGGTCACCTTCGAGTTCAGCTCCATCCGGGAGCGGTCTATGCTGTACTTTTCCGACAGCCTCGAGGCCACCTTGTTGACGCGGTTGTCCGCGACGGCGTCCGCGTTAGGCTCGCCGGAATAGGCATAGCCGGTAAGGCGTATCCTGGCCATTGGGTAATAGCCCATCGTCTCAGCCACCTGCGCCAGGCGCTTCTCGCTGGCGCTGGTCAGCGAGTTGTTGTTCATGAAGAAGATCCGGTAGC
Organism: bacterium; assembly: GCA_021812825.1. The sequence continues at coordinate 12,214 of JAKAMO010000064.1, read as the reverse complement.
TCACCTGCCCGGAAAGCTGTCCCTGAGGGGCCGCCTCCCCGGCGTCCGACGACTCCTGTCCTCCGGCCGGCTCCTGTCCGCCGGAGGGTTCCTGGTCCCCGGAAGGCTCCTGTTCGGCGGCCGGCTCCTGTCCGGCCGGCTTCGCCTTGGATCTCGCGGCCGGCTTGCCCTTCACGGCCGGGCGGCTCTTCTTTGGCGGGCCCTTCTTGGCCGGCTTCTTGAGGACCTTGCCGGATTGTCCGCCCTTTACGCCATTCTTCGTCAGCGAATGCGTTTTCACGCCGGAAGGCAGAACTGTCTCTTTCTGGGGCTGCTTGCGCGCGGCCGCGGCACGCATGGCCTCCTCCTCCTCGGGGGTGGGCTTCACGGCCAGCAGGCGGCTGACCGAGGTCTCGCGTCCCTCCACGTCGGCGGCGGTCACCGTGAACATGTAGCGGCCGGAAGGGTAGGCGGCGCCGAAGAACTTCTTGCGTCCGTTCCAGAAGCTCTGGTTGTACATCGGGCCGGACCCGGAAAGCTCCTGCAACAGCAGCTTCGTGCCGTCCTTCATGACCTGGAAGATCTGGAACTTCCAGCTCGGCGTTCCGACAGGGGACTCGAAGACGGAGAACTCGACTATCGCCCCCTCGTTCTTGTACACCGCGATGGCGGTGGGATAGATGCCCAGCGAGACCTTAGGCCCCTTCGTCTGCAGGTCCTCGGTGTCCTTCAGGCGCTGTTCCTTATCATAATCAAAAAGTATGATGATACCGCTTATGCTCGTCAGCTCCTTGGGGAACTGCACGTCGGTGCCGGTAAGATTGACGTCGAGGCGGGACTTGGAGATCCCGCGGGACTCGAAATAGGAGTTCATCGCCAGCGCGCGCCGGATGTTCTGTATCTTCACGTCGCCGCCGGCGGAACCCTCGGGCAGGATCAGGATATTGGCCTTGCCCAGCGTGAACAGCAGGCCGGCGACGTCGGACAGCGACTTCTCCGTGCCCGGGCGGAACGCGGTCTCGTTCGCGAAGAAATAATTGGCGTCGAGCGTGATGGCCTTCGGCACGCCGTCGCCCATGTAGACCTTCACGGGCCGCGAACGGCCGAGCTCCAGCAGGATGTCGCGGCGCATCTCTGCGATCTTCGTATTTATCCGGTCGGAGACGTCGGCGCGCTGGTCCGCGGCCTGGTCCTGCGAATCCTCGTTGACGTCCACGGGCGGGGCCGCCGAGGGACGGTCCGTCGGCTTCTTCCCTCCCTCCTTCTCCGGGTGGGAGATCTCAGCTAGGCCGCTGGGTTCCGCGCCGCGGTCCTTCACGGTGTTCACGCCGGTGTTCATCCGCAGCGTGATCTTCGAGATGTACTCGTTGGCCAGGGCCTTTTCCGAGGGGCTCCCTTTGACGAGGATGTCCATGAAGCGGTCCATGGCCTCGGTATTCTCCCCCTCGTGATAAAGCCGTATCGCCTGCTCCATCGACCGGCTGATGCCGCTGGCCGGGGCCGTCTGGGCCCTCAGCACCGGAGATATCGGCCCGGCGCCCGAGAGGAGGAGCGCGAAGAGGCCGGTAAAGGCCGTTCTAAAAGCGTATCTTGTTTTCATAACGCTATCCATAGCGGAACGTTCTGCCTGCGTTATATTTAACTTATTCCTGTTTGCCTAAATATTACAGGATTGTTACAAATTTGGCACGCCGGCTCAGCGCAGGGCCTCGAGCCTGGCCCTGACCGCCGCGTTGCCGGGCTCGAAGCGGAGGAACTCCTCCCAGGCCCCCCTCGCGAGAGCGCGGTCCCCCTCTTTCTCGTAGATGACGGCCAGGCCATAACGGGCCTGGTTGTCGGAATCCCTCTCCCTGAGGAGGGACAACAGGGAGGCCTTGGCCTCGGCCAGACGCCCGGCCTTGAAATAGAGCTTGGCCCTGAGCATCCTGGCCGGGCGGGAAGACGGCTGAGCCGAGACCATCGCGTCCGCGGAGGCGAGGTCGGCCCCGGAAGGGACGGCGGACGCCGAGACCTTGTCCAGCCGCTGGTATTCCGCCATCCAGCGGATAGCCGGGTCGTCCTTAAGCGCGAGCTGCCGGGAAACGCCGAGGAGATTCTCGGCCAGCACCCTGTCCCCGGGCGCGGCCGTCAGGCCGCGGAAGTAATCGTCATGGGCGGCGCGGTAGTCCCGCAGCAGCGTATGGAAATAGCCCAGCGTATTCCACATGGACGGATCTTCGGGGAAGACGGTCACGACTTCGCTGAAATCCTTCACCGCGGCTGCCGCGGCCGCGGCCTTGTCCGGCATCGCGACGTACAGCTCCGCCATGGCCTGCCAGGCGGTCAGATTAAGGGGATTTATCGCCGACGCCACCTGCAGGTAGTCCAAGGCCTCCCGCTGCCGGCCGAGCCTCTTGAGCACGATGGCGAGATTGAAGTAGATCTCGTCGTAGCCCGCGTTGGATTTCAGGGCTTCGCCGTAGGCCCAGACGCCCTTCTCCAGATCGCCGGCGCGCACGTAGGCGTTGGCGAACTCGTAGTCGGCGTTGACGTCGCGTGGCTGCGCCTGCCAGGCGGAACGCAGGGCCTCGACCGCCGCAGGCACGGCGTTCGCGCGCATCGCGCGGAACCCCTTGAAGTAGAAATATTCCCTGGTGAACTGGCGCTCCCAGGACCAGGCGCCGGCGGCGCAGAGGGCGATCAGCGCCCAGGCCGCCGCGGCGGCGGCGCGCGGGCGCTTCCATTCGGGGAAGGCGGCCGCGCCCGTAGTTCTCAGCGCCAGCGCTCCGGCCACCCACCAGAAGGCCGCCGCGGGCACGGCGAAGTGCAGCGAGACGTTCAGCATGTTGTCGGCGAGCGCGCCGGCGAGGCCCGCGGCCAGCGGGACCGCGGAGTAGCGGGCCTCCTCCGGAGAGGACCGGTAATACCGCAGGAAGCCGGCGAAGAGCGCGGCCAGGAACCAGACGTATATCCCCAGACCTATCAGCCCGGACTGGGAGAACTGCTCCAGCACCTCGTTATGGGCGTTGTTGGCGTGCGTGCGCAGATTGCGTATCACCGGGTAGTTGACCAGCAGGCGCCCCTGGAAGAACGGGTAGAAGAGCTCGAACTGGCCCCAGCCGTTGCCCAGCAGCGGGTTCTGCAGTCCCATCTGCCAGGCGCTGGACCAGATCAGGAGGCGCTGGTGGAAGGAGGAATAGATGCGGCCGTTATCGCCGGAGAGGCTCACCGCGGCCGGGGTGCCTATGCCGGAGGCGGCCTCGCTGACGCGCTCGGCCAGGCCGGAGCTGAGCGGCTTAAGATTGTCGGCGGGCCAGAAGAAGAGCAGCAGCAGGGCCGCGGCGAAGAACGGGTAGAGGAACTTCCGGTTGGCCCTGAGCTGGGCGCGGTGGGAGGCGAAGGCGAACAGGAAGGAGAAGGCCGCGGCCGCGCCTATCCACGACGAGCGCGTCAGGCTGGCCATCAGCATCCCCTCGTAGGACAGGAAGACCAGGCCGTAGTAGACGCGCTTGACCGTCGTATCCGCCTTCATCAGCAGCGAGGCGGCCAGCGGCATGAAGATGACCACGTAGGTGGAGATGAAGTTGGGGTTGCCGAACGTAGAGACCGAGCGGTTGCCGTACGGGTTGAGCAGTTTGGCCCAGACCAGCTCCAGCCTGAAGTACTGCAGCATCCCGTAGAGCGAGGCTACGGCGCCCGCGGTCATCGCCAGGTGCAGGATGTCCTCCTGCCTGCAGCGCCTTATCAGCAGCCACACCGCGGTAATTCCGGCGGTCCAGACCAGGAACCCGTACGGGTCGAAGAAATGGTCGAAGAACGTGTCCCCGCCGGGCGGTATCTTCAGCCACGGGAACAGGAACCAGAGCAGGCCCCAGGCGGCGATGAAGCCCAGCCATTTCCCGGCCGGCACTTCCTCCTTCTGGGAGTACGGCAGCGCCAGCGCCAGGTAGAAGACGGCGAGGCAGTTCGTCAGGAAGAACATGCCGGCTTTCAACCCCTCGGACTGCATGGCCGGGCGGAAGAAAGGCTGGTGGCCCGCCCAGGACCAGGCGAAGGAGACCAGGTATACCAGCGCCAGCGCGGCCAGCGGCTTAGAGAGATAGGTGGAGGGCAGCAGCCAGCGGCCGCGCTTCACGGAATAGAACAGGAAAAGCGCGGCGGCGCCCAGGAAGGACCAGTTGACCAGGGCGATCTGGAGGAAGTAGGGGTTGCGCGTCAGGCCGGTGAAGAAGAGTATCGGCGAGACAAGAAAGGCGGCCGTCAGCAGCAGCGCAAGGGGGCCTCGCGGCACCGGGAAGTTGTCTTGCTGGTCCGACATCTTAATGCGCGGGCTAGCGGGCCTTGCCGGGCTCTACGCCCGTTATCCGCACCCCGGCGGCCGACGGCATGCGGCTGCGTATGACGGCCAGGTTGTTCAGGGCCTGCTGATAGCCGGGGTCCAGCTCCAGGGCCTTCGTATAGCTCTCTGCCGCCTCCCGGAACTTGCCCAGCGCGTACTGCACGTTCCCCAGCAAAGTGTAGCCTTCCGGCGAGCCGTGATTGTGGTCCTTCTGGTAGCATTTCCAGGCCGTCACGTTGTGCAGGTACTCCTCCTCGGCGGACTTCAGGTCGTGACGGATCACGTAGATCTGGGCCTTGCGGTAATAGTTGGGCGCGTAGACCGGGTCCAGGTTCTCGTAAAGGTTGTAGCGGGCCAGCGCCTTGTCCAGGAACTGCGCGGCCTCCTGGGGCTTGCCCTGGCGCATATCGTAGTCGTACATCTTCAGGTAGAGGTTGCCGACCTGATGATGCATCTGCACGTAGTTGGGCGCTATGCTGCGCACGTACTCGTACGCCTCCATCGCCCTGTCGTAGTCAGTGCGGGGCACATCGTTGGTGTCCCCCCACTCCGGGTGGTACGACTTCTCCATGTTGAACCTGTCGTTGAAGACGTTGCCGGTGAAGTAGTACGGCATGATGAAGAACTTGTTGAGCTTGTTCACCTTGTGGTAATAGGAGATCGCGTCCTCCCACTTCCCCTGCTTGGAGAAGAAGATGGCCATGTTGTGGTAGACGTCGCCCTTGAACCAGCCCCAGAAATAGTACAGCGGCAGCAGCGTCAGCAGTATCACCACCGGTACCGCGGCGGAAACGCCCTTCAGCGCCACCCCGGCGAAGGAGTACACCGCGTACCCGACGCAGGCCAGCATCAGCAGCCAGGAGATGCGCCACTGCAGTATCTCCCCTGGCGCGATGTAGTTGCGCAGCGGTCCCTGGATGCCGGCGAACTCATAAAGGACGATATAGGCGGCGTACAGCACGCCCGCGACGGCGGCGGCCCTGAGCACCCAGACAGCCCACATGTAGACCCCGCCGTGCTCCGGCTTCTCCTCCGGATGCGACAGGGAGGCGTGCGCCTCTTCCTTGTAATGCAGCTCCCAGAGGGCGTGCCCCCGGGCCAGGTTGATGATGACGCCCGGCAGCAGTCCGAAGAAGATGCCGGAGGAAACGAAGCGCATGCTCACGTCGGTGAAATTGTGGGCCAGCATGCCCAGCAGAGCCGTCAGGTAACCGAGCAGGTCGTAGGCCACCGGGGGCGGCCGCGAGCCTTTGAGGTTATCCGTCAGGGAGGCGAGCCCCCTCAAGCCCACGGTGGTCACGAAGGCTATTATCCAGATGTAGAGGCCGAAACCGATCAGCCCGTTGTCCATCCACTGCTCCAGGTGCTCGTCCTCGGCGTGGTCGGTCTCGGTGTTATGCTTGCCCTCTATATGGAAAATGGCCGGCCTGCGGTAGGCCGGATAGATGATCTTGAAGCTGCCCACGCCTATGCCGGTCAGCGGGTGGGACTCCACCATCTCCCAGGTGGAAAGCCAGGTGTTGACCCGGAAGCTGTAGGAGAGCGCGTTGCCCAGCCTGTAGATGGTGAAGAAGGCCATGATGGGGATGATGGAGGCCAGCCCCAGAAAAGCCGCCTTGCTCATCTTCAGCTTCTCGCGCAGGAAGAAGTAGCCGTAGAACACGGAGAACAGGAAGGCCGAGATGCCGAAGCCGAGGAAAGCGCCCTTGGTCTGCGTGGCGTACAGGCAGATCAGGTCCATCACTATCAGCGGCAGCAGCAGCACCGAGCGGCGCTTCATGAACTGCGTGACGATGATAGGCAGGATAAGCACCAGGAAGTTGCCGAAGAAATTGGGGTTGCCGTAGGTGGAGAAGACGCGCGGCCCGAACGCCCAGCGCCAGACGAACGGGTCCAGGCCCGGCCCCATGTCCTTCGGCGGGAAGAACCTGGTGTCAAGGAACTGGACCATGCCGTAGCCGATGGCTATGTAGGCCGCGACGAGCAGCACGGTCGTGAGCCTGTCTATGGCCTTCGCCGTGAACTCCCGTATCACTATCAGCGTCACCGACATGTAGAGCAGGTAGCGCACGAAGTCGTCCACGCTGGGGCCCTTGTATGGCGCGCTTGCGAACGAGACCAGGATATAGGCGAGGTAGGCGAAGAACGGCGCCAGGAAGATGAAGTCCTCCTTCCGGAAGGCGCGCTTCCCCTCCAGCACCAGAAGAGAGACCCACAGTCCCAGCAGGCCTATGCCGCCCATCTGCAGCAGCGTTATCTTGACCTGCGCGGAGTCGTAGGTGCGCAGGTAGAAGGTGTCCGAGATCAGCAGGTAAAGGATAGGCAGCCACCACCAGATGGCCTTTCTGGCGAAGCTGACCCCCGGAGCGAAACTTATGCCTTCGAACTCTGACTCTGGGAGGTTGTATTTTTTTGCCATGATCGGGAGGTAGGAGGCGGAGTGATAAGGAACTTGCGACCGCGAAGAAATATTAAGCCGAGGATGGGACTTGAACCCACAACCTATCGCTTACGAAGCGAGTGCTCTACCGTTGAGCTACCTCGGCACCGCATTAATTATAAATAATTTTACAGGGAAAGCAAAGCCGGGCGCACACAAGAAGCCGTGCCACATGGCAACGGCGGTCACGGCGCGGGCGGGGTTGGCGCGAGCGATTTGTGGGCGCAGGGACCGCAGGCGGAAGCGTACCGCCTATCATTAGGGCGGCGGCGAAGAATGTTCGAGGAGCGCACTGTGTGCGCTACGAGTTCTTCGCCGGCTGAAGCCGGAGGTCCCTCTTCCCCCGCGCCCGCGCATGAGCGAGCGCCGGGCCCGGCCGCGTCTACTTCCTTTGCACGCAGCCGGAGTCGGAATAGTCGCAGGGCGGCGACTCCTGCGCCTTCACCGCCACCTTCGACCTGAGCGCGGCGCAGCCTAATAGGAATATAAGGGCCGCCAGCGCGGGTCCGAAAAGCCTCATTTGTATCATAACTCCCCCCACGGTGAGTATAGCAAAAACTGCCGGGCCCGGTGCCGCCATTTTTTGTATATTATCATGAGTCCGCATTTTCCGGTTCAGGAGCGCCCGTGACCACGACAACCTCATCGTCAGCGGCTATGGCAACAGAATCCCTCAGGGACATCCCGAGGATGCAGACCAATCCCCGCCGCTGGAACGGCGAGGGTTGGGCGGATTTCGTCTCCGCCTTGCGCGCGACTGGAGTGGAAGTGACCGAGAAGAAGCCGGTGCTCGCCGTCTATTCGGTGGACAGCGGCGGACTCGCCTGCGGCATGCCGCACGGCGTAGCGCTGGCTCGCACCTCGGAACAGGTGTCCGGGATACTGAAGGCCGCCCAGCGCTACCGCGTTCCCGTGACGACGCGCGGCGGCGGGCTGACCACCGAGGGCGAGACCGTAGCCTACGGCGGCCTGCTGCTGGACATGCGCGGCATGAGCAAGGTCCTTTCCATAGACCCCGCAAAGATGACCGTGCGCACCGAGGCCGGCATCTACTGGCATTCCCTGGCCGAGGCCCTGCGCCGCGAAGGCCTGGACTATCTCTCCGCTCCCCTCAACATGACCTCGTCCGTCGGCGGCACGCTGCAGGTCGGCGGCATAGACATCAATTCCCCCCGCCTCGGCTGCAGCGCGGACCAGGCCGTCCGGCTTAAAGTTGTCACCCCCACCGGCGAGATAAAGGAATGTTCGGAAGACCTGAACCCCGAGCTGTTCGAGCGCGTCCTGCTGGGCTACGGGCAATTCGGCGTGATAACAGAGGCGGAGCTGAAGGTCCGCAGGTTCGCTCCCATCACGATGCACTACCTCTACTACAGCTCGCTGACGCTCGCGATGGAAGACCTGAAGATGCTGATAAAGGCGGACGCCGCCGACTACTGCGGCATCCTGACCATAATGGACAAGGCCATCAACCTGCTGGTAGCCTTCGACTCCGACGAACGCGAGAAGTCATTTCTCAGCGCCTGGCGCGCCAGGATGCGCGGCCACGGAGAAGCGGGGTTCGCTCTGCGCATGGCCGCTCACTACGCCCTGCGCCCCTGGAAATTCCGCGAAGCGCTCTATCTGCTGGACCGCAAGAACACCATGCAGCCGGAGTTCTTCCCCTCCCACCACATGGAGAAGGGCAAGATCGTGGACCGCACCGTGGTCTTCAGTAACGCCGTCTGGAAGTTCTGGGGCGGAAAAAAAATGGTCATCCCGGACCTGGCCACCAGCGAAGGGAAGTTCGTGGAGGCCATACTGCGCGGCAATGCCGTCTGCAAGAAATATTTCGACCACTACACGCTGTACTGCGTGGGCATAAAGCTGCGCGGCCGGCTTCCGCGCTACGAGATGTCCTGCGTGCCGCCCGACGCCGAGGGCTACGCCTACGGCTGCGAGTTCGAGCCGATGCTCGAGGGAAAGGAGTACAGCCGCGACTACCTGCAGAACTTCAAGAACGAGATCTACGACATCGGCGCAGACATGAAGACGAGCTACTACCGCTTCGGCGGGGTGATGAAGGGCTATATCCGCCGCGTCTTCGGGGACGAGGTGGTGGACCGGCACCTGGCGATGAAGCGCGAGGCCGACCCGGCCATGATACTCAACCCCGACGTGATATTCTGACCATGAAAAAGAACAAGAAGAACGGACACGAGAGTTGCACCGGCTGCGCGGTCTGCGTCCTGTCCTGCCCCGTCTGGGCTCAGACGCACGACCTGATGATGACCAACGCCGGGCGGGCCAAGGCGCTCCAGGCCGGCGCTACGCCCCAGGACATACGCGAGTCGCTGGAGGCCTGCCTGCTCTGCGGCTCCTGCGCCCCGGTCTGCCCTTCGGGCGTGGACACGCTGACCCTGACCGCCTCGCTGAGGGCCGGGCTAGGCCGCAAGGCTGCGCAGACTGCGCCCAAAGGCTCCCCGTTCACGGCCTCCGGACGCAAGCTTTTCCTCCCCGGCTCCGCGCTGCGCTCCGAGGCGCAATTGCTGGCCAAGGCAGGCTCCGCCTTGGGGAAGACAGGTTTCACCGTGTCGCCTGACGATTCCCTCTCGGCCCTCGGGGCCGATATAGACGCCGGCCTGACGCCCTCCCGGGAGGCGGTGGCCGCGGCCCTGGCGTCGGCCGCCGGCGCGGCCGCTTTCGTAGCCGGCGAGGGCTTCTTGCTGCGCTATCTGCGCGCCTGGTTCCCCGGCGTAAAAGCCGTCGGCATCGGCGAGGCCGTGCTTTCCGCGGGGGGCCGCAAGGTCCTTAAGCCCGGAGACTTCTACGTGGTGGACGCCCGCGCCTTCAATTCCGACCAGGCCCGCCTGGTCAAGTTCTACGACTCCATCCGAAAAAGCTCCGGCTGCGCTATGAGCACCACGCTGCAGCGCGCGGCCATGCCTGCCGGGCCCACCCGGGCGCAGAAGAGCCGCCTGGCGGGGAACTTCGACGACGCCTCCCAGGCCCGCTGGCTGCTTGGGAAGGCCGGCTCGCCCGCGCGGGTAGTGGCCGAATCCGCGGAGGACATGGACGCGCTGCGCGCCGCTGGGGCGCCTTCCGTCATCCACGTCTCGGAGCTCCTGTGAGGACAGTAAAGGCGGACGCCATTGTGGTAGGCTCCGGCCCCTCCGGTGCCGCCGCGGCCAAACGCCTCACCGACGCCGGCTACGAGGCCGTGATCCTGGAGCGCCTGGCCCTGCCGCGCCACAAGCCCTGCAGCGGCATAGTCTCCCCCCGCGGGCACCGCTTCCTGATAGAGAACTTCGGACCGCTGCCGGACGAGACGATGCACGCTCCCCAGTACTGCCGCGGGGTTATCTTCCATTTCCCCGCCGCCCCGTCGCTGCCGATGGAATTCGACGGCGGCCCCACGCCGCACCTGTACCGCAAGTTCTGCGACAACTGGATGGCCCGCCGCAGCGGCGCCGCGATACACGCCGGCACGGAGTTCACCGGGCTGACCGACGACGGGAAGAAGGTGACGGTCTCCGCCAAACGGAACGGCGAGGAGCTCCGCTACGAGGCCCGCTGCGTGATAGGCGCGGACGGCCCGCGCATGGCCGTGGTCAAGGCGCTCTACCCGGGCTACGCGCAGAGCATACCCTGGTTCGTGGTCGGGCAGAAGTTCCACGAGATAAAGTCCTGTCCGCTGGACCAGGACTACTTCCATTTCTGGTTCCACCCGGAGCTGGGGCACTATACCTGGAGCCACGCGCGCGACGGGCGGCAGATAGTAGGCGTCGGCTTCAAGAGCGGGGACGCCTTCGACCCGCGCCACGAGCGGGTCACGAGCTATCTCCGCGACCGCCACGGCGTGGAGCTGGGCCCCGGCGAGGATACCGAGATCGTCACGGCCAACTTCGGTCCCTCGCTCATCAACCGCTACGTCTTCGGCAAAGGGAACGCGCTTGTCACCGGCCAGGCGGCCGGCTTCTTCAACATGATAGCCGAGGGCATGAGCTGCGCGCTGCACTCGGGAGCTATCGCCGGGGAGGCGGCGGCGGAATCCTTCCGCAGAGGCGCCGACATACAGTCGCTTTACCGCAGCATGATACAGTCCGAGGTGCGCCGCTGCTCGGACCAGTGGAACCCGCTGAAGATAGTCTACGGCAGGCCGCACGAGGCGGATTTCCGCGGCGCGCTGAAGAAAAAAACGCCCGCCGAGAGGCGGGCGATAGTGAGGGACATCTTCTCCTTCCTGCGGCTGTACGCGCCGCTGGGCTGGGGCTGGCAGATGCTCCGGCAGGCGCTATCGCGGGCCGTCACCGGCCGCTATTCCCCCTCCAGGTGGCTCTGACCTAGCGGGGTTCCTCGTCGTTCCCGGCGTAAGAATCCGGTTCGGGCTTCGGCGGGATGGTCAGGACCTTCCAGAAGAAATATACCGTCATGACGGTTATCGTGCCCTCGGCGAGCACCATCATCAGAAGCGCGCTGCTGCTCATGATCTCACCTTCTTTTTGCCGGCCAGCCAGACCAGCCAGGACAGCGCCGCGAACAGCGCGGCCATCAGGCCGCGCGCCAGCGCCACCTGGGCGGTGATCTGCCTGGTCAGGTTATGCCAGACCTCTGGAAGGCTCCCGACGAAGACCACCAGCAGGAATACCGGCGTGATATAGCGGATAGTGAAGCGGAAAGCCTCGGGGACCTTCATGTCGGCCCCGTGCGTGATCTCCTTCCAGCCCTTCTCCATGCCGAACACCCAGGCGAACAGGATTATCTCCAGCAGGGAGAATATCACCAGCGCCACTGTGCCGGCCCAGTAGTCGAACTCGTTGAAAGCGTCCTGGGAAAGCACGGACGGGATGCCGAGCAGCAGCACCGCCAGGCCGAAGGCTATAGCGCCGTTGCGGCGCTGCCAGCCGAAATTGTCCTCGAGGAAGGCCATCACCGGCGTGCCCATGGCCAGCGACGAGGTTATCCCGGCGAAGAACAGCAGGCCGAACCACATGATGCCGGCCGCGGCGGAAAGGGCCGGCCCCCACTGCGTGAAGAGGTACGGCAGCGTCATGAAGCCGATGCCGAAGCCGCTGCCGCCCTTGGTCATCTCCACGACCTTGTCCACCCCGATATAGCCCACGGCTATCGGGATGATGACGGCCGAGCCCAGCACCACCTCCACGAACTCGTTCATCCAGCCGGCGCTCATCGCGTTCAGCGCTATGTCGTCCTTGTACTTCACGTAGGCGGCGTAGCAGTGTATGCTGCCCATGCCGAGCGACAGCGTGAAGAAGATCTGCCCGGCCGCGTTGCGCCAGACCACCGGGTCCCAGATGGAGCTGAAATTGGGGGTCCAGAGGTAGTTAAGGCCCACGACGCCGCTGAAGACGGCTCCGTGGTCGCCTGCGGTCAGCGTGACGCCGCGAATGGCCAGCACTATCCCGAAGATAAGGAGCAGCGGCATGCCTATCTTGGCGGCCATCTCCACTCCGCCCTGCAGGCCGCGGGAAGTATCCAGG
>JAKAMO010000233.1 GCA_021812825.1 bacterium | reverse complement strand
TCCCGGATGAGGCGGGCGGCGTTCTTTATGGTCTCCAGCGACTCGCCCTTGTTGATCCGCCCGAATACTTCCGGGTCGCCGTGCTCGACCGCGACGCATAGGTTGGAATTTCCCGCCTGTTTCGCCAGTCTTACGAATTCGGCGTCTATCCGGTCCGCTCTCGTATTGTCGATGGTCATCGGAAGAGGGAACTTCCGCTCTATGCAGCCCCGGAGGAACGATTTGAAACGCCCGAGGTCCAGCGTAGGACAGTCGTCCGAGACCTTGATCAGCTCCAGGGCCGGGAAAGTCCTCAGCGCGGCCTCCAGCTCCGCCAGGCAGGCTTCCACCGGCCTGGCGCGCCAGTGCCGGGTGGAGACCTGCTCCACCACGCAGAAGCTGCAGCCGAAAGGACAGCCGCGGCTGGTGACCAGCGGGTATATCTTCGCGCGCTCCCTGTTCAGGAAGGAGGAGAAATCCGGCGGAGGCAGTTCGTTCACGTCGGGAGGGTCCGGGTCCACCACCATCGGCGGTGAACGGCGCGCCGCGCCCTCCACCACCGCGGCTATCGTAGATTCCGCCTCGCCCCTGACTATACAGCTGATGCGCGGATCGGCGGCGAGCTCATCGGTATAGATCGCGGCATGCGGCCCCCCGACGATTATCGGCTTGTCGGTGACGGCCGCTATCTCGTCCAGGACCTGCGAGCATTCCCTGGCCGTGGCCGTGTACATCGTGACGCCTATCACGTCGGGACGGAAGTCCGCGATCAGCCCGGCCAGGGGTGGAAGCTCCCCGCCGAGGTAAAGCATGTGGTCGAGCACCAGCACCTCATGCCCGCGGGAGCGCAGCACCGCCGTCAGCATCGCGAGCCCGAGATGGGGGACGGCGTGGGCGTCGGTGGCCTTGCGCGGCCGTATAAAGAGGACCTTTTTCATGCTTTCAAGAGGCGAGTTGCCGAAGCGGGACCGTCCGGAAGACGGCTTTCCCGTCAATCTTCGACTCGGCCGTCATCCCTATTCTTCAGATCCCTGTATGTCGCCAGCATATGCTCTACGGCGACCGATATAGCGATAAGATTCTTATTGAAATCCATGAGACCGATGAACTCGTTGTAATGCAGGACGCACTCTTCCAGGACCGCGGCCAAGGAACCCGCGTCTCCCGGCTTGAACAGAAAGCCGTTCACGCCATGCTCCACCTGCTCGGGAAGACCTCCTATCTCGGCGGCTATAACCGGGATGCCGAAGAAGAAGGCCTCCTGGGCCGCTATCCCGAAAGTCTCCTCCCAGACAGAGGGCATTACAAGTATATCAAAACCGGAAAATGTTTCCCGGATGGACCCGTGGTCGAACTCGCCGTGAAAGAAAATGCGGCCGTCAGCTCCCGCCAGCGCCTTACACCTCGCGATATCCTCTTGCGGCCCCCAGCCGAACAGATGCAATTCCGCGTTCTGTCTTAGAGCGGAAAAGGCCCTGATCAGGACCTCAGGCCCTTTATGCGCTTTGAACCCGCCGATATAGCCGAAACGGAGCACACCCTTCACCCGGGGATGCGCGCCGCCACCGCTTATGGAACACCCGTATTTAAATTCGCGCAACGGCCTGACCGCGTATCCGGCGACCGAATATTTTTTACCGACGAACGCGGAGGGGACAAGCAGCAGGTCCGCCTGCGCGAGGACCCATCGCATCAGGCAGGGCCTCAGCACGGATTTCACGACCCTGTAGAAGTATCTCAACGGCGCGGCGCGGCCGCCAACGCAATATGCGCATCCCGGCCCCGGGCCGCGGCAGACATATCCGTCCCTGTGGAACAGCGTTATCGCCGGACAGATATACCAGTAATCGTGAAGTCCGATCGCCGTGCTTATCCCCTTTGACCGCGCGAGGAAGGGCAGGAAGAACGGCAGCGAGATCAGATGCTGGAAATGAACTATGTCCGGCCTGAAATCCCGCAGTATTTTCAGAAATATCCGGCCTATTTTCAACCAGCGCAAAAGGTCGAATTTTCCTGGCAGCACGAGCCAGTATATACTGAAACTGTCCGACACTCTCTCGATCTCGAGCAAAGTCCGGCCGGACCTGCCGCCTGGCCTGACCGCGAGTACCGCGATGGAATGGCCTCGCGATATACCTTCGGCCAGCGCATACGTATAGACGGATATCCCGGAGCTATTCTGCGGATAAAGCCGGTGTATGATCTGTAGAATTCTCATGCTTTTGTACGGCAGAAGGTCTTTCCTCCGGATCCCGGGGAAGCCTGGCCCGCCCAGGCGGGCGCTCAGAGCTCTTCGATAGCGGAACGGATCCCGGATCCAAAGGCCTCCCGGGAAAAGAACGCGCTTCTCGCCAAAGCGCCCTTCGACATCCTCTCCAGGAGAGCGGGGGATCCGCATAGTTCCGACGTTCTGGCCGCCAGGCGCCCGAGGCCATCCACGAGAAAGCCGCTCTCATTCTCCTCGACTATCTCCCTCATCCCGCCGCCGTTGTACAGAATGGGAACGACGCCGTGCGACATGGCCTCGACCGGAGTTATCCCGAAGTGCTCCATTTCATATGGCTCCGCCTCCGCATCCACGCCGAGACCCGCCATATGCCAATAGATCCTTGAGGAAGCGTAAAGCCCCGATAACTCCTCGAAACTCGGGTTTATCACCAACCGCACGGGAAGACCGGCCATCGCTCCGCGTATTTTCTGAAGATACTGCTGCCTGTCGGGAGCCGCGGACCCCGCGATGATGAAATCCCAGCCGGAAAGGCCTCTTTCATGCAGCCCGCGGAAGACGTCGATCATTTCCAGTATCTTCTTCTTACGCGCGATCCTCGCCACGGTAAGAATGCTGTTACCGGCATGACCGCCGGCCCCGGGCCGGACGCTCGGATAGAGCACTCTCGCCGGCACCCCCCAGAGCCTCTTTATCCAGCCTTTGGAGAACTGGCTGCAGGTAAGCACCATGCCGTAGTCCGCGGCATGGTTCTTGGGAGGGAACAATCCGGCCAGGACCCTGTAAGGGAGGGCATATGTGTACTTAAGCGCGGTCCCGTACGCATCCCATTCCTTTCTCAGATCGCTTCGGGGAGGGAAATGACAGACCAGAATACTTTTCGGCGAAAGCGGCCTTATCATCGAGCGGGAAGCCTCGCAGTTGATAAAAAGGTCGTAGTCTCGGGTAAGCGAAGATACCTTGGCGGCCTCGCGCGCGTAATTCCATTGCCGGAGCAGTACGCTGTAAAGGCCGGAGGGAAGCTCCTCCACGGCCGGACTGAAGTCGAAGCCGGGCAGTTCCACCCGCGACAGGTCCAGACCGTAAGAGGCCTCCAAGAACTCTTTTTTTACCGGTTTGCTGCCTAGCAGCGTGACCGTATGCCCGTCCTGAAGCGCGGCGGCGATGTCACAAGCGTACTTCTGTCCTCCCCCCAGAAAGTGAAGGGCCCAGTCATAGAGCAGTATTCTCATCTGAGCCTTGCGCTGCGTGACAGGTAAAAAAACACCGAGAACAGGACTTCCCCCGCCGAGATGAGAGCGGATACTCCGAGGAACCACGGGCCCAGGCCGCCC
>JAKAMO010000232.1 GCA_021812825.1 bacterium | reverse complement strand
TTCACGCCGCGCTTCTTCTTCATGTCCTCCATGATGTGCTCGAGCTGCTTGCGGATGCCTTTGTTGTCCTCGACCTCGACGCCGGCGGCCTTTTCCATGACGACGTCGGAGTACATCATGATCAGGCGGCGGTAGGAGTCGTAGACGAAGCGCGGGTTATTGGTGCGCTTGATCATGCCGGGTATCGTGGACTCGGTCAGGCCGCAGTTCAGGATGGTCTCCATCATGCCCGGCATGGACTTGCGGGCGCCGGAGCGCACGGAGACGAGCAGCGGGTTCTCCGGGTCGCCGAACTTCTTGCCGGTCAGCTCCTCGACGCGGCGCAAGTTCTTCTCCACGTCCTGGGTGAGGCCCTTGGGATAGGAACGCTTGTTGGCCCAGTAATAGGTGCAGATCTCGGTGGTTATCGTGAAGCCGGGGGGAACCGGCAGGCGCAGGGCCGGGTGGCCGGCCATCTCGGCGAGGTTGGCGCCCTTGCCTCCCAGCAGGTTCTTCATGGACTCCTTGCCGTCGGCCTTGCCGCCGCCGAAGAAGTAGATCATCTTTTTGGAAATTTTAACGGAATTGGTGGACTTCGCTTTGGATTTAACGGCGGTCTTGGGCATATTCTTGGCTCCTGATTGGTCTTCGCTTTTCTGCCCGCGGGTGCGGGGGGTACAAAGCCCCTTTGCGGGGCTTTATTCGATAATACTAAATAGGGGGGCGGGGGGGCAATGGGCCCGGGGATGTTCGATGAGCCGGTTATTTCACGAATTTACGCTCGAGGTACTCTATCCCCATAGGTATCAGGAAGAAGAGGAGCACCAGGACGCAAAAGGAGAAGGCGACGCCGCCCAGGCGGCGCAGGAACGGGTCCAGGCCGGTAGACTGGAACACCAGGGCCGCCAGGATGATGCCTATGAAGCGGTTCCGCTTCTTTACGTCAGAGAGCTTCACTTCCTTATACCCTCCAGGTCGAGCATGAAGGCGTACTCCAGCGCGTCCAGGCGGAGGGACTCGAAGCGGCCGGATTTGCCTCCGTGCCCGGTGTCCATATCGGTCTTCAGCAGCAGCAGGTTATGGTCGGTCTTCAGCGCTCGCAGCTTGGCGGCCCACTTGGCCGGCTCCCAGTACTGCACCTGGGAGTCGTTCAGGCCCGTGGTTATCAGCATGTTCGGATAGGCCTGCCGGCTCACGTTGTCGTAGGGGGAATAGGAGAGGATATAGTCGTAGTACTCCTTAATGTTGGGGTTGCCCCACTCGTCGTACTCCCCGGTGGTAAGAGGTATGTCCGGGTCCAGCATCGTGGTCACCACGTCCACGAAAGGCACGTCCGCTATTATCCCCCGGTAGAGCTGAGGGGCCATGTTGGCCACGGCCCCCATCAGCAGCCCGCCCGCGGAACCGCCCTGCGCGTAGACGTGAGCCGGTGAGGTGTAGCCGTCGTCGATCAGGTGCTTGGTGGCGTCGATGAAGTCGTAGAAGGTGTTCTTCTTCTTAAGCTGGCGCCCCTCCTCGTACCAGCGCCGCCCCATCTCCGAGCCGCCCCGGATGTGCGGGATAGCGCAGATGAAGCCTCGGTCCAGCAGGGAGAGGCGTATCGTGCTGAAATAAGGGTCGGTGCTGTAGCCGTAAGAGCCGTAGGAATAGATATAGACCGGGTTCCTGCCGCTCTTCAGGTCTATGCCCTTGCGGTAGACCAGCGACATGGGCACCTTCTCCCCGTCCCTGGCCGTCACCCAGACGCGCTCCTCCGCGTAGTCCTCCGGCTTGAAGCCGCCCAGGACCTCCTGCCGCTTCATCAGCTTCTTCGCCCCGGTGTTCAGGTCCACGTCATATACGGATTCGGGGGTAGTGAGCGACTCGTAGGTCAGGCGCAGCGTATCGGTACGGTACTCGAAGTTGTCCCCGAGCTCGGCCATGTAGGCCGGCTCGTCGAAATCTATCCAGGAGTCCTTGCCGGTGGCGCGGTTGATGATCCGGAAACGCCCCAGGGCGTTGGACCGCTCCTTCAGCACCAGCCAGTGCTCGAAGACGTCGATATACTCTATCAGCGTATCCTCCCGCCCGGGGACCAGTTCCGTCCATGACTCCATGGCCGTGGAGGAGGAAGGGCAGACCGAGACCTTGAAATTCCTGGCGCCGGAGTTGCTTAGCACGTAGAACCTGTCGCCGCCGTCCTGCACGTCGTACTCCAGTTTCGGCTGCCGCTGCTGGAACAACCGCGGCGGCTCCGCCGGGGCGTCGGCGTCGACCAGGCGGTACTCCGTGGAAAGGGTGGAGCCTGAGCGCAGGAAGATGTATTTGTCCGTGTTGGACTTGGAGACCTCGACCTCGAAGGTCTCGTCGGGCTCGTAATAGACCTCGCGGTCAGGTCCGCCGCCCAGCTCGTGGGCGTAGACCCGCTCCCAGCGCAGCGTCTCCGTGTCCTGCCTGACGTAGAAGAGCGTGCGGTTGTCGTTGGCCCAGGTCATGTTGCCCGCCGTGCGCTCTATCTTCTCCTCCAGGGTCTTGCCTGTCTCCAGGTCCTTGAAATACACGTCGAAGAAGCGCCGGCCGCCGGTATCCATGGCGTAGGCTATCATCCTGTGGTCGGGGCGGATGGAGGGGAAGCGGACCTGGCAGAAGGCCTTCCCTTTCGCCAGCTCGTTCACGTCGAGTATTATCTCCTCGGGGCCGTCGGGCGAACCCTTCCTCCGGGCGTATACCGGATACTCCGCCCCGGTCCTGTAGGTCTTGTAATAGTAATACCCGCCGTATTTGAACGGGACCGTGGAGTCGTCCTGCTTTATGCGCGCCTTCATCTCCGCGAAGAGGGACTCCTGGAACTTCGCGGAGTGCTTCATCGCCGCGTCGGCATAGGCGTTCTCCGCGCGGAGATATTCCATGACCTCCGGCTTGCCGCGCTCCTTGAGCCAGTAATAGTCGTCGATACGCGCCTCGCCGTGCTTCTCCAGCCGGTGCGGCAGCTTTTTGGCGGCCGGCGGCTCGCCGGCCAGCGAAACGGAATTAGCGGCCATGAAGGCCGCCAGCAGCAGGGATGTTCTCATACTCAGCCTTGCAGGGCACGCAGGAAGGCTAGATGCCCATCCGGGCCAGTATCATGCAGATCTCGTTGACTACCGAGACCAGCTGAGGATGGGAAACCTCGAAGCCCTTTACCGCGTAGGAGATGCCGGAGATGGAGAGGTTGCGCAGCTGCATGCTGGCGTTCTCCCTCGTGACCTCGTGCGCGGCCGCCTCCGTGAAATAGCCGATGCTCTTGACCTCGTCCAGGCGCGATTCCGGAAGCTCGGCCAGCTCCGTCTTGAGCTTCCCGAGCAGCGCGACAAGCTCGTCCTTCTCCTCCGATTTGCCGGCCTGTATCTTGGCGATGGCGGACTCTATCTTCGCGAGGGTATTTTTTATCACGTTGCCTCCGTTCCCGAGGAACTCAAAAACTATCAAATAGTCCCCGGCGTGTCAATTCCCCGTTTTAAATCACTTAAAATGTTACCGAAGCGGACATCGTTGAATCAATTAAGATGTTACCGAAGGGGGCCTTCCCCCTCGGGAGGCATCCATGATGAGCCCTCA
>JAKAMO010000231.1 GCA_021812825.1 bacterium | reverse complement strand
TGACCATCTTCGTCTGCGCGCTGCCGCTCTATTACCTCTGCAACCTGGCCGGCGGCATCTTCAACGCTTACGGCGACACCCGCACCAACGTGCTTATCATGTCCGCGTCGGTGGCGGTCAACATGCTGCTCGACCCCGTGCTGATACTGGGTTATCTCACCGGCCGCCCGTTCGGCGTGGCGGGGGCGGCCTCCGCCTCGGTGATAGCCACGGCTTTCGCGCTGGCCCTGCAGGTGTTCTACCTGCGCAGGCGCGGCTTCCTGCCGCCGCTGGGGCAGGCGGCGCGGCTCCCCTCTTTCGACCTGGCGCCGGCCATCCTGAAGATAGGGGTGCCGGCGGCCTCGGTGAACGTGGTCTGGTCCCTGGTCTACCCGGCCCTGACCTCCATCATCACGCGCTTCGGGGAAGCCCCGCTGGCGGGCCTGAGCGTCTGCTTCAGGCTGGAGGGCGTGCCGTATTTCCTGGGCATGGGCTTCTCCACCGCCATGGCCGCTCTCGTCGGGCAGGCCTACGGCCGGGGCGACGCGCTGCGCGTCAGACAGCTGGTGGAGCGCGGCCGCCTGCTGATAACCGCGCTGCTGCTGCCGGTGGCGCTGGCCTTCATCTTCGTACCGGGCCTGCTGGTGCACCCTCTCAGCTCCGACCCGGAGGTCATAGCCAGCGCGGTGCGCTACCTGCGCACCATCGGCTACTTCGAGGTCTTCCTGGGCTGGGAGCTGCTCTTCCAGGGGGTCTTCAACGGGCTGGGCCATACCCGCGACTACATGCTGGTCTCCGTGCCGCTGACGGTGGCGCGCTGGCCGGCCGCGTGGCTGCTGGCCGGCCCCCTGGGGCTGGGCACCGCCGGCATCTGGTGGGCCATCAGCCTGTCCACGCTGGCCAAAGGCTCCTGGCTGGCCTGGCTGTTCCACCGGGGCGGCGGCACTTCGCGGCTGCTCGGCCCCCGCGGGGAGCCCGCTCTGGCAAGTTCCTAATGAGCGCTCCGGCCGCCTTCCCCGGCGGCCAGCGCCTCGCGGGAGAACCCAGCGCGGTACCTGAAGATCAGGAAATAGAACCGCCGGTCGAGACCCCTGTTCCCCGCCTGGTCCATCAGCAGGTGCAGGCCCATGCCCAGCAGCGCCCCCTCCAGCGCGCGGCCGGGGAAAGCCCAGGCGGACAGGGCGAGCAGCAGGAATAGCTCGTAAGAATGGAGAAAGAGGTATATCCTCTTCCATCTCAGTTCGTTGCACCAGGAGAAGAAGCCCTTCAGAGTGAAGCGTTCGCCGGAGAGCAGCCAGAAGTCCGGCAGGTGGTCCGCGTCGAGGAGCACGCCGCTCAGCAGGCAGGAGACCGACATCCCGGCGGAGCCGGTCAGGGCGTAGGCCGCTCCCGCCGCGGCGGAAGAGGCCAGGATATGCGCGGTGGTCCTCATGTTCCCCTGTCGCGCCGCGCCGGCCTCAGTTCCCGCCCGTCCCGTTCTTGCCGGCCTCTTCCTGCGCCTGCTTTATCATGTTGGAGATGTCCGGCATCTGGCCGCCGCTGGCCGGGCCCACGTTGCTGGGCCTCACGCCGCCGAAGGAGACCGGCTTCAGCCTGGGGATGACGGTGGCCGGAGCCTTGGCCTTCGGCCTGGCGCCCGATTTGCGGGCGGCGGCGGTGGACTTCTTTACTTCCGCGGGCGCCGCCGTCCCGGCGCCGGCCGCCGCGGCGGTGGACTCCTCGTCCCCGTAATAGCCGGCGTTGGCCTTGCTGAACATGTCCAGCGCGCCCCCGCTGGCCACCGAGGTCTGGGGCGTTTTCAGCTCCGGGGGCTTCGGCGCCTCCGGCTCGCTGAAGAGCTTGCCCGCGGCCGGCGGCTGCTCCTGGGTCTGGGCGGTGTCGTCGCCCATGAAGAACTTCATCGCCAGCACCAGCCCCACCGTCAGCACCGCGATCCCGGCCAGCAGCATGCCCCGGGTCTGTCCCCCGCGTTCGATGAATTTAGCCATAGGTTGCAACCTGTACGGTCCTCGCGGTCAATGCCGGGCCAGCCGGCCCGTTCGTCTCTATTCTACCAAACAAAAACGCCGCGGGCTCCCGGCCCCGGAGCTCAGCGCGCGCGCCGGCTCTCCTCCCTCGTCCGGTGGCACTCCCTGGCGTAGCGCTCCTGGGTCTCCACCAGCCTGCCCAGCAGCGTCATCAGCACCTCGCAGCTGCCGCCCAGGCGTTCGTAGCCGGCCTCCTCGGCCTCGCGGCAAAGGTGATACACGGCCTCTATGGTGGAGACGCAATGCTCCAGCGGCTGCTTCTTTATCGAGAACCTCGAGCGGTAGGCGCGGGCGAAGGAGAGACGCGGCAGGGCGCGGAGGTTGCGGCTTTTGTTCAGCAGGCTCCTCGCGGTCCGCCAGGTGCCGTCTATCACGAAGACCAGCAGGGTCTTTCCCTCCGGCAGTTCCTCCGGGCCCAGGGAGCCGAGGCTCGCGGCTTTGGGACCGGGGTAAAGGACGAAGGGCGCGTAGGCCGGGTCCGCCAGCAGGGCGTTGACCCGCCCGTCGGCGGTGAAGTCGGTGCCCACCAGCAGCTCGGCGTTCTCCAGGCACAGCCTGGCCAGCCTCCCGGTGCCGGTGCGCTGCTTCCGGGCCTCCTCCACGTGCATCAGTATGACGAAGCGAGTCCTGGTGCGGAACGGCCTTATGCTGCCGCACAGGCAGTGCTTCTTCACCCTGCGGCAGACATAGCACTCCTCCCTGTGAGGCGGCGGCTCCTGCTTCGTCATCCTTAGATTCTACAAAAACGAAGCCGCCGGGCATTACCCCGGCGGCCCGGGCGGGCCTGAGCGGCCGGCCGCTCAGGGCTTGGCTATCACCTTGGCCGCGGCCGGGGGCAGTTTCTCCGTGTTGGCCAGGAAAGTGACCACCTGCCAGATCTCGGTCTCGCCGAGCGTCTTGCTCCAGGACGGCATGCCGGTCCAGCGTACTCCGTGCAGGGTCACGTAGAAGTTCTGCGCGTCCGTCATGTCCGGCGCCTCGGTGAAGAACTGCGGCACCGGCGGGTTGAAGGACCGCCCGAACTGGGAGTCCGGATTGTACGGCAGGCCGTGGCAGCCGGCGCAGTGGTTCAGGTACACCTCGGCCCCGGCCTTCAGCGTCTTCTCGTCGGCCTGCAGCGGGTTCTTGAGCCCCTCGGAGCGGCGCTCCAGCGAGGCGTCCAGCGCCGCCATGGCCAGCCGGGTCTCCAGGGCCGACGGCGCCCTGTCGGCCCCGAAATCGATGTACCCGCCCTTCAGCGCGACTATCCCCGCCAACGCCGCCGCGGCCGCTATGCCCGCCGCGATAATAAGCAGTTTTTTCATATACCCTCCGTAAATCCCGTCCCCGCCGAACGCTGAGTTCATCATACCAAAATCCGCCCGCCGGTCAACAACACCGGTAAGTCTTTACACGGACCTTACGCGCGGCTTACACGGACTTTCGCCCGGACCGCTAGAATATCACCGTAAGGTGACAGCAATACCTGCGGAGGAACAAGATGGAACAGAAAAACAGAACAAAGAATATCGCCGCGGCCCTGGCCGTCTTCCTCGGCGCCGCGTTCTTCGCGGCCG
>JAKAMO010000230.1 GCA_021812825.1 bacterium | reverse complement strand
TGGCCGTAGGCCAGCACCAGCGAGCGGTCGAGGCCCGCCTCGCGCGGCTTTGCGGCGGGGACTATCTCCAGCTCGGCCGAAAGGAAGTCCTCCTCGGTGATGCCGTACTTCTTGTTCAGCAGCGAGAGGAGGTTGTGCTTGATCTTCTCCTTCTTGTCCTTGTCGGCGGCGGGTATGGAGCCCGCGACGACGTCGAGGCTCTCGCCGGGGACGGCCTCTCCCAGCGGCTTGCGGGCCTGCTCGGCGCCCAGGTGGGGCAGCAGGTCCGTGATGCAGAGCACCGGCTCGGAGGGGTCCTCGCCTATGCAGACCTTCACCATCTTGCCGTCGGGCTTCGCCACCACGCCGTGCAGCGCCAGCGGTATCGTCAGCCACTGGTACTTCTTGATGCCGCCGTAATAATGGGTGTCCAGCAGGGCCAGGCCGTCCTTCTCGTAGAGCGGGTTCTGCTTCAGGTCTATGCGGGGCGAGTCGGTGTGGCCGCCCACGATGTGCATGCCGGCCTCGAGAGGCTTTTTTCCCACCACGACGGCCATCAGCGTCTTGCCCTCGCTGGAGCGGTAGACCCTGTCGCCGGGGACCAGGCGGGTCCCTTCCTTCTCCAGCTGCTTCATGTTCCTGAAGCCGGCGGCCTCGAGCAGCAGTACGGCCTCGTCGTGGGCCTCGCGCTCGGTCTTGGCCTTGGTTATGAAATCCATGTAGGACCGGTTGACTTCCTCGCAGCGCTTCAGTTCGGCGGGGGAGATCTTCTCGTAGCCGTTCTTCGGGGCGTAGGTCAGGCGCGAAGCCTTCGGGGCGGGTTTCCTGGCGGTCTTTTTCATCTGTAGGGTCCTCCGGAAAAAGGTATGGGCTGCCGCTTACATATTACCATTTTGCTATCATTTATACCCGGTCATGAACGACGCTAAATACGCCCGCAGGGTGCTGGCGCTCATCTTCGCCCTCAGCCTGTTCAACTACATAGACAGGCAGGTCCTGTACGCCGTCTTCCCGCTGATAAAGACGGACCTGCGCCTCAGCGACGCCCAGCTGGGCTTCCTGGCTTCGTCCTTCATGATAGTCTACATGTGCGTGGCCCCCTTCGTCGGGTACCTCGGGGACAGGCTGCGGCGCCCGGCCATCATAGGCCTGAGCGCCGTGCTGTGGAGCGTTTCCACGCTCTTCAGCGGGCTGGTCAGGACCTACGCCCAGCTGGCGGTCACCCGCTCCGCCGTGGGCGTAGGGGAGGCCGGCTACGGCACGGTCTCGCCGTCCTTCCTGGCCGAATGGTTCCCGGAGGCCAGGCGCGCCAGGGTCATGGCGCTCTACGCCCTGGCCATCCCGGCCGGCAGCGCGGTGGGCTACCTGCTGGGCGGCTACCTGGGCCAGCGCTTCGGCTGGCGGGAGGCCTTCTACATAGTGGCCGTCCCGGGGCTGCTGCTGGGACTGGCGTCGCTGGCGCTCAAAGAGACTCCGGAAAAGACCTCGCGCGCGGTCCATGTGCCGCTGTCCGGCTACAAGGCCCTGTTCGCCAACCGCACCTTCATGCTGGTCTGCCTGGCGCAGTCCATAGGCACGTTCACCGTCGGGGGCCTGGCCGCCTGGATGCCGTCCTATTTCGTGCGCACCTTCGGGGTCTCCGTGGCCAGGGCCGGCTTCCTGTTCGGCGCGGTGACGGTGGCCGCCGGGCTGGCCGGGAATTTCGCGGGGGGCTGGGCGGCGGACTGGCTGCGCCCCCGCACGCGCCGCGCCTACTTCGTGGTGGGCTACGCCAGCTTCTTCCTGAGCGTGCCTTTCGGCGCGGCCGCCATCCTCTCCGGCGACCTGCGCTCCTGCCTGGCGCTGATGTTCCTCGCCGAGTTCTTCATCTTTGCGTATTCCGGCCCGTACCACGCCGCCATCGTGGAGACGGTGCCCTCCGGCATGCGCTCCATGGCCTTCGCGGTGGACATCTTCATCATCCACGCGCTGGGCGACGCGGTCTCGCCGTTCCTGCTCGGCCTGGTCTCGGACGCCGCCGGCCTGCCACTGGCGGTATTCCTGGCCATGCTCTACCTGGTGCTCGGCGGCGTGGTCTCCATCGCCGCCGGGGAAGCTTACAAAAAGGACTTCAACCGATGAAACCCGAAGATATCGAAGTGCTGAAGGAGACCCCGGAACTGCTGGTGGTCAACAAGCCGTCGGGAGTGCTGACGATGCCGGCGCGCGGGGACCTGGCCCGGGCCAAGCACCTGGTAGGCCTGCTGCACCAGCGCTTCGGCCGGGTGTACGTGACCCACAGGCTCGACAAGGACGCCAGCGGCCTGATCATCTTCGCCCGCACCCCGGAGGCGCACAAGTACTATTCCGGCCTGTTCGAGACCCGGGCGGTGGAGAAGACCTACCTGGTCGCCGTGGAGGGGCAGGTGCGGGAGCGGAAAGGGGAGATAGACAAGCCGCTCAAACAGCGCGGCTCCGGGCGCATGTCGGTCGCGTTCGACGGCAAGCCTTCGCTCACCCGCTACGCCGTCCTGGAGAAGCACAAGAAAGCCACCGTGCTGGAGGTCTCCATAGTCACCGGGCGCAGGCACCAGATAAGGGCGCACCTCTATTCCATCGGCCATCCTGTCGTCGGGGACCCTATGTACGGCGACGCCGCGAAGCAGGCGGCGTACCCGAGGCTGATGCTGCATTCCTGGAAGCTGAAGTTCAAGGATACGGCCGGGAAGACGCTCTCCTTCGAGGCAGACCCGCCCGCGGATTTCCTGGGCGTGCTCAAGGTGCTATAATAGCCGGAGGACGCGGCGCGGCTTCCCGGTAAGGCATCCTGGCGGATGCCTTTTTTGCTTTTCGGCGGGCCCTGAAACTTTGACCGGTCCGCGGCATCTAATTCGGAAGGGGAAAAGGAGAGAGCTTATGGGATTCATGGACCAGCAGACCGCCGACGAGGTGCGCAAGCGCCTGGCGGACCTCCCGGGCGCGGTCAAGATCGTGTTCTTCAAGGAGAACCTGATGTGCCAGACCTGCGGCCCGGCGGAGGAGTTCTACAGGGAAGTCTCCGGCCTTTCCGACAAGGTCGTTTTCGAGGCCTTTAACCGCGTTACCGACGCCGAGAAGGCCGCTTCCTACGGGGTTACGCTTACCCCCGCGGCGGTGGTCGAGGGTCCCGCCGGGGCCCGGGTGCGCTTCTACGGCATACCGGCCGGCTACGAGTTCGTGTCGCTGCTGGAGGCGCTTAAGAATTCCGCGGCCGGCTCGCAGGACCTGCAGCCGGAGACCGTGGCCGCTCTCGGCGCGGTGGCCAAGCCGGTTAACATAAAGGTCTTCGTGACGCCCACCTGCCCATACTGCCCGTCGGCCGTGGTGATGGCGCACAAGTTCGCGCTGGCTTCCGCCAGCGTCACGGCGGAGATGATAGAGGCCTCCGAGTTCCCGCAGCTCGCCGACAAGTACGGGGTGTCCGGGGTGCCGCAGATAGTGGTCAACGACAGGATCAGCCTGGTGGGGGCCCAGCCGGAGCCGGCCATGCTGAAGGCCGTGCTGGAAGCGGCGGCCTGAGGAGGAAATATGCTTACCAAGAACGTCGGCAAGCCCGACAGGGTGATAAGGATTAGAT
>JAKAMO010000229.1 GCA_021812825.1 bacterium | reverse complement strand
CCCGCGGCGGCTCGCCGGCCTTCGCGATACCGGCGGGGGCGCTGAAGGACCCCGCCAAGCTCAGGCAGCTCTGCGCGTTCTTTTTCTGGACCTCGTGGGCTTCCGCGGCGGACCGCCCCGGCGGCTCCGTCAGCTACACCAATAACTGGCCGCACGAGCCGCTGATAGGCAACGCCCCGACGGGCCAGGCGGTGGTCTGGACCGGCCTGAGCGTGATACTGCTGCTGGCCGGCATAGCCGGCATGGTCACTTTCTACGCGCGCAGGTCCTACGCGCACTCCCCGGCCGCGCCTCCGCCGGCCGCGGACCCGTTCCTGGCGCTGCCGCTGACGCCGTCGCAGAAAGCCGTGCCGTACTATTTCGCGGTGGTGGCGCTGCTCCTGCTGGCGCAGATAGGCGTGGGCGCGGTAACGGCCCACTACGGCGTGGAAGGCAACGGGTTCTACGGCTTGCCGCTGGACCGCTGGCTGCCTTACGCGGTGACCCGCACCTGGCACATACAGCTGGGGCTCTTCTGGATAGCCACGGCCTGGCTGGCCTCGGGGCTCTTCATCGGGCCGATAATAGCCGGCCGCGAGCCGGCGGGGCAGGCCGCGGGGACTTACGCCCTGCTGGCGGCCCTCGCGGTCATAGTGGGGGGCTCGATGGCCGGCGAGTGGGTCTCCGTCTTCCACAAGTTCAAAGGCGACGCCTGGTTCTACTGGGGGCACCAGGGCTACGAGTACCTTGACCTCGGCCGGGTCTGGCAGGCCGGGCTCTTCGCGGGGCTGCTGCTCTGGCTGGCGCTGCTGGCCAGGTGCGTGCTGCCCGCCCTGAGGAAGAACGGCGAGGACAGGCACCTGCTGGGCGTCTTCCTGATGTCCACCTTCGCGATAGCGCTGCTCTACGGCGCCGGCCTGATGTGGGGCGCCCATACCAACCTGACGCTGGCCGAGTACTGGCGCTGGTGGGTGGTGCACCTGTGGGTGGAGGGGTTCTTCGAGGTCTTCGCGACGGTGGTCATAGCCTTCCTTTTCTACAGGATGGGCCTGGTGGAGCCGGGCGCCGCGGCCAGGGCTTCGCTGCTGTCGTCCACCGTCTATCTGTCCGGCGGCATCATCGGCACGCTGCACCACCTCTACTTCGCCGGCACACCGGCGGTGGCCATGGCCTTCGGCGCGGTCTTCAGCGCGCTGGAGGTGGTGCCGCTGGTGCTGATGGGCTACGAGGCCTGGGAGCACGTGCGCGTGGGCCGCATGGCGCCGTGGGTAGAGAACTACAAGTGGCCCATACGTTTCTTCATAGCGGTGGCCTTCTGGAACATGGTGGGCGCCGGGCTCTTCGGCTTCATGATAAACCCGCCGATAGCGCTTTACTACATGCAGGGCCTCAACACCACGCCGGTGCACGGCCACGGCGCGCTGTTCGGCGTCTACGGCATGCTGGGGATAGGCCTGATGCTCTTCTGCCTGCGGGCTATCAAACCCGAAGGCAGGTGGAAGGACGGCGCGCTGAACGCCGCCTTCTGGGGAATGAACGCCGGGCTGGGCATGATGATAGTGCTCAGCCTGCTGCCGCTGGGGCTGCTGCAGACGCTGGCCTCGGTGGACACGGGCTACTGGTACGCGAGGAGCGAGCAGTTCATGCAGGTGCCGCTGATGAACTCGCTGCGCTGGCTGCGCGTGCCGGGGGACACGGTGTTCGCCGCCGGGGTCCTCGCGCTGGCGCTGTTCCTGGGCGGGCTGGTGACGGGCCATTCCTACGCCCGCGAGGATTAGGCTGCGCGCGATGTCCCGGCGGAGAAGAGCGGCCCGGAGCCGGCGGGAATGACCGTGGAAGGCCTCGTCAGGGCCACCAGGCGCTTCTCCCGGGAGGCGGGGCGGCTGCGCTTCAGCGCGCCCGTCGCGCAGGTCTACAACCCGCTCGACTACGCCCGCCTGCCCCACGAACAGTACCTGCGCCGCTACGCGGGCCCGGCCAGGACGGCCGTATTTCTGGGGATGAACCCCGGCCCTTTCGGCATGGCCCAGACCGGGGTGCCTTTCGGCGACGCGGCGATGGCGCGCGGCTGGCTGGGCATAGACGCCCGGGTGGGGAGACCGCCGCGCGAGAATCCGAAGCGGCCGGTGTACGGGTTCGCGTGCCCGCGCGCGGAGGTGAGCGGCCGGAGGTTCTGGGGCGCCATAGCCCGGCTGTACGGGACCCCTGAGAATTTTTTCTCCCGCTTCTTCGTAGCCAACTACTGCCCGCTGGCGTTCATGGAGGCCGGCGGGCGCAACCTGACCCCGGACAAGCTGCGCCGCGCCGAAAGGGAAGCCCTTTACGCCGTCTGCGACGAGTACCTGCGGCGCAGTCTCGAGCTCTTTTCTCCCCGCTGGGTCGTGGGGATAGGCCGCTTCGCCGCGGGGCGCGCCGGGGAGGCCCTGGCCGGCGGCGAGGCGCGCATAGCCGCGGTCCCGCATCCCAGCCCGGCCAGCCCGGCGGCTAACAGGGGCTGGGCCGGGGCTTTCGCTCGCAGGCTGAGGGAACTGGGCCTGGCGGGGAAGGCCGGTCCGGAGGAAGCGCGGTGGTGAGGATAAAAAGGATCTACGAAAAGCCTTCGGCCGGGGACGGCCTGCGCGTCCTCGTCGACAGGCTCTGGCCGAGGGGAGTCTCGAAGGCGGCGGCGAAGCTGGACCTCTGGCTCAAGGAGGCCGCGCCCTCGGACGGCACCCGCAAGTGGTTCGGCCACGATCCGTCCCGCTGGGAGGGCTTCCGGGAGCGCTACCTGGCGGAGCTCGGGGCCCGGCCCGGCGCGCTGGCGCAGCTCCGGGAGCTGTGCGCCAGGGGCACCGTTACGCTGCTCTACGCGGCCAGCGACCCGGAGCACAATAACGCCGTAGTCCTCAGGGACCTGCTTTCCCGCGGCTAGCCGCGAAGCGGGAAAGGAAAAGGCCCGGCCCCTCCGGTCCCGGTCCAGCGCTATTTCCAGCGCCGCGCGGATATATGGTCTAATATACGACCATGAGCACACTCCTTCAGGCTTTAAAGACGGAGCGCGGCCGCCACGTGGCGGGCGCCGTTTTCCTGGCGGGCCTGTCCGCCATGTTCCTGTTCTGCGGCTACGAGTTCATCCGCTCGCCCGCGGAGTCCATCTTCATCGACAAGTTCGGTGCGGGCGCCAAGCCCTACGCCATAGCTCTCGTGCCGTTCATGATGGCCGCGATGATCTACGGCTACGGGCGCCTGCTTTCGGCCGTCGGCGCCAAGAAGGCGATGGCCGCGTCGATGCTGCTGAGCGCGGCCTTCTTCCTCGTGGCCTGGGCCATGCTGGGCCGCGCCGGGAAATGGTTCGCCTTCTTCCTGCTGGTCTTCAAGGAGTCCTACGTAGTCATCATCTCGGAGCAGTACTGGTCCTTCGTCAACAGCGTGCTGAAGGACGAGGAGGGCAAGATCTACAACGGCCCGGTGGCCGGTCTCGGCGCCCTCGGCTCGCTGTGCGGCGGCTGGCTGCTCGGCCATTACGCCGTGGGGCTGGGCACCAGGACCTTCGTGCTGTTCGCGGGCCTGGTGATACTGCCGGCGGCGGTGCTGTCGTGGCTGGGCTACGAGAAGGC
>JAKAMO010000228.1 GCA_021812825.1 bacterium | reverse complement strand
TCGCCAAGACCCTCGGCGGCAGAAAGCTTTTCGAAGGCCTGGACCTGGCGCTGCGGCCCGGCGACAAGGTGGGCCTGATCGGCGCCAACGGCAGCGGCAAGACCACCCTGCTAAAGCTGCTGGCGGGGACCCTGCCGCCTGATTCCGGCGCGGTGAAGATAGCCGAAGGGGTGAAGACCGTGGTCTTCGACCAGCACCGCGACTCGCTGGACCTGGATATGACGCTGTACCGCGCCCTCTGCCCGGCGGGCGACAAGGTAGAATACAAGGGGAACTTCGTGCACGTCCATAACTGGGCCCGGCGCTTCCTGTTCAGGCCGGAGCAGCTGGACTTCCCGCTGTCGCGGCTGTCCGGGGGGGAGCAGTCCCGCGTGCTGATAGCGGACCTGATGCGCCGCCCCGCGGACCTGCTGCTCCTAGACGAGCCGACCAACGACCTGGACATCCGCTCGCTGGAGGTGCTGGAGAACGGCCTGAAGGAGTTCCCGGGAGCGATCGTGCTGGTAACGCATGACCGCTACCTGATGGCCCGGGTCTGCGGCGCGGTGGTGGGACTCGGCGGGCGCGGCGGGCACGGCTATTTCGGCGGGCTGGAGCAGTGGGAGGACTGGCAGGCGGAGCGCGACGCCGCTTCGGCCGACGCCGTCCCGGGGGAGAAGAGGAAGCCTGCGCTGGACCGGAAGGAAGCCGAGGAACTGCGCAACATCGAGCGCACGATAAAGGCCGCGGAGGACAAGGTGTCCGCGGCCGAGGCCGCGCTCGAGGACCCCGCCATAGCCACGGACGCGGAGGAACTGCACCGCCGGCAGCTGAAGGTGGACGAGGCCAGGGCCAGGGTGGCGGCCCTGTTCGGGCGCTGGGAAGAGCTGGAAGCCCGCGCCCGCGAACAGTAGTTATCCCCAGATGAAAACGCCGCCCGAAGGGAGCTGCGGTTCATCCGAGCGCGGGGAAAAACACGTTCAGCAGCAGTCGTCGCCGCCCTCGCCGCAGCCGCAGACCGGCTCGGTGCCTTTGATGAAGCCGGTTATCACGGCGGCCGCGCAGCCTACGCCTTTCTTGAGCGTTATAGCCGCGGCCGGGCAGTTGCCGGCGCACGCGCCGCATTCCATGCAGAGGTCGGGGTCCGTTATCCGGGCTTTCCGGCCGTCCATCTCCAGCACCGCGTGCGGGCACACCTGCGCGCACATCCCGCAGCCGGTACATTTTGGCTCGTCGAGCTTCAGAGTGGAAACACCGCGCAGGTATTTCAGGCCCATAGGAACCTCCCCAGCGTCAGCAGGGCTATCCCGGCCAGCAGGCTCGCCGCCTGCACCGGCAGCGCGGCGCGCATCTCCTTCATCACTCCGGACAGGGACGTGTAGGTGGAGGTGCCGGTGAACTGCAGGCCTATGAACGAGGCGGCCGGCAGGTAGATGAGCGCGCGGGCGCAGGCGTGCAGCGGGTCCTGCGAAAGGAATGGGTAAAGCGCGGCAAGGCCTATGGCGCCGGCGGCGGCGCCCTTGACCGTGAACGCGCGTCCGGGGAGCCAGGGCAGCAGGGCCGGCACCAGCAGGGTGCCGGAAATGAGCGTGGCTACGGTCAGCAGCGCGTCGGCCTTTAGGCCGAGGAAGTAGAGCAGCGCCGACGCCGGAAGCAGGAATTTGGAGAAATACGCCAGCTCCAGCGGCGAGAGGATGACGCGGTCAGCGAAGCCGAAGCGGACCAGCCGCATCCCGGGCGAGGCTTTTTTCCCGGCGGCCATGAATTCCGGGATATCCGCCGCGCGCACCGGGCCGTAGACGACTTTGAAGCCGGTATAAGCGCCTACCCTGTGGGCGGCCACGCCGGGTGCCCCCAGCTGCGGCACAATTATCTCCTTGCGCGCGACGAGTTTTTCCAGGCCGCTCTCCATTATCGAACGGGTCAGTTCCAGGGTGCCGAAAGTGCCCTTGCCGGCCGCGCACCAGACGTTGATGCCTCTGGTGTCCAGCACAAGCAGCCAGGCGTCGCCCTTCACGGAAGTGCGCAGCGCGTCGAAGCTGAGCCTGTAGTTGGCGGAGGCGAAGACGGGGGAATCCTGGCCGGGGGAGCCCAGCGCGTAGAGGCCTGGCTTTATCCGCATCTTCATGCGGCCAATGCCCCAGCGGGCCCGCCAGGAGGCAAGCCTGTCGCCCGGGCGGAACTCCCCGCGCAGGACCGGGACGGGCCCGGCCGGCGTATCCAAAGAGCCGGTCACCCCGGCCGGGAGGGCTTCTCTTTCGGTCATGAGGGTATTATAGTATAATTCGTTATGTGGCGAAATGACGAAATGATAGTCTCCGGCGGAGCAAAGGGAGCCCGATGCGCGATATACTGACCATAGCCAAGGCGGCGGCGGACGACAGCCGCCTGAAGATACTCGGCCTGCTGCTCCGCGGGGAGCTCTGCGTCTGCCACATCACCGAAGGCCTCAAGCTGGCCCCTTCCACCGTCTCGAAGCACCTGTCGATACTGGAGGCCGCCGGGCTGATAGAGACCCGGAAGCTCGGACGCTGGGTGCACTGCCGGCTGCCGTCTTCGCCCAAAGGCGAGCGCCGGGCCGCGCTGCGCTGGCTGCTGCCGGCGCTGAAGAGGGCGGAATGAAGAGGATACTTTTTCTCTGCACCGGCAACTCCTGCCGCAGTCAGATGGCCGAGGGATGGGCGAACGCCCTGCTGGCGGGGAAGGCCCGGGCCTTCTCCGCCGGCACTGCGCCCGGCGACGCGGTAGATACCCGCGCGATAAAGGTGATGGCCGAGGCCGGGATCGACATCTCCGGGGGCCGGCCCAAGAGCGTCGGAGAGTTCAAGGACATGACTTTCGACCTCGTAGTCACGGTCTGTTCCAACGCCGAAAGAACCTGCCCGGCCTACTGGGGCAGTGGCCGGAAACTGCACCGCGGCTTCGACGACCCTGGGACGGTGGCCGGGAAGGGAAGCGCGGACGAGGCGGCCCTGCCGGTATACCGCCGCGTGCGGGACGAGATAAGGGAATTCGTTAAAGGACTGGAGATATGAGCGAAAAGAGGCTGAACGTCTTCGAGCGGTACCTCACCGTCTGGGTAGCGGCCTGCATGGGCGTCGGCGTGCTGATCGGCAAGGCGGCGCCCGGCTTGGTAGACTGGCTGCGGCGCATGGAGTTCGGCACGGAGTCGCATATCAATATCCCGATAGCCGTGCTGCTGTGGCTGATGATCTACCCGATGATGCTCAAGATAGACTTCGGCTCGCTCTCCAACGTAGGGCGCAAGCCGAAGGGGCTGCTCATCACGCTGGTCGTGAACTGGCTGGTCAAGCCTTTCAGCATGGCGCTGCTGGGCTGGGTGTTCTTCAAGCATATCTTTACCCCGTGGATAGGCCCGGAGCTGGCCGAACAGTACATAGCCGGCGTCATAATACTGGCCGCGGCGCCTTGCACGGCGATGGTCTTCGTCTGGAGCTACCTCACCGACGGGGACCCGGCCTACACGCTGGTGCAGGTGGCCGTCAACGACCTCATCATGCTGGCCGCCTTCGCGCCTATAGTGAAGTTCCTGGTCAGCGGCGCCTCATCGCTGGTGGTGCCTTTCTCCGTGCTGCTGTGGGCGGTGTTCATCTTCATCGTGATCCCGCTG
>JAKAMO010000227.1 GCA_021812825.1 bacterium | reverse complement strand
TTCTTTTCGTCGTACTCCACGGCGGCCTCGCCCTTCTCCAGGCTAACTTGCACCGAGAGCACGCCGGGAACGCGCTTCAGGGCGTTCTCCACCCCGCTGCGGCAGCCGCCGCAGCTCATGCCTACGACCTTGAACACGGTCTTCATACGCAGCCTCCTGTTTTCCTTAAAATAGATTATAGCACGCGGGCCGGGGAGCATGCCCTTGACAAGAATCATTCTAATCTGGTAATATTTATCAGACAGGAACGATTTTAAATATGAAGACCGCAAAGAAAGACCTCCCCGCCGGCTACCGCATGACGCCCCAGCGCGCCGAGATACTCCGGATCCTCGACGGCAACACCTCCCACCCCACGGCGGAGGACATCTACTCCAGGCTCCTGAAGCGCCTGCCCGGCGTCTCCTTCGCCACCGTCTACAACACGCTGCAGTCGCTGATAAGCATGGGCGAGCTGGCCGAGGTGCGCATAGAGCGCGGCCGCTCCCGCTTCGACCCGGGCAAGACCCCGCACGCCCACCTGATGTGCGTGCGCTGCGGCCGGATAGCCGACGTAAGGGCGCCCGCCAGGACGCCGTCGCCGGCCGGCAGGCCCCGCGGCTTCAAGGTGCTCAGCTGCACCGTGGAATTTTTCGGAATATGCCCCGCCTGCGGCAAGAAGGCGGCTGCCAAGGAGACTAAAAAATGCCTGAAGAAAAGAACGAAACGATGATCACGGTCGGCCAGAAGCTGGCCGGCTTCGAGCTGGAGACCTTCGACCCGGTCTCCTGCAAGTTCGGCCGCTTCCGCCTGGAGGACGCGGTCAAGGCGGGAAAATGGACCCTGCTGGTCTTCTACCCCGCCGACTTCACCTTCGTCTGCCCGACCGAACTGGCCGACCTGGCCGACAAGCAGGCCGAGCTGGAGAGCCTCGGCGCCGAAGTGCTCTCCGTCAGCACGGACACCAAGTTCACCCACATGGGCTGGCAGGCCCAGGAGAAACTGCTGAAGGACGTGAAGTACCGGATGGCCTCGGACGTGCGCGGCCGCCTGGCGAAGTCGCTCGGCGCCTACGACTGCAGGACCGGCCTGGCGTACCGCGGCACCTTCATCGTCAACCCGGAGGGCGTGCTGGCGGGGACCGAGATCAACCTTAACAACGTGGGCCGCAACATGGAGGAGCTGGTCCGCAAGATGAAGGCCTTCGTCCACACCTACAAGAACCCGGCCGAAGTCTGCCCGGCCAAGTGGAAGCCCGGCGCG
Organism: bacterium; assembly: GCA_021812825.1. The sequence continues at coordinate 2,369 of JAKAMO010000227.1, read as the reverse complement.
AAGACCCTGAAGCCGTCGGAGGAGCTGGTAGGCCGCGTGGCCGAGCACCTCTGAGCCGGCGGGAGAGATCTTCCCGCCCTTCGGGGCGGCAGAATAAGGCAGTAAAGAGAGAGACGGCGCCCCGTCCTTCTTCGGAAGGGCGGGGCGTTCGTTTTTGTATAATCAGCCTATGCTGCAGGGCCCGGCCGGATATCCGATAAAGGTAGCGCTGATCTACGGCACCTGCCCGTCGGGCCACCACGCCGCGGCCAGGGCCATAGCGGAGTTCCTGCCGCCCAGCGTCATAGAGCCCGTCTTCGTGGACCTCTCGGAGGTCTACCCCGATTTCGGGCCCTTCGTGGCCAGGACCTACCTGCAGGTGCTCAACCGCACGCCGGCGCTGTGGCATTACGCCTACGACAACGATTTCGTGGCCTTCGCGGCCGGCGCCCTGCGCGAGGCGGTCCTGCCGTTCTCGTCCAGGAAGCTGGAAGAGCTCCTGCTGAAGAAGGGGGTTCGCGCGGTCATCTCCACGCAGGCGCTCTCCTCGCTGATGATAACGAAGAACCGGAGGCTCTCGAAGCTGCCGCTCTTCTCGGTGCTGACGGATTTCTGCGCCCACGCCTACTGGCCGGCGCGCGGAGTGCAGGCGTATTTCGTGCCGGAGCGCGGGGCCGCCGGCGAGCTCAGGAAGCGGGGCGCGCCGCCGGAGAGGATAGTCCTGACCGGCATCCCGGTCCGCAAGGAGTTCTCCGGCGCGCAGCCCGACAAAGCCTCCGCCCGCAAAAAGCTGGGCCTGGCGCCCGGTTTGTTCACGGTGCTGATCACCGGCGGCAGCCGCGGGCTGGGCAACCTGCAGGAGGCCGCCATGTCCCTGAGCCCCCTGCTCGGCCGCCTGCAGGCCGCCGTGCTCTGCGGCAACAACCGCCGCCTCTGCCGGCAGGCCGAGAAGGCCGCCGCCAACACGCGCCACCTGCGCTTCGTCGACTTCACGGAGTCCCCGGAGGATTACTACCGCGCCGCGGACCTGGTGGTGGGCAAGCCGGGAGGGGTTACGCTGGCCGAGACGATGGCCCTGGCCAAGCCCTTCATCATCTACTCGCCGCTGCCGGGCCAGGAGGCGCGGAACACGGCATTCCTGCTCCGGCACAGACTGGCGGAGTCGGCCGGCTCCGCGGCCGAGCTGCTGCCGCTGGTCAGGAAATACGCCGGCAGCCCCCACGCGCTCTCGCAGGCCTCGGCGGCCCTGGCCGAGCACGCGAGGCCCCACGCCGCGCGCGACATCGCGGCCAGGGTCATCTCGGCGCTCACCGGCAACGGCGCGGGCTGAGACGGGGAACGAACATTGAAATCCGGACCCGTTTTCTGGTATCATATACCGGCAGCGTTACCGAAGCGGGAAGTATTATCGGGGTGTGGCTCAGCTGGCTAGAGCGCTCGCTTCGGGTGCGAGAGATCGTGAGTTCAAATCTCACCACCCCGATCCCTTTTTCAGCCGTACCGGGCCCGCCGAAAGGCGGGCCTTTCCTTTGGCCGGTTGCGCTGTCAATAGCGCCTTGCTAGCGCGCTTATTTTTAAAGTATCATTTATCCGGCGGCACACAGAATATATGCGTTTGAGCTTCAGGGTCTTCGGTATGGTGCAGGGCGTCGGCTTCCGCTGGTTCGTCAAGGAAGCCGCGGCCGGCTGCGGCGTTACCGGCTGGGTGCGCAACACCCTGGACGGGGCGGTGGAAGGGGAAGCCCAGGGAAGCGTTCCCGCCCTCGACGCGTTCGTCAAGTCGCTCAAGAGCGGGCACCCGATGGCGCGCGTGGACCGCGCGGAGACCCAGGAGATGCTCGACCAGGAAGCCGCCGAAAAGGACTTTCACATCAAACCCACGGTCTGATAAGGGGCGATAATGGCTGAAGAAAAAGACGATCAGGAGCAGGAGAAAGGATCTCCCGCGGAGGCGGAAAAGGAGAAGTCCGCCCCCAAGGAAAAACTGAGCGACATCAACATCGACTCGACGAACCAGTACATCCGCAAGATCAGCCAGATAGACCACAAGATCTCGCGGGAGGAGTCGCACGAGCTGTGGAAGCGCGTAAAGCGCGGCGACCGCCGGGCAAAAGAGCGCATCATGGAGCTCAACCTCAAGCTGGTCATACCGATAGCCAAGCGCTTCCTGTACCAGGGCGCCGACCTGATGGACCTGGTGGAGGAGGGGAACCTCGGGCTCCTGCACGCCATCGACAAGTTCGACCCGAAGAAGGGCTACCGCTTCTCGACCTACGCTTCGTACTGGATAGAGCAGTACGTGCGCCGCTCCGTGGAGGAGAACTCCAAGACCATCCGCATCCCTCCGCACGCCTGGACCGCGCTGCGCAAGTGGCTCAAGCAGTGGGACG
>JAKAMO010000226.1 GCA_021812825.1 bacterium | reverse complement strand
CTCGAGGCCGAGCTCGGCGGAGCGGCGGGCGGAGCTGGCGGCCTCCCTGCGGGCCGGGATGGCGCCGCCCGTATAGAGCGGCATGGTCAGCGTGAGCCCGGCGTCCCAGCGGTCCGGAGGGTCGGGCATCGGGTCGCGCAGGACGTAATAGTCGGCGTAGGCGCTCACCGAAGGCCAGCGGCCGCGGGCCTCGATATCGTAGAGGAAGGAATACTGCTGCAGTGACTTGCGGCGCGCCGCGATGTCGGGGCGGGACAGGGAGGCCCTCAGGTAGTCGTCCAGGCGGCCCTGCCCGCGCAGCGCGGGCTCGGCCGGCAGGAGGTCCTCTTCAAGGCCGGTGGCGAACTTAAGGGCCTGCTGGGCCAGCCTTTCGCCGGAAGACGAGGCCAGGAGGCTGGCCTTGTCCTGGGCCAGCTGGGTCCTGGCCGCCACCAGCTCGCTGCGGCGGGAGCGGCCCAGGTCCACCCGGCCCTGGAGTTCCTCTATGCGGCGCGCGGTGACATCCAGCTGCTCGCGGCGTATCGCCAGCTCGCGCTGGGTCTCGAAAAGCGTTATATATGCCTGCGCCGTGCCGAGGTAGAGCAGCTGCCTGGCCCGCGACAGGTCGAGGCCCGCCGCGTCGGTCCTCGCCGAGGCGGCCTTGGCGGCGATATAGTCCCTCATGCCGGAAAAGACGGAATAGCCGGCGCGCAGGTAGGCCCTGGACGAGGAGGCGGAGTGCTGCTGGCCGGCCTGCGAGGCGTCCAGGTCCAGGGACGGGCGGAAGGCGGCCGCGGCGAGCTTCTCGGCCTCGGCCAGCTGGGCTACGTATTCCCCCTGCTGGGCCAGCGCCTCGCTGCGGGCGGCGGCAAGCGAGAAGGCCTCCTCCAGCGAGATGGCCCGCATGGTCCCGGTGGAGCTCTCCTGGGCGGCCAGAGGTGTCGTCAGCGCGAACAGCGCCGATAGCAGCGTCGCTATAGCCGTCATTCCGGCCTCCCGGCGCCGCGCAGGAAGATCTCGGTCACCCTCCTGGCGCGCTCCCCCAGCGGCAGGGTCCGGCCGGCGGCGCGCGCGTAGGTGTTGGAGCCGCGGCAGAGACCGAACAGGGCGGAGGCGGCAAAGAGCGGGTCCTCCAGCTTCAGAAAGCCCTCCTCCGAGCAGCGCGACAGTATATCAGCGATCAGCCGCATGTTGGACGCGAACCTTGTCCTGAGCGCTTCGCGGCGGGGCCCGGAGAGCGGCAGCCCGCCGGAGTACCCGGTGATGTCCCTCTTCTTGTCGAAGTGGGCGAGCAGCGCCGTCACCAGGGCGCGGAACAGCTCCCCCGCCTCCAGCGGCGAGGAGCCGAGTTCGGCGAGCACGCCGCCGAACGCCCCGGCCATCTCGGCGAAGACGGCCTGCACCAGGTCCTCCTTCTTCCGGAAGTAGAGGAACAGGGTGCCCTTGGCCACGCCCGCCTCCCTGGCGACCTCGTCCATGGTCATGGAGTCCAGGCCCCGGGAGGACATGACGCGCGCCGCCGCCCTGACCAGAGCGGCTTCCTTCGCGCGTTTTTCTGTATCTGTAAGTGGTTTCATAATGACCGTACAGTCATTATGATAGCACAAAAAGGCTCAGCTCTTCCTTATCAGCTGCCAGGCCAGGTCGGACGCCCTGGAGAGATGCTCGAGCAGGATATGCTCGCCGTTGGCCCGGGGGTTCCTCACCCCTATGCCGAGGTTGACGGCCGGGATCCCCCTGGCGTTCAGGGCGTTGGCCTCGCTGCCGCCGGGAGAGGGCACGGGCGACGGCCTGAGGCCGGCGGCCAGGGCGGCCGTTTCGGCTGCAAGGCAGACCTCCGCTCCCGGGGCATGCGCGTAGGGCGCGTATTCCCAGGACCATTTGAAGGCGGCGCCGCCCCCGGCCGAAGCGGCGGCTTTCTCGAATTCCGCCTTTATCCTCTCCAGTATCGGCAGGGCCATGGCTTCCTGCTGGGCCCGGACCTGCCCGCGGGCCAGCGCGGCCGGGGGAACGATGGCGGTGCCGGCGCCTCCGGCTATCGTGCCGATATTCGACGTGGTCTCCGGGTCGTGCCTGCCCCAGGAAAGAGCGGAGATGGCCCTGGCCGCTATGCTGATGGCGCAGACGCCGTGCTCCGGGTCCGTGCCGGCGTCGGACGCCCTGCCCAGCACGTCGGCGGAGAAGACCGCTATCCCCGGCGAGGAGACCGTGTAAGTGCCCGGGTCCAGCGGAGAGCTGAAGACGAAGGCCGACCGGACGCCTTGCGGGAGGACGGCGTTGCGGGCGCCGGCCATGCTGCCGGTGCCGCGGGTGGTGAAGACCAGCGTGAAAGGCTTCAGCGGCTGGTTGGAGTGGACGGCGCGCTCCACCGCGTAGAGGATGGCCGCCATGCCCGCCCGGCCGTCGGCTCCCGGCGCCCCCCCCTCGCCGGAGAGCCTGTCGGCCGAGACCACCGGCTTGACGGTGGAAGTGCGGCGGAAGGTGTCCATCTGCGAGACCAGCGCGAGCGCGCCGCCGCCGCCGACGGGGCAGACGACGTTGCTGGTGTTGGACAGGCAGGCCGCGGCCGTGCCGTCGGCCTTCGGCTCGAGGCCCAGGTTCTTCAGGTAGGTGAGCAGGTGGGTGGCCACCGGGGCTTCCTTGCCCGGGAGGCCGTCGATGCGCGCCAGCTCGAGGAAAAGGTCTATCAGCCTTCTGCTGACCATCGGAGGACCTAGGCCGCCCACTCGCGGACGAGGTTGACCAGCACCTCGGCGGACTTGTTCATGCCGTCGAGGGAGACCCATTCGTAGCGGCCGTGGTAATTGTAGCCGCCGGTGAACACGTTGGGCGTGGGCAGGCCCATGAAGGAGAGACGGGCCCCGTCGGTGCCGCCGCGAACCGGCTTGACGTGCGGGACCAGGCCGGCCTTCCTGACCGCGGCCAGCAGGTTGCGCATCACGGCCGGGTAGCGGGAGATAGCGCCCTTCATGTTGCGGTACTGCTCCTTGAAGGCCAGCTCGATCTTCGCCAGCGGGTACTTGAGCCGCATGGCCGCGACGATGGCCTGCAGCTGGCGCTCCATCGCCTTCAGCTTCTGCAGGTCGTGCTCCCGGACTATGCCGGAGATCCCGGCCTTCTCTATGCCGGCCGAGATGTCGGTGAACATCACGAAGCCCTCGCGCGCCTCGGTGGACTCGGGCAGCATGTTCTCTGGCCAGGCGGCCACGATATCGGCGGCGACGCGGGCCGCGTTGGCCAGAGCGTTCTTCGCGGTGCCGGGGTGGACGCTCTTGCCCGTTATCTTTATCTCCAGGCCGTCGGCGTTGAAGTTCTCCTCCTCGACCGCCCCCGCCACGTCGCCGTCGAAGGTGTAGGCGAAGTCGGCGCCGAAAGCCTTCACGTCGAAGAATTTCACGCCCTGCCCCACTTCCTCGTCGGGCGTGAAGCCTATCTTAAGCGTGCCGCGCGGGATCTCGGGATGCTCGAGCAGGTACGCGGCGGCGGACATTATTATGGCGATACCGGCTTTGTCGTCCGCGCCCAGCAGGGTGTCTCCGGAGGCTGTTACTATGTCCTCCCCCTTGCAGGCCGCCAGCTCCGGGCAGTTCTTCACGTTCAGGACCAGGCCGGCCTTGCGGCTGATGAAGATATC
>JAKAMO010000225.1 GCA_021812825.1 bacterium | reverse complement strand
CGAGATCGCCATTAACACCACTCCCGGGATCTCGCGCGCCGCCGCCGTGATATCGGCGGTCGCGGACCTGGGGCATCAGCTCAGGGTCTCCGGAACGGAACTGGTAATTTTTCCGGACGAAAGCGACGGGGTCCTCAAGCTTGCCTGGAAAATACGCGGCCGCGGCAACGGGCTGTGGGTCTATTATATCAACGCCGCCGACGGGACCGTCCTGCTGAAGTATGACGACCTGCGCCGCGCCTTCTGTCCGACTTACGGGACCTCCACCGCCAAAGTCTACGCGGTTTCGCCTCTTCCCGGGTATAACATCGACAGCCTGAACGTGACCGAAGACCTGTGGAAGCCGCTGGTTACCGTGCCCCTGCGCGACCAGTATTTCTGGGCCGGAGATTATTCCAGCACCACCGTTACGAACGCCGCGGGCGATTATTGCACCAACCAGCCCGGGAAGGTCTTCTCCTCGCTTAAAGGCCCGTATTTCGCGGTCACCAATTTCAGGGGCCCCAGCGCCCATTACGACAACGGCAACGGAGTGTGGCGGGTGTACTCAAGCACCATAACCCCCAACTCGGTGCCGGGGGATTATCCGGTAACAGTAGTCTCTTTGCTTAATGCCGGGGAATCTTTCGCCAAGGTTATGCCCCACTTCCTCTCCTTTAACGCGGGCACGCTGGATATGTTCGGTACCGTTGACGACGCGGACATGGTATATGTAAAGAACGGCGCCACAGGCGCGCGCCTCGGGGCTTACATCGGGACCCGCTCGGCGGCTTTTTACGGCGCCGCCGTAGAGAGCCCCTCTTACACCGTTACGCTGCAGTCGGACGGCATGGGCGCCGCCGGGAATTTTACGGTGGATATCTCCAGTTATCTGGTGCTGCAAAACGCTTCCGTCTCTTCCAACCCGGGTTCCGTACTCTGGTCCACCGCCACTACAGGCGTTTATCTTGACCGCAGTCTCGGTGATACCACCGCCACCGCGGAAGTTAACGCTTTTTACCATCTTAACGCCATCCACCGCTTTTATGATGCGCTGAACGTAAACACTTCCGGCGGGGTGGGGGCGGACCTCTCCAGCCAGGTGCCGGTGATGGTACACGCCTCCGGCAACCCCGATAATCTCACCGGCTGTTCGCAATACTGCATAGGCATGCTCAACGCCTATTACGACCTGGAAAAAGACATGATCCTGATCGGCGACGGGCAGATGGATAACTACAATAAATACAGGTCTTTCGCGATGGACGGCACCATAGTCCGCCACGAGTACACCCACCTGGTGATCAACAGGATATACCCTATAATCAATTTCGGGGAATTCGGCGCCATCAGCGAAGCCATGGCCGACTATTTTTCGCTCGCTTCTTTCTGGAAGGAGGGCTACAACGGCAATGTCTACACCAACCAGAGCACTTTGGGGAACTTCGTAGGGGCGGGAGAAGGCGCGGCCCGCGACCTTTCCGCTACCGGCCCCACTTCCCTGCGCAAGATGCCCAATGACTGGTACGGCGAGGTGCACGAGGACAGCCTTATCCTTTCCCAGGCCCTTTACGAACTGCGCAGCAGCACCCCGACGACGTCCACGGACCTGGGGACCTTCGGCGCCGGAACCTTCAGCGGCCTGTCCAGGGCGGACGTTCTTATATTCTCCGCGCTGTTCTATTTCCCGGATAATTTCAACAACTTCTACGACGCTATGATCGACGCCTGCTCCCAGTTCGACGCCAAATGGGGCGGGCAATGCGACGCCCTGGTACGCAACAAGATCACCGCCGCTTTCTCCCACCATAATATAGGGACCGCCGCCGGACAGGATTCATACGAAACCGGCTCTAATTCCGCCCTGTGCTCCAACAATAACGGGCCCGAGTGCGCCGCCGATATCAGCAGCCTTTCTTCGCTTTCCGCCACGGTCTCCCCGCTGGGCGACGTGGACTATTATTCCCTTCCGCTTTCAGCCGGGAATTTCAGCGTAAAACTGGACTTGCCGCTGGCCAGCGACGGCATTTATTACGCTTATTCGATGTTCCTCTTCGATTCAAACCGCAATTACGTCACCGAAGCCGACCCTGTAATTTACGGGACCGGCTCGGACGCCTGCCCCGCTACGGGCCAGTGCTACACGCTTAACCCGTCCGTCATCCTCAACTATACCGTGCCTCCCGGAGGCGCGCGCTATTATCTGGTGGTTTCCGCCTCCCCCAACGTATATAACGGCAACTCCGAGGCTAACTCGCCTTCGCCGTACCGGCTGACTATTTCGCATCTGCCCCAGGGCAGCGCGGCTGCCAGTCTTTTCTCCGCGGTCTACGACAACGACCAGATCTCTTTCGACGTCCCGTTCTCTCAGTTCGCCATGGCCGGGTCGCCGTCTTCCTCCACCCTTACAGGTGCGGAGACGGTTTTCCAGTACGCCCAACTCAGGGACTACAACTATGAGCCGCTGGCCCAGACCCGGACGGACCTTTCCGGCACTTATCTTAAACCGTCAGGGTCAATAGGCTACCACGGCGGCTCTGACCCACAGGGGCGCCCCCTGATTTCCGGCAAGGTGCAGGTCCAGCCCGGCTTCGCCGCGCGCTATCCCGGTGTCGGCACCGTCTATCTGGAGGTGTTCGGGCGCAACCATCTGGGCCAGATCCTCTCGCTGGGAGTCTCGAATTCCATCAATCTTTCGGCAAACGGCGCGGACGTTACGGCTTATAACAACATAATAACCTCCGCCGGCGGCGCAGCTATCATTAAATACGCGGTCACCCAGTCCGGGTCCCTTTCCATTAAGGTATACACGCAGGCCGGCGCGCTCGTCAGGACCGTTTATGACGGGCCCGTCCCGGCCGGGAAAGGCACGGTTGGCTGGGATGGGACCAATTCAAACGGAGGCAGAGCCGCCAGCGGCATCTATTTCGTCAAGACGAAGGGCCCGGGCCTGGATAAGACCGTTAAGGTCGCGGTGGTCAGGTAGCGGCGGCTGGAGCACTAACGCCTGCGCGGGCCCGGAACTGAACTATGGACACTCAACATAAAACCGAGAGCAAAGCCGCTTCCGCCCTTAACAGGTGCGCGGGCGTCCTCCTGGTTTTCGCCGTCCCCTTGCTGGCCGCTTCCGCTTTCGCTGGCGGGCCGGGTTCCGCCGGCATGCAGGCGCTGAAGCTTGATATGAGCCCCAGGGCCGCCGGCATGGGTGGGGCCTTCGTCGCGGTGGCTGACGATATCTATACCATCGGCTATAATCCCGCCGGCCTCGGCCAGCTTTATATCCCCGAGGCCTCGGCCGTCCTGCACCATTCGGGGATCGACGACTCGAAGATGAACAATATTTCCTTCGGCCTGCCGCTTCCTTTTATAGGCCTGGCCGGGCTGGCCAAGCCCGGGTTCGGCGTGTCCCTCATGCTTTCCGACGCCGGGAGTTTCGATTACCGCTACATAAATTATGACGGCTCCGTTACCAAACAGTCCTTTGACGCCCAGAAAGACCTGGCGCTTACTTTCGGTTATGGCGAGAAAGTGTACTCCGACGAAGTGAACCTGGACGGCTATAAGGCCAAGATAGACCAGTACCTGGGCCTGAACATCAAGTATGTCAAGTCCACTATACTTCAACAATATTCCG
>JAKAMO010000224.1 GCA_021812825.1 bacterium | reverse complement strand
GGAGTTGTTGGTCTTCAGGTCCTTGAGCGCGATCATGGCGGTAAAAGAGCTGTAGGCGAGGGCGGAGGCCGGGTACGTGACGAAAGAGGCGGTCCTCAGGTTGACCTTCACCGTGGCGGTGGTATTGCTTGGCGAATAGATGGAGTCCCCGTCGAAGTAGGCCATGTACTGGTAGGTGCCGGAGGAGGCCGGAGCCGTGAAGGTCGATGAGGCCACCCCGGATACGCCGTCGGCGGCGGTCATGCCGGAATTCTCCGCGCCGAGGAACTTGAAGCGTATCAGCTTGTCGTCCAGCGTGGTGGAAAGGTAATCCGTCAGCTTAGCCTTGCCGGTGAAGGTCTCAAGTGCGTCCGTCACGACGTCGAAGGCCACCAGGGAGGTGAGCAGCCCCACCTTTATCATCGCGGTGCCGCTGCTGGGAGAGTAGGTGAAATCTCCGCCGAACTTGGCGTCGAAGTAGAAGACGTCTGGATTGCTGGGGGCAGTGAACGTCACCGTTGCCACTCCCAGTTCGTCCGTGATGCCGTACGCGGTGTCGAGCACGAAGCCGGTCTTGTCCTTGAAGTCGAACTGGACCTGCGCGCCCGGCACTAGATAGCCAGCCTGATTCTGCCTGGCCGGATCGACCAGGGTGGCGCTGACCGTGAAGGGCTGGCCCGAGTTGGCGGTGGTATCCTTCGGTATTACGCGGGTCGGGCGGGTGTTGATCGTGACGGCGCCGGTGCCGACGCCGGCGGCGTAGATGGAATCGCCGAGGAACTCGGCCGTGTAGTTGTAGGCGCCGGAGGAGGCCGGCGCCGTGAAGACCGCGGCGGCGTATCCGGTCGCGTCGGTGGCCGCCGTGCTCACCTGGCCGTTGAACGAGAAGCCTATCTCCCTGCCGGCTATCGGCGTGCCGAACCTGACGTCCGTGAAGAAGGCGGTTATGGAGAAGGTGTCCAGCGTCACGGCGGTAACGTCCGCAGTGGACAGGACCGTGGGCCGCTGCATGACGGATACCGTGCCGCTGCCCGTCGCGGCAGCGTAGGTGGCGTCTCCGGGGAAGGAAGCCGAGAGCTGATAGTTGCCGAAGACGACCGGAGGCGTGAAAGGCGCAGTGGCCACGCCTACGGCGTTGGTCATCGCCGAGCCGGAGGAGGCGCCCACGGAGTAGTTCATGGCCCGGCCGGCCACCGGAGCGCCGGTGCCGGCGTCGAACATGGTGGAGGAGGCCAGGTAGAGCTCGAACGGATAGGCGGAGCTGTCGGCCACGTTCACCCCGGTCTGGCGTTGCAGCACGGTCACCGTGCCGCTGGCGGAGGAGGAGTCGTAGATGTCGTCGCCGGCGAAGGAGGCCTCCAGTGTGTAGGTGCCTGAGGAGGCGGGGCCGGCGAAGGTGGAGACCGCTACGCCGGCCGCGTCCGTGACTGCGGCTTCGGCCTTGGACGAGAAGATGAGCGTCAGGGTGCGGCCGTTCACGGGGACGCCCGGAGCGGCGAGGTCTCTCAGCGTTGCTGTCGCCGTCAGCAGGTCCATGGCGCTTATGACGGCCGTGTCGATGGTCATGGACGACAGGCGGCGGAGCACGGCGACCGTCACGGAAGAAGCGTCGGTCCGGTAGCGGGCGTCGCCGTCGAAGGCTATGTCCAGCCTGGCCGTGCCGCTCGAGGGCGGAGCCATGAAGGTGGATACTGCAATGCCGTTCGCGTCGGTGAGCGCGGTGAACGTGCTGCCGGAGAATATGAAGCGCATGGCGCGTCCGGCCGGTTTATAGGACGGGTTGAGCACGTCGCGCAGCGCGGCCGTGGCTGTAAAGACCTGCGCGGCCCGGGCTATCACGGCGTCCGGGGAGATGGCCACGGGGCGCCTGTCAACCAGGACCTGGGCGGTGGTCGCGGAGGGCAGGAAGCGGGCGTCCCCCGCGAAACTTATGTTGGCGTAATAGGTCCCGGAGGACGCCGGGGCCGCGTACGAGTAGAAGGCCGTTCCAGTGGCGTCCGTCGGCGTGGTTGTCGTGCTGGCCAGGTAGAAAGATACCTGCCTTCCGTTCGCTGGCTGGGCGCTGCGCCAATCCGTCAGCGTCGCGGTAGCGTTGAAGATCTCGTCGATTATGGCGGGGATGTCGGGGGCCGCCAACGCCGAACGGCGTCTGTTGACAGTGAGCGTGGCCGTGGAGGAGACGGCCCCGTAGGTGGCGTCCCCGGCGAACGCGGAGTCCAGCTGGTAGGCGCCGGATGAGGCCGGGGCCGTGAAGCCTGCGGCGGCCTTGCCGTCCGCCCCTGTCACAGCCTGCGAGCTGTAACCGAAAGTGAACAGCAGCGGCTTGGCGCTCACCGGCTGGGAGGTGGCCTGGTCCACCAGCGTGGCGGTGGTCATAAAGAGCTCGTCGATCTCGGTGGAAGCGTCCGGCAAGACCAGGGAGGCGGGGCGCAGCCCTACTGCGACGGAGCTGTAAGCCACTGCTGGATAGTAGCCTGAGCTGCCGGGGAAGTGCGCGAGGAGCTGGTAAGTGCCGGTAGAGACCGGGGCGGAGAAGGTGGAGACGGCTACGCCGTCCGCGCCGGTCACCCCGCTGTTGTACAGCGTATAGGTGCCGGCCTGCAGCTCGAAGTTGACGGCCTGGCCGGCTATAGGCTGGGCCGGGTTGGCGGCGTCGGCCAGCGTGGCCGTTGCGGTGAAGACGTCCATGGCCCTGACCGCCACGGAGGACAGCTGGAGCAGCGGGTCGCGCTTTGTCACGAGGACGCTGATCACGGTGTCCGTGGAATCGTAAAGCGCGTCTCCGGCGAACGTGACCGGCAGCGAATACGTGCCCGAGGCTACGGAGGCCGTGTAGGTGGAGCGGGCTATGCCGCCGGAGTCGGTCAGGGACGCGAAGGGCTGGGACTGGAAGGTGAAGACCAGCGGCTTCGAGATCGCGGGACCGTCCAGGTAGTCGGTCAGGGTTGCGGTGGCCGTCAGGACCTCGTTCATCCTGACCGTTACGGAGGAGGCCGCCAGGCGGGTCGGATAGCGCAGCGCGGTGATGCCGGCAGTGGAGACGCTGGGGTTGTAGGTGGCGTCCCCGGAAAAAGAGACCTGCAGCTGGTAAGCGCCGGAGGAAGTGTTGGCCGTGTAGCCGGCCGCAGCGACCCCGGAGATAGTGGTGGCGGCCGGCTTGGTGGAGCCCTGGAAGAGGAAGTCCAGCTGCCTGGAACTCACCGTGGCGCTGTTCACCGCGTCGTAAAGGGTGGCGGTCGGAGTGAAGGTGCTGCCTATTATCACCGCGGCCGGCGCCGCAGGGACGATGAGGCTGTCCCTGCGGGCCAGCGTGACGCTGCTGGTGTACATGGCCGCCGGATTGTAGGTGGGATCGCCGTCAAAATAGGTATAGAGGTAATAGGTCCCGGAAGATGCCGGGGCCGTGAACCCGGCCGAGGCCAGACCTGAGCCGTTGGTCGTCGCTGTCAGCGTGCTCCCATGCTGCAGAACGAATTTCATCGTGCGGCCGGATACCGTGGCGGAACTCACGCTGTCCTTGAAGAGACCGGTGGCGGTGAAGGAATCCAGCACGCGGGTCGAGACATAGACTCCGGAGATGAAGGCGTTGCGCTTGGCCACCGTTATGGATACGACGGTGGAAGTGGAGGCGTAGGTAGC
>JAKAMO010000223.1 GCA_021812825.1 bacterium | reverse complement strand
GCTGAAGCGCGCCTCCCTGCACGTAGGCACCAGCTCCGCCCCTATGCACATCGCCGTCAGCCAGGGCACGCCGACCTTCACCGTGTACGCGCCGCAGAACTCGCCGCGGAGCTGGTCCCCACCCGGGCCTGAACACGGCTGGGCCCAGGGCGAGCTTTCCGCGCTCCCTTTCTCGGCGGTGCTCGAACGCCTTGAGACCCATATCTCCGGTCCGGGAGCGAAAAAATGAGCGCCTTCTCCCCGGAAAAGACCCGCGACTCCCTGAAGTCGGGCCCGGCGGGCAGGCTGCTGCTCTCGGCGCTCTCCCTGGCCTACAGGGCCGGCATAGCCGGCAGGAGGCTGCTCTTCGCCCGCGGCCTGCTCCGCTCGCGCAGCCTCCCGGTCCCGGTGGTGTGCTTCGGGAACATCTCCTCCGGCGGCACCGGGAAGACCTCCACCGTGGTGACGGTGGCCCTGGAACTCGCCCGGGCCGGCCGCCGGCCGGCCGTGCTGCTGCGCGGCTATAAGCGCCGCGTACCCCCGAAGAAGATCACCGTGCTCGCGAAGGGCCGCCCGCTCAGCCTGGACGAGGCCGGCGACGAGGCCATAATGCTTTACCGCCTGCTCGAGCCGGCCGGGATACCGGTGGTGGTCTCCGCGGACCGCTTCGCCTCCGGCTCGCTGGCGGCTTCCGAGCTCGGCGCCGACATCATCCTGATGGACGACGGCTTCCAGCACTTCGCCCTCCGCCGGGACGCGGACATAGTCCTGGTCAACGCCACCGAGCCTTTCTCCTCCGACCGCGTGCTGCCGGCAGGCAACCTCCGCGAGCCCCCGTCGGGCCTTGCCAGGGCCGGCGCCGTGGTAATAACGCACTGCGAGCAGGTGCAGCAGGAGGCCATCGACGCTCTGAGGGCCGAGATCTCCAAGGCCGCCCCGCGCGCCGTCGTGGTCGAGAGCATGCACACGCCGGATACCTTCCTCGATCCGGCCACCGGCGAAAGGGTGGACCTGAACTCCCTCAAGGGCAAAGCCGCAGCTTCTCTCTGCGGCATAGGCGACCCGGCCTCTTTCGAGAATTCCTTGACGAAGATGAAGATCAGGCTGGAGCAGATCTGGCGCTACCCGGACCACCACCGCTTCACGCCGGACGACCTGGCCGCCGCGTCGCGGGCCGCCGGCGGGCTCCCGATAATCACCACCTACAAGGACTTCGCCCGCTTCCCGGACGGCTGGCAACAGCTGCTCGGGCCGGGCGTGCTGATACTCTCCGTCAAGATAGTCTTCCTGCTCGACGGCTGGAAGAAGCTGATGCGGATAGTGGATTCCGCCGGGAAGGGCGAGGACTGATGCGCGCCTGGCCGGAACGGGTCCGCAGGACCGCCCCCCGCCCGACGGCCTTCCTCGACCGCGACGGCACCCTGAACTGGGACCGCCCCGGCTTCTACGTGACCGGCCCCGGCCGCTTGCGCCTCTACGCCGCCGCTCCGGAAGCGGTAAGGCTGCTGAACGCCAAAGGCTACCGCGTAGTGGTGCTGACCAACCAGTCCGCCGTGGGGCGCGGCTACATGACCATGAAGGCCTCTCTGGCGGTTAACCGGAAGCTGGTCCGGGAGCTGCGCCGCGCAGGCGCCCGGGTGGACGCCGTCTATTTCTGCCCCCACGCCCCGCAAGCCGCCTGCTCCTGCCGCAAGCCCCGCACCGGGCTTATCGACGAGGCGGTCAGGGACTGCCCCGCCGACCTCCCCGGCTCCTTCATGGCGGGAGACAAGGATTCGGACATGAAGATGGCGGCCAACGCCGGGCTGAAAGGCTACCTGGTGCGCACCGGCCACGCCCGTTCCGCCAAGGCGCCCGGCTCTTTCCGGGACCTGCCGGCGCTGGCCCGCGCTCTTCCGGCCGCGGCCGAAACACCGAAAAGGAAAAGAAAGTGAAAAAAAGAATACTCGTATCCCAGATAGTGACCCTGGTCCTGCTGCTGGCGTCCAGGCCCGAGAGCTGGCCCCTTTTCTGGTCCGGCCTGGCGGTCATGGCCCTCGGCCAGGCAGTGCGCCTGGCGGCCAGCGCGGCGATAGTGAAGTCCAGGACGCTCACCACCACCGGCCCCTACTCGGCGGTTAGGAACCCGCTCTACCTCGGCACGATGCTGATGACCGCGGGCCTGCTGGTCATGCTTTCCGCCCCTTCCCGCCCGGTCCTGACCGCCGCGGTCTGGGCCTTCGCCTCGGCCTCTTTCGGCTGGATCTACTACGTCACGATAAAAGCGGAGGAGCAGTTCCTCTCCGCGACCTACGGCGAGGAATTCGAGAAATACAAGCGCGCGGCCCCGGCCCTGCTGCCCACGCCTTCGGGCCTGGCCGGGTTCTTCGAACTTTCCGCCTACTCGGCCGAGGTGTTCCGCAAGAACAAGGAATGGCGCGGCCTCAGCGCCGCCGCCGCGCTCGCGCTGCTGGTAGCCGCCCGCATCAGGTATGGGTTCTAAGGGACTTCTGCTCGCGCTGCTCCTCGCCGCCCCGGCTGGCGCCGAAGAGCTGCTGCGCCACCCCTACTGGACGGAGGCCAGGCCCGTCGTAGGGTCCACCGCCCCCGTCAACGGCATAACGACCGGGGAAACGCTGGAGTACGACATCTACTGGGGCCTGCTCTACGTGGGTAAATCCTTCATCCGGGTGGACTCCGAGGTGGCCATAGCCTCCCGCACGGCCTGGCATATAGTTTCCGAGGCGAAGTCCGCCTCCGTCCTGAACGCCGTCTACAAGGTGGACGACCGGAACGAGTCCTGGATGGACACCGGGGATTTCAGTTCCCACGGCTATTACCGCAAGCTCTCCGAGGGCCATTACTTCTACAACGAGTGGGCGGTCTTCGACCTGCCCGGCCGGCGTTTCTACGGACAGAAGATGAACCGCAAGCGGGAGACTTCCTCTTTCGAGGGGCCGCTCGACCGCCCGGTCAGCGACTACCTGTCCGCCGTGTTCCGCCTGCGCCTGATGCGCATTGCGCCCGGAGAGAAGCTCGAGCTGGACGTGAACAGCAAGAAGAACTGGCGCCTCACCGTCACCGCCGGCAAGCGGGAGAAGATCTCCACGCCCTACGGCAAGAGGAAGTGCGTGCTGCTGGAGCCCAAGACCGGCGAGGAGAGCCTCTTCGTCTCCAAGGCCGGCAGGCGCATGCTTATCTGGATCACGGACGACGAGCTGAAACTGCCCATGATGCTGAAGGCCGAGATCTTCATAGGCTCGGTCACCGCCAAGCTCGTCCGCCGCACCGTGACCCCCTGACGCCTCCGCTTCCGTTCCCCTCCGGTTGCTTAGTATAATATCTATATTATGACAAAGGCTGTCCTCAAGCGGCTTTCCTCGCTCGCGTCCGGCTTCCGCGGCCGGAAGATAACGGTATTCGGCGACCTGATGCTGGACCGCTACGTGAAGGGGTCCGTAAAGCGCATCTCCCCGGAAGCCCCCGTCCCGGTGGTCCGCGTAACCTCTGAATCCTCCGTCTGCGGCGGCGCCGCCAACGTCGCGGTCAACCTCGCCACGCTGGGAGCGGCCCCGGCGCTGGTCTCGGTGGCGGGCAGGGACTCGGCCGCCGAGGAGCTGACCTCGCTGCTTTCAGCCGCCGGCGTCCCGCCCACCCACCTGGTCCAGGACCCGTCCT
>JAKAMO010000063.1 GCA_021812825.1 bacterium | reverse complement strand
ACCCGCCGGGATAACGGTCCTTCAAGGAGACAACATGGAACCTTCTGAAATACTAAGGGAAGTCGAGCGCACGGCCGGCTGGCTGAAGAGGATAGCCGACGGCTTCAGGCCCTCTACGGCGATAATCGCCGGCTCCGGGCTGGGAAGCGCTCTGCCGCGCCTCGAGGACAGGGTCTCCATCTCCTACAAGGATATCCCCGGTTTCCCCGCCCCCACGGTGAAAGGCCACGCCGGCGAGTTGGTCTTCGGGCGCATGGGAGGGCAGGACATAGTGATGATGAAGGGCCGCTTCCATTACTACGAGGGGAGGCCGTTGTCCTTCATAGCTTTCCCGATCCGCGTGCTGAGCGCCCTCGGGGTCAAGAACCTCATCCTTACCGCCGCCGTCGGCTCGCTGAAGCCCGGCATAAAGCCGGGGAACCTGGTGATGTTGAAGGACCACATCAACCTGATGGGCGGCAACCCGCTGATGGGCAACCACCATCCCGCCTTCGGCGAGATGTTCCCGGACATGAACGAGCCCTACGATAAGGCCCTGCGCAAGGAGGCCATGAAGCTCGCGAAGAAGGCCAGGGTAAAGGCCGTCGAGGGGGTATACACCGCCGTGACCGGCCCGTCCTACGAGACTCCGGCCGAGGTCAAGGTCTACCGTATGCTCGGCGGGGACATAGCCGGCATGTCGGTGGTGCCCGAAACTATCACGGCCCGCCAGCTGAAGCTGCGCGTCGCCGGAGTCTGCTGGGTCTCTAACTTCACCAGCGGGATCTCCAAGGAGGTCCTGACGCACGAGGAAGTGCTGGAGCTCGGCGCGAAGGCTTCCGGAAAGATGCAGGCCATCCTCGAGGGTCTGCTCAAATCCAAGGCGCTTAAGGGGTAAACCATGAGAATGCTGGACCTGCTGCTAAAGAAGCGCTCCCGCCGGGAACTTTCCCCGGCGGAACTCGAGTTCATCGCTATGGGCGCCGCCGACGGCTCCATCCCCGATTATCAGCTTTCAGCGTGGCTGATGGCCTCCTTCCTCAACGGGCTCTCCCCCAGGGAGACGGCCGCGCTTACCAGGGCGATGGCCCTCTCCGGCGACAAGCTGGACCTTTCGGCCATAAAGGGCATGAAGGTGGACAAGCATTCTACCGGCGGGGTGGGCGACGGCATCTCCATAGCCCTGGCCCCTGTGGCCGCGGCCTGTGGGGTGGTGGTGCCGATGATGAGCGGCCGCGGCCTGGGCCACACGGGCGGCACGCTGGACAAGCTGGAGGCCATGAAGGGCTTCAAGGTGCGTCTCGCCCCTGAATACGTAGTGAAGCAGCTGAAGGCCACCGGCCTCTCCATGTTCGGCCAGACCGAGCGCCTGGCCCCGAGCGACAAGAAGCTCTACGCGCTGCGCGACGCCTCCTGCACCGTGGAGGCCCTGCCGCTGATAGTCGCCAGCATCCTCTCCAAGAAATACGCCGAGGACATCACCGGCCTGGTGATGGACGTAAAGTACGGCTCCGGCGCGTTCCTCAAGGATTTCAAGCCGAGCCGGGAGCTGGCCGTGGCGCTGATGAAGACCGCGAAGCTCCTCGGCATACGCTGCGTAGCCGTGATGACCGCGATGAACGAGCCACTGGGCCTCGCTGTCGGCAACGGCATAGAGACCGCGCAGTGCGTCCGGATACTGGCCGGCGAAAAGGGGCCAGAAGACTTCACCCGCGTCCTCGAGGTGCTGGCCGGCTGGATGATATATCTCGGCGGCAGGGCGCGCTCCGCCGCCGAAGGCGAGGACAAGGCCCGCCGGGCCATCGCCGACGGCAGCGCGCTTGAGAAATTCCGCCTGATGGCCAAGTGGCAGGGCTCGGACCCCCGCGTCGCGGACGACCCGGACCGCCATATGCCGAAGGCGAAGCTCTCGAAGCGGATTCTTTCTAAGAAGGCCGGCTTCCTTACCGCGATGGAGGCCCGCGCCGTGGGATTCGCCGCCGTGGCCCTCGGCGCCGGCCGGGCCAAGGCCGAGGACGCCGTGGATTTCGGAGCCGGCTTCGTCCTTGCTAAAAAGCCTGGCGACCGCGTGAAACACGGGGACCTCATCGCCACGGCCTACGCGTCTTCGCCGTCGAAGCTGGCCGAAGGCGTCAGGATGTTCGAAGGCTCCTTGGCCTACGGTCCGAAAGCGCCCCGCAAGGAGCCGCTGATCCGCGAGGTCATAAAATAATACGGAGGAATGCGATGAAGAACGTTCACGTCTCCAAGCACCCGCTGGTTATGGACAAGATCGCGCGCCTGCGCGACAGACGCACCTCCGTCCCGGATTTCCGGCGCCTGATGGGCGAGATAGCTATGCTGCTGGCCCACGACGCTTTCCTTAACGCGAAGGTGAAAAAAGCCAAGGTGCGCACCCCGATAGGGGTGGCGGAAGCGCAGAAGCTCTCGCACGACGTGGTTTTCGTGGCGGTGTTGCGCGCAGGGTTGGGCATGGTGGACGGCCTGCTTAAGGTGTGCCCGGAGGGCAAGATCGCCCATATCGGGATCTACCGCGACGAGGAAACGCTGAAGCCGGTGAAGTATTACGCCCGCATGCCTGAGGACGTTTCCGAGAGCCTGGTCGTCATCGCGGACCCGATGCTGGCCACCGGCGGCTCGGCCGTGGAGGCCGTGGAGATCATGAAAAGCCGCGGCGCAAGGAACATCTGCTTCATCTGCATGGTGGCGGCCAAGGAAGGGCTCAGGCGACTGTCCGCCGCCCATCCCGAGATGCCGATCCACGCCGGCACTGTGGACGAGAAACTCAACTCCGCCGGCTACATAGTGCCCGGCCTCGGCGACGCCGGCGACAGGATGTTCGGAACATTCTAGCTCGGATGGGCCGGAACGCAAAACGCGCGGAGACCTGTCGCTAGCGCTCCATCCGGCCACACCGTGGCCTCGCTCATCACACTGCGGTGTCGCTTGTGCTCCACTCAAACTCGGCGCTTATGCAAGCCTCGCTTTCGCGAAGGTTTTGCTAACCCGGCCCACCCTCGCGGCACCAAAAGAAGAAGGACAGCCTTGCGGCTGTCCTTCTTCTTTAATGCCTTCGGCGGCGGTCAGCTGGCGCAGGTTTTCCTGGCGTGCGGATCGGCTACCCTGGCCAACGTGGGATAGTCCAGTATCTTTATGGACTTGGTCTCGCGCTTTATCACGTTGCGCTTCTCCAGCTCCGCCAGCGTGCGCACCACGGTCTCCAGCGCGAGGCCGGTGATCTCGGCTATCTCGGTGCGCTTGATGCCGTAGATGGCCGGCTTGTCGGTATTGCGGCTCTTGAAAGAGACCGCATTGATGAGGGCCTTGGCCACCTTGGCCCTGGCCGGCTTGTAGGCGGTGTCCTTCAGCTTGAGCTGCAGGGAATGGAGCTCGTTGGCGACCTTGTGCAGGAAGAGCCGGTAGGTCCTCGGGTGCTCGTCCAGGAAGCGCTCCAGCGTCGCCTTGTCCATAAAGGAGAGTATAGTGTCGCCCATCGCGCGGCTGTTGCAGAAGTACTCGTTCTCAGCGAAGAGGGCTATGTGGCCGAAGGTTTCGCCGGGATGGCGGATCCAGGTTATCATCTGCTGGCCCTTCACGTCGGTGGAGAAGACCTTGGCGCGGCCCTTGCAGACGGCGTACACGCCCTGGGGCTGCTGGCATTCGCTGTAGATGGTCTCTCCCTCGGAGAATTTCCTCGCCACCTTGGTATGGTTCCAGGCCTTCTGGGCCTGCGGGTCCAGTTTGCTGTAGAAGCAGGCGGCCTTGAAGCGGCAGGCGCTGCAGTCAGGCGCCTGATCTCTTGTGAATTTCGTCATATCTCCCCCGGATAATACTTAATACTCAGGTCATTATATCTTATTTGCCGCCCCCCCGTCATTTGCTAAACTATAGTCAGGCGCTTTTACGGCGGGAAGGGCCCGCGCGCGCCCGGCGAGAATGTTCAAGGACCTCAAAGCCCTCGGCAAGGAATCACTGATCTACGGCCTGTCCACGGTAGCCGCCAGGCTGCTCAATTTCCTGCTGCTGCCTTTCTACACGCATTACCTGGCCCCGGCCGACTACGGCGTCTCGGCGGCGCTCTTTTCCTACATCGCCTTCTTCAACATCCTGTTCCAGCACGGCATGGACCAGGCCTACATGCGCCATTACGGCGAGCGCGACCGCTCGCTGGCGGCGGCCTTCTACGGCGTGGCCGTCGTCTCCGTTCTATTCGCCGCTCTGATGGGCGTCTTCCCGGGCCAGCTGGCGGAGGCCGGCGGCATAGGGGTCGCCAACGCCAGGCTGGTGCTCTACTCAGCGCTTATCCTGCTCTTCGACGCGCTGAGCGCCCCGCTGTTCGCCGACCTGCGCATGGCCCACCGCGCGCTGCGCTACGCCCTGCTCCGGCTCCTCACGGTGGCCGTCAACGTCGGGCTCAACCTGCTGCTGATAGTGCATCTCGGGCGCGGCGTCTCAGGCATCTTCGAGGCTAACGTGGTCTCTTCGGTGTTGGCGGCCCTGCTGGTCATGCTGCCGGAGCTGCCCCGGCTGAAACCGGCCTTCGACGCCGCCCTTTACCGTTCCATGCTCGCCTTCGCGCTGCCGCTGGTGCCGGCCGGCCTGGGCTCCATGGCCGTGCAGGTCATCGACCGGCCTATCATGCTGAAGCTGACGAACGAGGCCACCCTCGGCATCTACCAGGCGGCCTACCGCCTGGGCATCTTCATGATGCTGATAGTCAGCATGTTCGACCAGGCCTGGCGGCCGTTCTTCATAGAGCGGGCGTCGCGTCCGGAAGCCCCGGGCCTGTTCGCCCGCGTCCTTACCTTCTTCGCTATCGGCGCGTCCTGGGTGACGCTGGGCCTGTCCTTCTTCGTCGCAGACGTCGTCAAATATCCCGTCTTCGGACGTTCGCTTATCTTCAAGGCCTATTGGGGCGGGCTGGGCCTGGTGCCGGTGGTGCTGTGGGCATATGTCTTCAACGGCCTCTACATCAATTTCCTGGCCCCGGTGATAATCGCCAAGCGCACCGCCCGAGTGATGGGCGCAACGCTGCTCGGCGCCGCAGTGAACGTGGCCGCCAACCTCGTGCTGATCCCGCGCTTCGGCATGCTGGGCGCGGCCTGGGCCACCTTCGCCGCCTATTTCTGCATGGCACTCTTCATGTACCTGGCCGGCCGCGGCTTCTACCATGTGCCGTACGAGTGGGGCCGCTCGCTGGCCGCTATCGGAGCCGGCGTTGGACTCACATGTTGTATGCTGTTCTCCCCGTCCATCCCCGCCGGCGCCTGGCTGGGGATACGACTGGTCCTGTTCCTGGCGGTCTTCCCCCTCTTCTGCTGGAGCCTGCTGGACCCCGGCGAAAAGGAAGCCCTCCTGTCCGTCATCGGCAGGCGCGGCCCGTCCGTCCCGGAGGGAGCCGGGACCTAAGGCACTTCCGCCGGAGACTCGCGTCGTCTATAATCTAACTGCATGGTCCTGTCCCTGTACCTGATGAGCCACCTGCTGCAGCCGCTTCCCGCGAGCGCGCAGCCCGCCCTCCCGCAGCTGCCGCCCGCGGCCGAGGAAGCCCCCCGCGTCGCCGAGCCGTCGCCAGCCGCCGCGGCCGGCTGGACGGTGCTCTATTTCATGAACGGCAAGAACGACCTCGAGAGCTCCGCGCTGATGGACATGAACCAGCTGGAACTGTCGGGAAGTACGCCGGAGCTGAACATCGTGGCGGAAATGGGCCGCATGAACGGGCAGGAGTACGACGACAACTCCGATGGCGACTGGACCGGGGTGCGCCGCTACCTCGTGACGAAGGACACCGACACCGCGCGCATCGCCTCCCCGGTCCTGGAGCACCGCGCCGCGGCGGACATGGGCTCCTGGAAGGAGCTGGCCGATTTCCTGCGCTGGGCCAAGGCGGCCTATCCCGCCCGCCGCTACGCCCTGGTGCTCTGGGACCACGGCAACGGCTGGGAACCGGTGGACCAGGCCAACGCGGGCGGCTTTTACGACCTCAAGGGCTTCTCGCTGGACGAGGAGACCGGCCACGAATTCTCGCTGCCGCAGATGGCGGAGGCCCTGCGCCGCGCCGGAGGCGTGGATTTCCTGATGCTGGACGGCTGCAACATGGGGATGGCCGAGGTGGCCTACGAGCTGAAGGATTCGGCCCGCGCCATGACGGCCTCCGAGGAGACCGAGCCCGGGGTGGTGGTGCGCTACGCACAGTTCCTGGGCATGCTGAACGCCAGGCCGCAGATGGACGCCGAGGAGCTGGCTTCGAATACGGTGAAGACCTACCGGGACTTCTTTCTCGGCATGGCCGGGGACAACGAGGGCGCGCCGGCCACGCAGTCGGCGGTGCGGCTTTACGAGATGAGGGCTTTCCGGGAGAAGCTGGACGCCTGGGCCGGGGCGGCCATGAAGGCCGATCCCGCGGCGCTCAGGCTCGCGGCCGCCAGGGCCAAGTTCTTCGGCGAGTACGCCCCGTACAAGGACCTCTGCGACTTCGTATCGCTGGCCGGAGAGGCCTCCGGAGACCCGCGCCTGAAAGCGCTGGGCCGCGAGCTGGTCTCCTTCGTGAAGGACCGGCTGGTCATAGAGAACTGGGCGCAGGACGCCGTGAGCCACGGCGTGGCGATAGACGTGCCGTCCAGTTACGATGACCTTTACGACGGGCTGTCCCTGTCCCGCGACTCCGTCTGGGACGACTTTGCCCGCCTGATGGCTTCCCTTAAATAGAAAAGCCGGCTTCCGCCGGCTTTTTCCGCTATCCCAGACGTCCGATCATTTTTCCTGCTGCAGGCGGCCGAAGGCGGCCACCCCTAACGCCGCTGCGGCCAGGCAGAACAACGCTATCGCGCCCAGGTCCACCCACGCCGGGAAGTGCCCCTGGCCGAGCATGATTATCCTCATCAGGTCCACCGCGTAGGTGACCGGGTCGAACAGGCTCACCGTCCTGATGTAGGGAGCCGCCGTGCCCAGGTCGAACAGCGCCCCGCTGAAGAAGAACATCGGCCAGGTCAGGAAGCTCATCACCAGGCCGAAACCCTCCATCGACTTCATCTTGGCGCCTATCGTCAGGCCCACGCCCGTTATCATGAACGAGACCGGCACGGCCGCGGCCAGCGCCAGCAGGGCCTGCAGCGGGCCAGTCGGGAGGATGAAGAAGGCCCCGATCAGCAGCAGCAGCGCGGTCTCCACCAGCGCGCCCAGCATGCCGCCCAGCGTCTTGCCGATGAACAGCGTGGAGCGCGGTATCGGGGCGGCGAGGACCTCCTTAAGGAAGTCCAGGCGCTTGTCCCAGATGATGTAGAGTCCGTAGGTTATGGAAGTGAACAGCAGCACCATAGCTATGATGCCGGGGAAGATGAACTGCTGGTAGGAATAGCCGGGCACCGGGCTGTGGCCGCCGCCGAGGCCCTTGCCCATCACGAACAGGAACAGCAGCGGCGAGACCAGTATCGCGGCTATGCGCTCCCTCTCGCGGAAGAAGATCTTGGCTTCCCGGAGCAGCAGCGCGTAGGCGGCGTTGAAGTTGCTCATTTCCGCACCGCCTTCTGGGTGGCGATCCGCTGGAAGATGCCTTCCGCGTGCTCCTCGGCGTCGTCGCTGATCTCGCGGCCGGCGAACTTGAGGAAGACGTCGTCGAGCGTCACCCTGCGGACCTCCACTTCCTCTATCCGGCCAGCCGCGTTCAGCAGGGCCTGGAGGTTGGCGCCGGAATCGATTATGCTTATCTCGTAATGCGCGTTGGCGCGCTCCACCGCCTTCACGAAGGGCAGGGCGCGCACCGCGGCCTCGTCGATGGAGCCGCGCAGGAAGACCAGGTCCTGCCCCACCTTCTTCTTCAGCGCGTCAGGAGTATCCAGCTCGATTATCTTCCCGCGGTTGATGATGCCTATGCGGTCCGCGAGGCTGTCCGCCTCCTCCATGTAATGCGTCGTCAGGATGATGGTGGTATTGTGCGCTTCCTTCAGCGCGCGGATATGCTCCCAGACCGCCTTGCGGCTGGCCGGGTCCAGGCCCAGCGTGGGCTCGTCGAGAAAAAGTATCTTGGGGCTGTGTATCAGGCCGCGGGCTATCTCCAGCCTGCGCCGCATGCCGCCCGAGTAGGTCTTCACCAGGCTGTCCCCGCGGTCCGACAGGTTCACCAGCGCCAGCATCCGGTCTATCTTCCCCGGTATCTCGCGACGGGGCATGCCGTAGAGCATCGAGTGCAGGTAGAGGTTCTCGCGCGCGGTCAGCAGGTCGTCCACGCTCGGCTCCTGGAAGACTATGCCGATGCTGCGGCGCACTTCGAGCGGCTCGCGGTTGATGTCATGCCCGGCCACCAGCGCGGTGCCGGAGGTCGGCCGCACCAGCGTGGACAGCATGCTGATCGTGGTGGTCTTGCCGGCGCCGTTGGGGCCGAGCAGGCCGAAAACCTCCCCCTCCTTTATCTCGAGGGAGACCCCGTCCACGGCCGTGACTTCCTCGTAGCGCTTGACCAGGTCATGGGTTATTATGGCGGACATCTTTTATATTCTATCAAATCGGTCCTGCGCGGATAATGCGGTACGATTGACCGCATGCCGCTAATGGCATATACTAGGCGGAGATAGCCCGAATACCCCCTTATGAACATGAAGGAACGCCTCGCGTCCGGCCTGCTGGTCCTGCTGGCCGTGCTGACGGCGGCCGGCTGTTCCACCATGGCCGACGGCCGCCGCAGGGCCGACGGCGCCACGCTCAGGCCGGGCTGGGCGCGTACGGGCCGGGCAGCTAAGGCCGCCCTGCTGCGTCCGGAGGTCTGGGTACCGGCCGCCGGGGCTCTTGTCATCGGCGCGGCCGGCGCCGATAAGAGGATCTCCTCCTGGGCTTCCTCGAAAACGCCGGTATACGGCTCGACCGACAAGGCCAGGAAGGCCAGCAATACCCTTATCTCGGTCTCCAACGCCGCCTACTGGGCCAGCGTCGCGGCCGCGCCGTCGGGCCCATACGGGAACGCCTGGCTCTATGACAAGGCCAAGACCGCCGCCGCGGGCGTGGCGGCCAATACCGCCGCTTTCCAGGCCACGCTCTCGCTGCAGAGGATGGTGGGCAGGCAGCGGCCCAACGGCGCCGGCAGGAGCAGTTTCCCCTCGCTGCACACGGCCTACGCCGCTTCCCAGACCATGTCGGCCTGGACCAATTTCGAATCTCTTCGGCTGGGCGGAACTGAGCGCGCGCTTATCCGGGGCGGGCTGGACGCCGTCCCGCTGGCCACTGCCTGGGCCAGGGTGGAGGCCAAGGCCCATTACCCGTCGGACACGCTGGCGGCCATGGCGCTGTCCTCCTTCCTCAGCTCCTTCGTCGCGGAGACGTTTCTCGGCGGCGCCCCGCTGCGGACGGAAGTTCTCGGGCGGACGCCGGTCCTCGTATACCGAGCCCGTTTCTGACCTCCCCAAAAAAAGTCCCCGCCTTGCGGCGGGGACTTGCGGCCGAGCTTTCGGTTTTCCTAGAACAGCAGGCCGAAGCTCGCGGCGAGCCCCGCGCGGGCCGGGAACTTCTTGCCGTCTATCTCGGTCTTTTCGCTCCCGATTACTCCGGACACGTCGAAGTGCATGAACAGCAGGTTCAGGCCGGTGCCCAGCGTATAGGCAAGCTTGGAGTCTTTCTCAGCCATATTCTTCAGCAGCCCGGCGCGCAGCGGGATGTTGAACGCCTTCCTGTTGACGATGTTGATCTCGGTGCCTAGGGCCAGTTCGCGCGAATCGAAGCCCTTCACCGCGGTGTGGTTCTTGGTCACGTCCATGTCCGCCGCGAGCGTCCAGAACCTGGCGGGGTTCAGCGCTACGCCTAGGCGCGCCTGCCTGTCCAGCTTGTAGCTGCCTCCCACCGCGTCGGGCTGGTCGAACTTGGGGCTGTTGATGTTGCGCACCACCAGTCCTACCTTGGGGCTGAGCGGCGCGCGCGGGTACTTGGCCCGTACATTCCACAGCGCGCCGATGTCGGCCGCAGGCGCCCAGCTGGACTTCACGTCCTTGAGCTTGAAGGCGTCGGAGGTCTTGGACTCGGACAGGAAGTGGAACGTGGTGGAGGCCGTGCGGCCGTTCACCATCTTGAGGTTGCCGCCTATGGAGAGGCCGCTGAGCCAGTTGTCGGCGTTCCAGGCGTAGCCGGCGGCTATCTCCACGAACGAGGCCCCCGCCACCGTCAGGTTGGAGGTGTTCTGGGAGTACGGCTTGCCGCCCGCGGCGTTCTTGATTATCGGCGCTACCTGGGAAGCGTACTCGGACATCATGTTGGCCGAGTCGGCTATCTGCTGGTCCGTAACGCTGTTGGCAACCGAATAATTGACGAAAGCGTTCGCCAGCTTCGTGGGGGTGTTTATCGCGCCCAGACATCCGCCGCTTCCGCAGAGGAGGGTTTCCAGGTCGGTGAAGCCGATCGTGGTTATCGCGGCGGCCATCGTGGCGGCGGCGGCCTGTTCCTGCGAAGTCGCCGGGGACGCCGTATTGGCCCCGGCGAAGCTTACGCCGCTCACGCCGGTCGCGGAGTTCAGCCCCACGTTGACCGTATCCACGAACGGGTTCAGACCCAGCGAGGTGTAGTTGTTGACCGAAAGGGCCACCTTGGAGAACTTGAAGTTCGCTCCGCCGGCAACTTCCAGGAGAGCACCTTTCCCGGGCTTGTTCATGTCGTCCATCAGGGATAGCGTCTTGGCGAAGGCCGCGATCTGCTGGGCGTCCACTGTGCCGCCGGAGTTCTGCGCCGACTGGATGGCGGAATAGCGGGACGCCAGGTCGCCTATCTGGCTGGCGTTCTTCACGATGCCGCCGGTGAATTCCGCGTTCACGCCCACAGGTATCTCCATGCCCGAGACGTTCTCGCTGCTCTTCACCAGGCCGGCCGGGTTCCAGTACTGCGCTATCGGGCCCTGCGCCACCGCGACGAAGGCGCCTCCCATGCCCATCGGGCGGGTGCCTAGTATCTGCCACTGTTCGGCCGAGAGCGCCGCCGGCATGGCAGCGCAGCACAGTAGAATAAGTAGTTTCCTCATAAGCCTCCTTAATTGTTTTCCCGAACCGCGCAAAGTATAGTCTAACCCAGGCCGCGTAAGGACGCAATAGCACGTTCGTCACATGTGACGCGGGTTACAGGTTCTTCAGGAAGAAGCCGCGAACGTGCTTTTCGTAATCGGATAGCGCCTTGTAGCGGGTCTCTCCGTGGCCCGCGCCCTTCACTATCCAGAGCTCTATTGCCGGGTTCGCCGCCTTTATGCGCTCCGAGCTGGAGTGGTCCACGGTCTCGTCCGCGTCGCCGTGTATCAGCAGCACCGGCGTGGTGATCCCGGCCGCGCTCTTCTCGGGGCTGACGTCGTCAATGTCGGACCCGGTCAGCAGCAGGCCCCAGAGCCGCATCGCGCCCACCAGCGGCTTCCGGAAGGCCCCGAAGGGGCTGAAAACGTCGTCGAGCGCCTCGCGCAGATTCGCGAAAGGCGAGTCCGCCACCCGGGCCTTTATGGCCGGGTTGGTCGAAAGCAGCGTGGTCGCGGCCCCCATAGAAAAGCCGTAAACGCCGATGGACTCCATCCCCTTGTCCCGCAGCCAGGAGACGGCGGCGTCCACGTCGCGCGTTTCCCTGGCCCCTCCGGTGGAGAACATGCCGCCGCTGCGGCCCATGGCCCGGAAGTCTATATAGAGCAGGTTGAAGTCCTTGGCCAGATAAGACGTCAGACCGAGCACGTCGCTTTTGTCCATCGGGTAGCCGTGGCAGATCACCACCGCCTTGCGGGACCCTTCCCTGGGCACGAACCACGCGTCCAGCTTCACGCCGTCGGAGGTGGTCAGGGTCAGCGGCTCCGGCTTCAGGCCGAAGTTCTCCGGTTTGTTGTCTCCGACGTTGCGCCGCGGATGCACGTAGACCCAGAGGGAGACGAACGAGATCGCGGCGAAAGCCAGGGCCGGGTAGACCACCAGCCGCCAGGCTATCTTGAAGAGCAGTGGGTTCATCCTTCCTCCGGAGAGCGCCCCGCTACCAGACCCCTTTCGAGACCATGAAGCAGGCCTGCGTCACCTGGATGCCGTATTCCTTCGCCTTTGCCACGGCGGCTTCGGACTCCGAGCCGGGTTGCATCCAGACGTTCTTTATGCCGAGCTTATTGCATTCCTCCACTACTTTCTCGGTGACCTGCGGCGGGACCACGATTATCACCAGGTCCGGCAGCGACTCCAGTTCGGCCAGCGACTTGTAGACATGCCGGCCAAGCACGAAGCCGCCCTTCGGGTTGATCCCCTTAACGGGGAAACCGGCGTTGGCGAGGTCGCGGAAGATCCTGTGGCCGTACTTGGACGCGTCGTCGGAAACGCCCATTACCGCTATCAACTTGTATTGCCCCTTGTCCATATCATCCCACCCTTCCGGCCGCCGTGCCGAGCTTCTCTTCCCATTCGGGCAGCTTAGGGAAATTGAATGCCCCCAGCGCCAGCGAAAAAGCCATGAAGAAGAAGGCTTCGCCGTATTTCCCCGCCAGCAGGAACAGCAGCAGGCCGGAGACCGCCGGCACTTCGCAGAGCGCGGCTTTGACGATGGCCGCCGCGGCCAGGCCCTTCGCGGTCCCTTCGGGGGTCTCCCTCGCGGCCTCCAGCCTGGCGGCCAGCGGCTTTATCAGCAGCAGCGGGCCTGCGGCCAGCGCGTAAAGGACGTAGCATACCGTCGCCGCGGCCTGTCCGGCCAGCGCGGGCCGGTAACCTGAGCGCGCCAGAAAGAACGCGGCCGCGCCGTAGGCGAGCACGGACAGCGTCATCCCGCCGGCCGCGGCCGCTGCGGGAAGATAGACGCTCTTTATCCGCTCCTTATCCATGTTTCCCCCTCCCCCGTCAATACTCGTAGAACTTAAGGCCTTCAGGGCCCGTGTGCGAGCAGTTAAGCAGCAGCAGGCCGTAGTTCTGCGAGCCTTTGTCCGAGAAATAGAGCCAGCCGCCTTCGTCACTTACGGCCTTGGGATAATCCTTATCGTATTTCTTCGAGTCCACCCGCTTCACCCCGGCGGTGGCCGCGTGGTCCGGCAGCGTCGCTTCCGGTATGGCCGCGAGGTAATCCGGCACCAGCTCCGCCAGGTCCTGCGGGTATTTTCCGTCGTGCACCCCGTAATAGACCTGCAGCGCGGCCCGCGCGGACTGCAGCAGCCGCACGGCATTCTCAGTCAGCAGGCGGTCCTCTTTCTCCTTCTCCCTCGCAGCGGCCTCCGCGAGTATCTTGTCGCCTATCGCGGCCCGCAGTCCGGCGTTGAAAACCTTCAGCTGCGGCATAAGGACGTCGATGCGGTCCTGCGGGATCTCCGCGCCGCGCTCCTGCAGCAGGTCCAGGCCGCGCCTGGCCTCGGCTATCTCCGCAGAGACCGCGGCCGTGGAGGCGGCTGGCGGCTGCTGCGCCGCGGCGGGCACGCCGGTCAGCGCTGCCAGGGTCAGGGCGGCGGTCAGGCGGGCCATCAAAGTCCCAGCCCCCATTCTTCCAGTTCCGGCATGAAGGAATAGTTGGTCAGGTCGAAATGTATCGGCGTCACGGAGACGTACCCGGAGCGCAGCGCGTTGAGGTCGGTCGCCGCGTTAGTGTCCACCGGCTTGAAGTCCCCGGTCATCCAGTAATACGTGCTGCCGTGCGGGTCCGTGCGCTTGTCGAACCAATCGTTGAAGCAGGTGCGGCTCTGGCTGGTGACGCGCACCCCCTTCAGCCTGCGCGCCGGCAGGTTCGGCAGGTTGACGTTCAGCAGGGTTCCAGGCGGCAGGCCCCGGCGTCCCAGCTGGCGCGCCATCTTCAGCGCGAAAGCGGCTGACGGCCGGTAATCCGGCCTGACGAAGGTGTCGAGCGAGACCGCCATGGACGGTATGCCCAGCAGCGCGCCTTCGGTGGCGCCAGAGACGGTGCCGGAATAGAGTATGTTATAGGCCTGGTTCCCGCCCAGGTTTATGCCGGAGACCACCAGGTCCGGGCGGCGCTTCATTATGGCCTTGATGCCGAGCTTCACGCAGTCGGCCGGCGTGCCGCTGGCGGCGTAGCCGAAGAACTTCCCGTTGCGCCTGGCCTCGGTGACGCGCAAAGGGTCAGAGAGGGTTATCGCGTGGCCCACCGCGCTGCGCTGCGTGTCCGGCGCGACCACGGTCACGTTGCCGGCCTTCTTCAGGGCGCAGGCCAGCGCGTAGATGCCCTCGGCGTAGATGCCGTCGTCGTTGGTGATAAGTATTTCCATCGTTGTTATTTTAACTTTAATCCTGCGCCCGGAACAGGGGCGTCAGTAGTTGACGATCACCGCCAGCGAGGTGGTGGCGTCGGTCTTGCCGAAGCCGGTCGCCGGAGAGTTCACGTACTTCCACGAGTAGGACGCCTTCAGCGAGAAATGGCTGTTTATCGTGCTCACCAGCGCGGTCTCCGCGTTCATCCGGTAGCCTTTCTGATCCTTCAGGTTGCCGAGGTACTCCAGGTCCTGGCTGGCGTTGGCGGTGGGCGAGAGCGTGCGGATGTACTTGGCGTAGCCCCTGTAGGTGCTGAAGGACTGGTTGTCGGAGCGCAGGCGGTCCTCGAAGATGTAGCCGCCGCCGGCCTCGGCGAAGAGCTTGTCTGAAGGCGTCTTCAGGAGCTCGCGGCCCAAGCCGAGCGCCCACTCGTAGCGGTGCTTGATGCCCGAGAAGCGGTCCTTGTTCCAGCCGAATTTTTCGAAGGCGTAGTTGCTGTCGGAGAGCTTCAGGCTCACCTTCTCGGAAGCGTTGAACTGCTCGGCGGTCACGACCTTCCTGCTCTGGGTGCCCAGCCCCCCGGCGGCCACCTCCAGCGCGCTCCGGTTCCAGTCGTAATTGAAGAGGTTCTTCATGGAGAGGGTCGAGGTCTGGGTGTTGCCCGAGGTCTTGACGTAGGAGAGCTCGGCCGCGTCCTTCCACGGCTTCGGCTCCGGGGCAGGCCCCTGGGCCGAAGCCGCGGCGCAGGCGGCGAGCATGGAAAGCAGCAGGAATACGGTCTTCATCGTCGTGGACTCCGGTGCTACGTGGATATGCGCGGAGAAGCGCTAGTGCATCGCCGGGCGGGTGTTCAGCAGCTTGTGCAGCAGCGCGCAGAGAGCGGCGGGCTTCACCGGCTTCTCGAGGTATTCGCGCACGTTCGCCTCGTGAAGTATCATCTCCGAGGTGGAGCGGTCCATGGCCCGGCCGGTCATTATCACCACCGGGATGCCGCCGGTATTCTCGTCCTGCAGCTCGCGCACCACCTCGAAGCCGCCGGATTTTGGCAGCATCAGGTCCAGCAGTATCAGGTCGGGCGGCGGCTCCTGCCGGGCCTTCTGCAGCGCCTCTTCGCCGTCTATGGCCTCGGTCACCTTGAAACCTTCGCGGGCGAGGACTATCTTCAGCAGTTCCATTACCCCGCGGTCGTCCTCCACTATCAGGACCGTTTTTGAGGAGGGATACAGTGGCGTTTCCGGCATACTGTTATTTAACAAATTTTACGGAGGCTCTTAAAACTGTTGCGTCACAGCGCATCTCGGTATCACTTCCCTTCCCGCGGGCCCAGGATGCCAGCCACCGTGCTGAGCAGCGATTTTTCGCTGAAAGGCTTGACCAGAAAATAGGCCGCCCCGAACATGGCCGCCCGCCTCTTTTCCGTCTCGAAAGACTTCGCCGACATCACCATGACAGGGATGTCCTTAAGGTGAGGATCGGCCTTGAGGGCCTTGCAGATGTCGAGTCCGGTGACCCCTGGCATCATGATATCGGTGATCACCAGCTTCGGCATGCCGGCCCTGACGGCGGCCACGGCTTCGCGGGATTCCGGCACCAGCTGCACGGCATAGCCGGCGCCTGCCAGGATATCCCGTGATATCTCGCCCACCAGCGGGTCGTCCTCTACTATGATTATATCGGGTTTTGACATAATACTCGGCTTCGCGGGATGCCAGCGCCGGGGCTTGCTAGCTGCCGGCGCGCGGATATTTAGAATTGTATAGATTACGCTCTATCCGGTCAAATGCCGGACGGGAAAAGCGCGCCCGTTGTTCCATAATATAGCGCAAAATTAGGAACGACCTTACCTGGGTATCGGAATATAGGAAAAACCGCCTGGGACCAAATGACCTATATCTGTGATGGCATTTTTTCACTAAATCCCGGGACTTTCTGCTCTAGGTGCCCGCGCGGTATTCCGCTAGGATATAGTATAGATTCTCCGGGATCCCGGAACACAGGGGTGCGTTAAATGAAAAAGTCATTCCGCGCGGCGTCGTTGCTTCCTTCTCTTCTGATAGCCTCGAGCATGGTGTTCGCTTCCGACGGCTCCGTCATGCGGCTGTCGGATGCCGACGACGCCGTCAATAAGCTCATGCAGGAGCAGAAAGAATTCAACGGTCAGCAGCCCGGTGGTAACCACGGCGGTCCCAGCGGTGGTAATACCGGGTCTCAGCCGCAGCCTCAGCCTCAATCCCAACCCCAGCCGCAGCCGCAACCGGTGGATACCACCCAGGCGTATAATGCCGGCCTGAGGGACGGCGCCGACAGAGGCATTTGGGAAGGAAGGCGCGAGGGCCACA
>JAKAMO010000222.1 GCA_021812825.1 bacterium | reverse complement strand
CCCTCGTCGAGGTCCTGCACGGCCAGGCCCAGCAGGTTGCAGGCGCTGGCGAACGAGAAGCGCGTGCGGGTGGAATTGTCGCGGAAGTTGGACACCGCGAGGCCGGTCCTGAACATGGACGCGTCTATGTTCTGCGCGTGCATCTCCTTGAGGATCTCGGCGATCTTCAGCACCGAGTGGATCTCCGCGTCGTTCTTCTCCCAGGTCAGCAGGAAGTCCTTGTGGTAGAGGTCGGCGCCCAGCTTCTCCAGCTCGGCTATGGCTTTCTTGAGGTCGAATTTCTGCGTCGCGGTTGCGGTAGGCATTTTAATCTCCATGGTTCCGTTCTAACGGCCGCCTTGGGCGGCCCTCCCATTAAAGGTCTTTCGCCGTCGTATTGTCAAGGAACGGCCGGCGCCGCGTCCGGCGGGAACGGCGCGCGGGCCCAGCCGGCGCATAGGCCGAAAAACTCCGCGACGCTTCCCCATTAGGCTCATCAAAGGGAGGGCCGTAAAATGGCACGATGTACCCTATAAGAAGTGGATTTCAAGGAGGATAAAGTGAAGATACTCATCGTTATGCTGGCGGCCGCGTTCCCGGCCGCCGTTTCCGCCCAGGCGGTCTCTCCGACGCTGGGCATGGTGGAGCAGGTCAGCGTCTCGGCCGCTTCCAACCAGACCCTCTCCGGCGCCCGCGTGGAGGCCGGCAAGCCGTTCTCCGAGCACGTGCCGCCCTCCGCGGTGCATCAGCAGCCCGGCGGCCATTATATCCCTCCCCCGGCCCATCCGGAGCACCCCCAGCATCCCGTGCATCCGCAGCCGCCGGTACACCCTCAGCCCCCGGTAGTGCATCCCCCGCAGCCCTATTATCCCCCGTATAACCCGTATCATCCCGGCTGGGACAACGGCCCCTACCACCCCACCCACCCGTACCCGCCCGGCTACTATCCTCCGTATCCGTCCGGTCCCAGTCACGAGACCACGCAGCCCGTGATACACCACCCCGTCTCGGCCTCAACATGGGCCATAGTCGGCGCGGTGGCGCTGGCCGTGCTGCTGCTGGTGGTGCTCCTGTAAGGGCGCCGACAGCCGCGAAGAGCCCCCGGACCGTGTCCGGGGGCTTTTTTACTTCCTGGCGCTGCGCCGCCGTATTTTTGTTAAGATAGCACGGTAATGAAACGCCCCATAACGCTGATCTTCGCTATCCTGGTCTTCCGGGCGCCTCTGCGCGCCGAGACGCTGAAGGCCGGGGCGCTGCTCAGGCACGAGGCCGGTGGGAAGGACGTGGTCCGCACCTCCTCGGATATCAGGGCCGAGCGCTCCGCTTCGGGCGGGGAGTACCGGCTGACCGGATTCACCGTCTACCTGGACACGCGGTCTTTCGACGCGGCCGGCAGCGCCGTGCGCAAGGGCGCCGCGCTCTATGATTCCCGCGGCAGGGAGATAGGCAGGGCTCTCGAGGATTTCAGCCAGGACTACCCCGTTTACGGGCCGGCCCCCGGCACGTCCAGGATAGAGGCCGATATGGCGCTGCTGGCGCGCGGCGCCGATATAGAGCCCGGCTCGGTAGTGGAGACCGCGCTGGCGGCCGGGCTCTCGGCGGCCAAAGGCGCTCCGCTCAAGGCGGACCTGAACTCCCACATTGGGAATTTCGGCTACAGGAAATGGAAAGGCTACGCCGGCGTGGAGTCCTACGGGGTCTACGAGGGCTGGATGGAAGACCCCTCGCCCGGCTTCAGGGTGCTGCTCGTCTTCCGAAGGGGGAAGCTGGCGGCGGTGCTGCACAGCCGCCCGGTCCCTTTCCAGTTCCGCTCCGGGAAGAAGTTCTCCCGGGGGCTGGAGCTCTCGTACCCGGCCAGGCTGCCGGCGAAAGAGGCGGAGAAGCTGGAGAAGTTCTATTCTTCCGCGCTGAACGCCGCCGATTAGGCCGGTTTTTTCCTGATATTCACCACTTTGACCACGTCGGCTATCAGCAGGCCGGAGTCGTCGCGGATCTCGGCCTTGAAGGTCCGGTCGGTCTTAGGCGCCGAGGCCAGCTCGGCCCTGATCCCGTCCACGACGCCCTGCTCGAGGCGGAACTCCGCCGTCACCCGGCCGCGCCCCGGCTTGCGGAAATTGATGCAGGCCGACTTGTCCCAGACTATGTAGTCCGGCCCCAGGTTCTTTATCAGCATCAGCATGAACCAGGGGTCCGCCATAGCGTAGAGCGAGCCGCCGAACTGCGTCCCTACGTAGTTCCTGTTGTAGAAGGTCAGCGGCATCACTACCCTGCAGTAGCGGTGGTCCGGGCTCATCTCGGCCAGCCGGATGCCGGCCCCCAGGAAGGGCCCGTAAAGCGAGGTGGCCTTTTCCAGTACGGCGCGCCTAAGTCTGCCTGTCATCCCCATATAGTTCTCCGGGCGCCATAGCGGGGCCCGCCATAATTATAGCGGAAAGGAACGGCTTTTGCGCTCCGGGGGCGCGCCGCGCGGCGGGAGATAAGAAGGGGGGTTTTTTTATATTATATTACCTTAGCCGATGAAAACCCTGCTGCCCCTGGCTATTCTCCTGCTCTCTGCCTGTTCGGCCGGTCCCGCGGCGCTGCGCCGGGGCGGGGACGCCTACCCGGACTTCTCCGCCATGAGGGCCGCCTATGCCGAGGGCGCGGATTATTCCCGCGAGGTCTACCCGCGCGGCTCCGCGGTCTCCGTGTTCGCGATGCACGGCGGGGACATCGAGGATTCCACCGCCAGGGTGGCCCGCCGGATAGCCGGCAAGGACTTCAACCTGTACGTGTTCAGCGGCTGGCTGGGGCCGGACAGCTCCCGCATGCACGTGACCTCCACCCATTTCGACGACCCGGACGCGGTGCTGCTGGCCACCTCCTCCGTGCTGGGCATCTCCGTGCACGCCGAGGCCGACAGCGGGGCGCGGGTCTGCGTGGGAGGCTCCAACCGCCTGGCCGCCGGCCTGGTCACGAGGCGCCTGCAGGAGGCGGGCTTCGCTGCGGAAACGCCGTGCGAGCGGCTGCCCGGCACTTCGCCGAAGAACCTGGTGAACCTGCCGTCCTCGGGCGGGGTGCAGCTCGAGCTGACCCTGCGCCTGCTGGGCAGGCTGGAGAGGGACCGTGAGGCGCTGGCCGCCTTCAGCGGCGCCGTGAGGATGGCCGCGTCCGAATTCGTCAGTTCAGAGAGCAAGTCTACCGGAGAGAACAAATGAAAAAGATCAGGATATTCGCTTTCGGCGGGAACGAGGTGGCCCCGGTGGGCCTCAAGGACAAGGACGGCAAGACCATCAACCCCGACATAGCCATGCAGTGGCAGCGCACGGCCGAGACCGCGGCGCTCGTGGCCGACATCTTCAAGGCGCACCCGGAGGACAAGTACGTCATCACCCACGGCAACGGCCCTCAGGTGGGCAACATCATCCAGCGCGCCGAGATGTGCCGGCCCCAGCTCTTCCCGCTGCCGCTGGACGTCTGCGTGGCCGACACGCAGGGCGCTATGTCCTACATGATGGCGCAGCTCAACAACGTGCTGAACATCCGCGGCATAGACAATATCGTGGCCGGAGTGGTGACGCAGGTGGTGGTGGACAAGGACGACCCGGACTTCAAGAACCCGTCCAAGTACATCGGCCAGTCCTATACCGCCGAGGAGGCCAGGCAGCGCATGTCCGAGGGCTGGCAGATGAAGATG